>JASLZL010000101.1 GCA_030754885.1 Rhodospirillales bacterium | reverse complement strand
CCCGAACGACCCTCTCGGCCGGAGCCTTCTTGCTCATCAATTTCTGCCTCATCTTCGTTCCCTTCGGTCACTACGATGAGCCAGAAATCCTCCCTTACGCAAACCCCTCAATGTGTCCCAAGGGCGCTGACGTCAGACAGGCGCCGCGGCGACCCATGATCAGAGCACCATGGCGGAACTCTCCGATCGTCACGTGGAGCTTTCGCGCAACCAAGTCGTCAAAGCACTGACCCAAGAAGACCCGACTGGCCTTTTGGACGATGTCAGCGCCATTGCTGCCGCTCACTTGACGGGGGATGATTGAGCTAAGTCGGTCTCTACCCTCTAAGCCTTTGAAAACCAGAATATTTTGACGGACTCGGCGACAATGGGTATGGTTATGAGAGGGATATGCTTGAACCCGACAACCGGGAGAAGATCGTGGCTAGGAAGGCCAAGGTAACCAAGGCGCCGAAGGCGAAAGTCCAGAAGAAACCCAAGGCCCAGGTCAAGGCAGAGGATGCTGCGCCGACCGCGCCGTCAAAACCCGACGAAAAGCGGCCGCGGAAAAAGATCAAGAACAAGATCTACGAAGCGGAGCTGGCGCGGCTGCAGATTGAGCTGGTTAAGCTACAAGAATGGATCAAGCACGAGGGCTTCAAGGTCGTTGCCATTTTCGAAGGCCGCGACGCTGCCGGTAAGGGTGGTACCATCAAACGTATCACCCAAAGCCTGAATCCACGCATCTGCCGGGTCGTTGCCTTGGGGACGCCCACCGAACGCGACAAGTCCCAGTGGTATTTCCAACGCTATGTCCCCCATCTTCCGGCGGCGGGCGAAATGGTGCTGTTCGATCGCTCCTGGTACAACAGGGCTGGTGTCGAGCGCGTAATGGGGTTCTGCACCGACGAGGAATATCGCGAATTTCTGCGCTCGTGCCCCGAGTTCGAGCGCATGCTGGTGCGCTCTGGCATCATCGTCATCAAGTACTGGTTCTCGGTCAGCGACGATGAACAGGAGCGCCGCTTCCAATCTCGCCTCCTCGACCCCACCAAACGTTGGAAGCTGAGCCCCATGGATTTGGAATCGCGCAAGCGCTGGATGGAGTACTCGAAGGCCAAAGACGAGCTGTTCGCTCATACCGACATCAAACAGGCACCGTGGTATGTGGTCGACGCGGACGTAAAGAAACGGGCGCGCCTCAACTGCATCTCCCACCTGCTCAGCATGATTCCGTATAAGGATTTGACGCCGAAACCGATCCGCCTGCCGCCGCGCCAGAAACAAATAGGCTACGTGCGCCCGCCGTTATCGGACCAGACCTTCGTTCCGGAAAAAGAATACTAAAGGCGGCGTCGGGGTCCTCCCTCAGCCTCCCAGCTTGCGGCGCAGTTCCAAGAGGTCGACGTAGGCCGCTTCCAGGTCATCGACATGAAAACCCTTGGCCAATTCGGGGCTGTGGGCAGCCAGCTGGGTGCGTAGCCGGCCATTGCAAACCACTTGGCCTTCGTCGGTGACGACAAGCCCGTTTACTTCCTCGAAATGGAGGTTCCAGGCAATGGCTTCGTCACGGTTCACGCCGTCCGGGAGGTCGAGAGAAAGAGCTCCACCCTCTATTTTCACCGGATAGCCGCCCGGCAGTCCATCCGGGCCCGGTACGTGGCACACTTGGTTGTGGTGCCCGACGAGGGCCAGGATCACGGGTACGGCCGTGCAGCCCGATATGTCGATCGCGGATTCCCGGGTTAGCCGCAAATGGGCGAAGCAGGCGTATACGTCGTCGATCTCTTCGCCGTTTATCCATGTCCGGGGAGGGATGCCACCGCGCTCGGCCGCCGGTCCGCGCCACGTTCCCAGATTGTGGTGGTGAGCCAGGACTTTGACATGACCCGGTTGGCGAATACCGAGATCACCTTCAAACATGGTCGCCAAGATGGCCACATTTCCCACACCGCAGGTCATGGGAAGTCCCTTGGCGGCAATGATGCCGTTGGCGACGTCGGCATAGCAGCAGTTGATGAAGGCGCCTTTATTGCCGGCCACGCGCATGGCCTCGGCGGTGCGCGCCGACAGCAGTGCCTGGAAGACCGACGTAATGCTAAGCCCGCCGCTCATCACCATGCGCGACCATTCCGAATCGCCGGCGTGGGCAACGGAAGGCGGCTGTAAGGTCGCCGCTTGGATGATGACGCTGGGGGCGACGGCGGCGATGGTCTCGGCGATGGACTCCGGCGTCTCCCATTTTATTGGC
The DNA here is from genome assembly GCA_030754885.1 of Rhodospirillales bacterium. Taxonomy (GTDB): domain Bacteria; phylum Pseudomonadota; class Alphaproteobacteria; order Rhodospirillales; family JASLLZ01; genus JASLLZ01. Next base: position 5,586 of record JASLZL010000101.1, on the reverse strand, counting down.
GCGATGGAAAAGGTGACGGGGCAGCCGAAAATGGCGGCCCGCGCATTGGCGGCCGTGCGCAACCAATCCATGCGTTCTGGGTTGCGTCCCCCGATGGCGACCTTAAGCGGCTTCTCCGCGCCCGCCGCCAGATCAAAAGCGACACGCGCAGCGAAGGCGCCGGTTCCGGCAACCAGAACGTCACATTTTTCCACCATTTTCACAGTCTCCACTTTGCTGGTTAATTTTATCTATCACGGATCGGGCGTACGCCACAGAAGCTCGCCGCGCAGAAAGGCTTGCGCCGAGGCATCGATGGGGCCGGCGAAAAAATCGTCAGCCGTGGATATTTCCAGCGCCCGACCCTGGTGCAGGAACACGATCTCGTCGGCCAGACGGCGGGCCTGCCCGAGATCGTGTGTGGTCATGATGATCTTGGTGCCGGCGGCATCGAAGGCGGCGATGACCTGTTCGATGACATGGGTGGCGTTGGGATCGAGGCTGGCCGTCGGCTCGTCCAGGAACAGGACCTCAGGCGTCAGGGCCCAGGCCCGGGCGAGTGCCAGCCGTTGTTGTTCGCCGATCGAGAGCACGCGGGCCGGATGGCGGGCGAAATGCTCCAGGCCGGTACGATGGAGGGCATCCTCGATCAGGTTCCGGCGCTGGGCGCGGGGAACTTTGCGCAGGGCCAGCGCGTAGTCGATGTTGGCAGCCACCGAGCGGCGCAGCATCACCGGGCGCTGAAAGACCATGGCCTGGTAGGGGGTTGGATCGCGGCCCCGGGTGCCGCGCCACACGATCTCGCCGGCGCTTGGTTTGAGGAGGCCGTGGCAGAGGCGCAAAAGCAGGCTCTTGCCGGCGCCATTGGGGCCTAGGACGATGGTGCTCTTCGCCGCCTCCAACGTGAAATTGAGATCCTTGATCAGGCGCTTGCCGCCGGCCTCTAACGAGACGGCCCGCGCTTCGAGGGGCAGGATGGAAACGGAAGGTGGTGAAGGGACGTCAGATGGCATGGCGCCTCAAGGTCGCCTCCTTGATTTGATAAGCGGCGAGGCTGATCGCCGTCGATAGCACGATGAGGACAATGCCAAGGCCGAGTGCCAGGGCCAGGTTGCCCTTGCTTACCTCAAGGGCGATGGCGGTGGTCATGACTCGGGTCACGTGATCGATATTGCCGCCGACAATCATTACGCCCCCAACCTCTGCACTGGCGCGACCGAATCCGGCAAGCACGGCCGTCATCAAGATGAAGCGGCCGTCCCACAATAGCGCCACTAGCGCCTGTCCCGAACCGGCGCCTAGTGAGCGCAGCTGTTCCTCGTATTCCGCCCACAGGTCCTCCGCCACCTGACGGGTCAACGCCGCGACGATGGGGACGACGAGGAGAACTTGGGCGATGATCATCGCCGTTGGCGTGAATAACAGGCCCATGACGCCGAAGGGTCCGGTGCGCGACAATAGAAGATAGACGATCAGGCCGACGACCACGGGCGGCAAACCCATCAACGCGTTGAGCAGCACGACGACGGCGGCGCGCCCGGGGAACCGGAACAAGGCCAGGGCAGCGCCCAACGGCATGCCGATGACAGTGGCCAGGAAGACGGCGCTCAGGCTGACCCTGAGGGACAGGCCGACGATCTCGGCGAGATCGCGGTCGAAGTGAACGATCATGGAGAATGCCGCGCCAAGGGCGCCGCCGATATCCGTCATGCCAATCCTCCCCGAATGTGCCGACGGCCTAACCTATCACGAGTGTTAGGTGCCCCAAACGTGTTCGAAGACCCGGAGCCAATTCCCACCCAGGACTTTTTGCACGTCCGCATCGCTTAACCCTCGTTTCTGCATCGCCTCGACTACGTCAAGAAGCTGGCCGTAGTCGTCGAACCCGACCACGTGGCGCTGGCGCGAGCGCAGGTTGCCCTCCACGTGTTTGGCGTAGCGCCCGGTGGCGGCAGCCGGCCGATTGCGCACCAAATCGCCGTCGGGATAGGTGCCGTGGCTCATGTCGGTGCCGATGCCGATGTGATCGATGCCGACCTTGTCGATCGTGTAATCCAGTGCGTCGAGGAAGTTCTCCAAGGTCGGACGGGCGGTCATCTCGGCGCTAAAATTAAGAGGCCCCCAATTGGTCACCCCGATCAGGCCGCCGGTGGCAGCGCAGCGCGTGATCTGTTCGTCCGTGATGGCGCGCGGGGTATCGACCAGCGTCTTGGGGTTGGAATGGGAAAAGACCACGGGCTTTTCCGTGTGTTCTAAGATCTCAAGCGTGGTGCGTTCACCCGTGTGGGTCAGGTCCATCAGAACGCCGAGACGGTTGCATTCCGCCACCCATGCCCGACCGAGCGCCGAGAGACCGGAATTGGCGGCCTCCAGGCAACCGTCACCAAGGGGGCTGCGGGCGTTATAGGCGGGGATCATCATGCGCAGCCCAAGCCGGTGAAAGACCTTGAGCCGGTGAATGTTCTGGCCCAGGAAATCACCGCCCTGGGACGCCAGCACGATGGCAGCTTGGCCCTGCTTCTTGGCCGCAACAATGTCAGCCGCCGTAAAGGCTAAGCGCACACCCTCATATGTGTCCGCGATGCGGTACCAATCTGCGATCGCCTCAAGGGCATTGCCCGGTCCGTCGTCGGGCCGAAATGTCGTAATGCAAGATGCGGTGACGGCGTGGTCGTTCAACGTCGTGTAATCGGTATCGGGCCAAATCTGGACACAACCGTCGATGAAGACGTAAGGATGAGTAAGGGGCTTGTGGTACCCTTTCTCCATGGGATGGGGGGGGACTTGGTCGAGTGTGGCGGGCACGTGAAACCTCCCTTTCTGGCGTTGCCGTTGCAACGGGCGCTCCACCGTTGAGTCCAACACCAGCCCGATGCTGTCAAGTCCCGGGATCGTTTTCGACGACTTGCCGCCGAACCGCGCGCCCTTCATAGTTGGGGGCACAAGGAGTTGGCATGGCCGAAGGTGACGAGTTTCTCGTCAAGCCCGATCCCGGAGACGAACGTCTGACAAGGCGCGTCCAGGGCATGGACCAGGACCAAGTGGAGGTGGCCACCTCGGTCACCATGGAACGTCCGCTGACGCTATTTCTCAACGCCCAAGAAGTGGTCACCATGATGACCATCGGCGACTATCCCGAGTATCTGGCGGTCGGCTACCTTCTAAACCAGAACATGCTGGTCTCAAGGGGCGAGATCACGGCGATCGAATTTGATCCCGAGATTGACACCGTGGTCGTGCGCACCGGGGACCAGACCGACTTCGAAGATAAGCTGAAGAAGAAAACCCTAACATCGGGGTGCGCCCAGGGGACAGTGTTCGGCGACCTTATGGAGCGTTTCGAATCGGTCGAATTGGCGAAGGGAGCAGTACTGCGCACCTCATGGCTGCGTAGCCTTTTAAAGAAGATCAACACCGCGCCCAGCCTGTATTTGGAGGCCGGCGCCATCCATGGTTGCGTGCTCTGCCAGAAGGATCGGCCGTTGGTCTACATGGAAGACGTGGGCCGCCACAACGCGGTCGACAAGATTGCCGGCTACATGTTTCTCAACGATATGACCGGCGACGACAAAATCTTCTACACCACCGGACGCTTGACCAGCGAGATGGTCATCAAGTGCGTGCAGATGGGAATTCCCATCCTTGTTTCGCGCTCCGGCTTCACCGCCTGGGGGGTGGATTTGGCGCGCCAGGCCGGCCTGACGTTGATCGGCCGCTGCAAGGGCAAGCGCTTTTTGACGCTGGCCGGAAATGAGCGCGTTCTCTTCGATAGCGATGGCGCGGCGGAAAACGGGCCGGGGACGGGGGAGCGATGATCGATCTCTCGATTTTCGAAGGCCGCACCGTCGCCGTGCTCGGCCTTGGGCGCACCGGGCTTTCAGCAGCCGCCGCCCTGATGCGAAGCCGGGCCCAGGTGTGGGCCTGGGATGACGACGCGGCGGCTCGCGATGCCGGGGCGCGGTCCGGCATTCCGCTGGTCGATCTCACGCGCTGCGACTGGTCAACGCCGAATGCAATGGTGCTGAGCCCAGGCATCCCCCACACCCATCCCCGTCCTCACCCCGCTGTGGCGCTGGCCCGAGATGCCGGCTGCGCGATCATCGGCGATATCGAGTTGCTGGTCCGGACTCAAAGGGGTGCCACCTTCATCGGTGTCACTGGCACCAACGGCAAATCGACCACAACGGCACTTTTGGGACACATATTAAAGGCTGCGGGACGTCCTACTCAGGTCGGTGGCAATATTGGGGTGCCGGTACTGGAATTACAGCCGTCGGCGCCGGGGGGAATTTTCGTCCTCGAAATGTCGTCTTATCAATTGGAGTTGGCGCCGTCCCTGAGCTTCGACGTGGCGGTGCTGCTCAACATCAGCGCCGATCACTTAGAACATCACGGTGGCATGGCGGGCTACGTGGCGGCCAAGACCCTGGTTTTTAGAGGTCAGGCGGCAGGTGCGACGGCGGTAGTGGGTATCGACGATGAGCCTTCCCATGCCATCTTCGAGAAGTTGCGCGAGACCGGCGAGCAAATCGTGGTTCCCATCTCAAGCGGACGGCGCGCCACCGGCGGAATACACGTTGCCAACGGGGAACTGCGCGACGACAGCGCGGCCGAGAACACCGTGGTCCTCGACTTGCGCCCGCTGGCCCACCTGCCCGGCAGCCACAACTGGCAAAATGCCGCTGCCGCCTTCGCCGCGGCCCGGGCGGTCGGTGTGCCGCATCACGCCATTGCGTCGGGTATCCGCAGTTTCCCAGGCCTCAGCCACCGCCAGGAACTGGTGGCGACCATCGACGGCGTCACCTATGTCAACGACAGCAAGGCCACCAACCCGGACGCCGCGGCCAAAGCTCTGGCCTGTTACGACACCATCTACTGGATCGCCGGCGGGCGGGCCAAGGAAGGCGGCCTGGAGGCGATAGAGCCGTACCTTGGGCGTGTCCGCCACGCCTTCTTAATCGGAGAGGCGGCGGATTCATTCGCCACCGCCCTGGCTGGCAAGGTGACAATGAGCAAACCTGGGACGCTGGAAGCGGCGGTCGCGGAGGCTCAGGCTCTGGCACGACGACACGATAGCCGGGACGCCGTGGTCCTGCTGTCGCCGGCCTGTGCGTCGTTTGATCAATTCGACAATTTCGAAGCCCGGGGAGATGCCTTCCGTGATCTGGTCGACGCCCTGCCCGGCCAGCGCGGCGGATAGGTGCTCATGAGTGACGCGAAGGGTTTTGATGCCGCGGTTATCGGCGGCGGCATTATGGGGTGCACGACGGCGCTCCATTTGGCGCAAGGTGGCATGCGCATTGCCGTTCTGGACCGCGGGCCGCTTTGCCGGGCGGCAAGTGGCGCCAACCCTGGAACGCTTTCGATGCAGACCAAGCGCGCGGCGCTGCTGCCCTATGCCCTCAAAGGTTGGGAATTGTGGAAGACGGCGCCCCGGTGGCTGGGCATGGACATGGGTTTTTCGATTCGCGGCGGACTGACCCTTGCCTTCAACGACGAAGACGCGGCGCTTCTCGAAGCGGTGATGGAGGAACGCCGGGCGGCCGGCGCGCCGATCGAGATTATTGGCGCTAACCGGGCGCGCCAGATCGAACCGGGCCTTTCGCG
>JASLZL010000100.1 GCA_030754885.1 Rhodospirillales bacterium | reverse complement strand
ATCGAGACCGTGGATGATCTCAAGCACGCCTTGCAAGGTGTCGGGATGCTGTAACGGATGCACTTCCGCCAATTCCGGTCGGGCGGCCATCACCTCGCCGAGCCGGGAATTGTATTTCATCGTGCACGTGCCGAAGAGACTGATCCCCATCATGCCCAGGGTTTCCTGGCTCAGATGGAGGTAATGGCGCTGAACCTCGAACTCACTCATTTCGGGCAGCGCGGGGCGATCCTCTCGGCGCATCGCCGCCGGGATCAGATCGTCGGCGTCGCCGACCTCCATCACGACCTCTCGTTCAGGGGCCCCGAATACCTGGCCGCGCGCGCCGGGTCGGCCCAACTCCATGACAATGGGCTCGTCCCAGACGGGGGCGTGATAGGCGCGTAATTTGACGGGTTCGGTCATGACGTCACGACCTCCTTCACGGCTTGGGCGAGGCGGGTCAGATCGTCCGCCGTATGGATTTCGGTGACGCAATAAAGCGCGCTTTGTCCCAGTTCGGGCAGTTCTTGGGACAGATCCTTGCCGCCGAAAATCTGATGGCGGGTGCGGAGCGCATCATTGATTTCGGCAACTGTCTTTCCGCACGCGTCGAAGTTCACGACGAACTCCTTGAAGAATCCTTCCGGCCACGGAATTCGGATGCCGTCGATGGCCGCCAACTGCCGCGCCGCGAAATTGGCTCTGGAGACGATCAGCTCACCGACCTCCCGAAATCCCTCCGGGCCGAGCAGGCTCATATAGACGGCGTTTGCAATGGCCCACAGATAGACCGAATTGCCGGTCCAATCCTTGCCCTCCTCGCGCATGCCGTAAGATGTCTGGTGCGACGCGGTGAGGCCAAAGCCGAACTGTCCCGGCTCAACGGTTTCGCCGATCGACACCAAAAAGCCATTAAACTCACGGACATAGCATTCCTGATCGGGGGCAGCCATAAAGCCGCCCACGCCGCCGCCACAATGCATGTGAACGCCAAGCGGTTGCGTCGGTCCGACGACGATGTCCGCGCCATAATCCGCCGGCGCCTTGAGAACGCCAAGAGAGATCGGATCGACCCCGACAATTGTTTCGGCGCCCTGGGCCCGGGCCATTTTGGCGATGTCGGCGGCGCCGGGCTCGATAACGCCGAGATAGGAAGGCGTTTCGAAATAGACCGCGGCCGTATCCGGGCCGAGCTTGGATTGGAGGTCCGCAAGGTCGATTTGCCCGGTCGCCGCGTCGGCCTCGACCAGCACCACTTCGATATGGCTGGCCATCTCGGTCGGCTCGCAATAGGTCCGAAGGACCGATAACCTTTCCGGGTCCGAGAGCTTCGGAACCAGGACCTTGCGTCGGCCCGTGATCCGCGCCGCCATCCGAATCGCGTGCCCGATGGCGCAGCCCCAGCTGTAGACCGGAAGCTGAACGACCTCAAAGCCAACCAATTCGCCAAGCTGGCTGTTGAATTCAAACCACGCCTGGTTGCGGCCAAGATCCGACTGCGGCGAGCCCCAAACCGGGGTCAGAAACTCGGTTCGTCCGACGATTTCATCGACCACCGCGGGCACGTGGTGCTGCCAGCATCCGGCACCCAGGAAATTCAAGTAGCGTTCGCAGTCTTCGTTTTTGCGCAGGGTTGTCAGCAAATGGCGCCGCAAGTCAACTTCAGACGCAAGCGCCGGCGGCAGGTTCAGAGGTGTTGAGCGAAAGTGATCGTCAGGGATCTGCTCGAACAACTGCTCGGTTCGCTCGGCACCTATTTCGGCCAGCATCCTCGCTTTTACGCCTGGGGCTGAATTGGCCATCCAGGGGTGGGCTTGGGTTTTGGTGGTCACGTCACTCTCTTCCCTTCAATCCGCCTCGCACCAAGATAAGGAGGCATCGGTGATCGATCTCCCTTTGCAGGCCGTCAGACTGACATCCGACGGCGCCCCTTTCAATATTGCTTGCTTATGATTCCAGACGCATCAGCATAGATTGCCGCAGTCCCGTGCGCACCCTGACATAGCCGGTCAGGGAGGCATCAAGCTCTGAGTCCCCTGTATCGACCAAAAGCCTGGGTTCGGGCAAGGCGAGCAGTTTTTCGGTGCTGGCGACGATGGTGATGCCGTCCGGGCCGACGCGGCGAATTACCTCGGCACTGATTTGCTGATTGCCGCGACCCAGGACATAGCCTTGGCCGCCCGTGACGCCGACGAAGATTTGCGCCTTGTGGCGCGCCGTCAGCGCGGTGATTTGTTGATCGGCAATGTCCTTGCCGATGACTTGGCCGTCGAGCACGGCATCCACGCCAAGAAGGGTCTTCTCCACGCCGAGGGCGTCGGTGATCGCTCTCATCGTCGTACCGGGTCCGATCAGATAGACCGTGCCAGGAGCCATTTCGGCCGCCAGCTCGGCACCCGCGGCTTTGGCCGCGTCTTCGTCCGCAAGCGGTCCTCCGCCCTTGGGCGATTGCACCAATCGGCGCACGAACGGCGCGCGCACATAGCCGTACAGACAGGTTGCAATCAAATCGCTGCGGGTTGCGGTTTCATCGACATCCAGGATTTCGACTTCGCGAAAGCGCACCCGCGCTTTGTCCTCCACAAAGTCCGCCATCAGCCGGCCCGCAGCCTCCGGGCTGGTGGTGAAGACCCCGGAATGCATTTTAACGCCGCAGGGAATTCCCAGGACCGGCGTTTTCTGTGTCACTTCGTCCGCGATGACCCGCGCGGTGCCGTCGCCGCCCGCGAAAACGATGAGGTCGACCTTGGCGTTCTCCATCTGGCGAACCGAAGCGACCGTCTCGGTGGCAGAGGTTTCGTCCGGCAGCACTTGGTCGAGTATTTTCGGCTCGAAACCCGTTTGGGCGGCCACCTCGCCTCCCATGGGCCCCGGGGGTGTCAAAATGCACATCGCCGGATATCGCTGCGCAACGACGCTCAAGGCACGTCGGGTTCGCGCGGTTGCGCGGGGGATGGCGCCCAACTCCCGGGCTTGTGCCAAAATCTCCGCACCGTCGGTTCCTTTCAGCCCCACCGCGCCGCCCATGCCTGCGATGGGATTGATGATCAGGCCAACCGTCGGGCCTAGGCTCATTTCTCGCCTTGGGGAGGATGATCGATATCGGGCGCGGTCCATCCGTCAGGCGGCGGTCGCCGATCGAGCGGATAGATATTGACCGTGAAGCCCGCGTCGGAGCCGTTCATTTCCATGCGCCGTTCCGCGATAAGCCAGGTGCCGGCCTGGCGCACAAGCCGATCCCGGTATTGCCCCCAGATGGTTGCCGACGACCCGTCCGGGCGTTCATGCCATGCCTCCACATAACTCACCGCGCGGGCCTGATCGCCATCGAGCCAGATGCGTGCGTTGGCAAGATGATGCGAGGTTCGAGACCAGCGCCACATGCGTTGCAAGGATTTCGCAAGGTCGGCCCGACCTTGGCTTTCGAGGGCTGGTCCTGGGCCGTAGGATACAGCGCAGTCGTCGGTGAAGAGCGCGGCTAGGTCGTCGAGTGCCATCTCATCGAGGCATCGGCAGTAATCAATCAGGACTTCCTCGATCGCCTGCTTGTCGAGGAGCTGCTGTAGATCCGCATTGCTCATGCCTGCCTCACCTCAAATAGTTTGCGCCGGTCACATCCAGGGTCGCGCCCGACATATGCTTGGGTCCCGTAATCAGGAAGGCAACAAGTTCGCCGATCTCTTCGGGCGGGATCAGTTCACCCATCGGGAGATCCTCACCCAACTCCTTTTCGTCAATGCCCTGCAGTTCGGCGAACGCCGTTCCCATGTGGGTCCGAACCGTCCCTGGCGCAATCATGTAGCAGCGGACGCCGTCCGTCGCATAAGCCCTGGCGACGGTCTGGGCCGCCGCCTTCATGGCCCCTTTTGAAGCCGCATAAGCCATCATGGCGGGGTTGGTCGATCCCCGATGGGCGAGCCAGCTGGAGATCACAACGATCACGCCGCCGCCGTTCTGTTGAAAGTGCCCGACCGCGGCACGCATCAGGCGCACCTGCGCGATCACGTTCACTTGCAGGTGCCTGGACCACGATTGCTCCCATATGGCATCCTCTTCGTCGAAGCCGCTATGCCAATCCATCGTCGCGGCGTTCAGTACGATAGCGTCAATTCGTCCCTTCCAATCGGCGGCCTGTTGCCACAGCTGATCGACCGCGCTTAGGTCCTCATAGTCCGCCGCAAGGAACGTCTTTTGCGTGGCGGGCGTGTTGGATAAAGCAGCTTGGGCGCCTTCTAGATCCGGCGCTGCGTGATGATGGGCGATCACCGATGCGCCCGCCTGCCCAAGGATTGTTGACGTGACGGCACCGATTCCCTGGCTTGCGCCGGTCAACAGGACGATCTTGCCGCTCAGGTCGTGCATGGGCTAACCCGTTGGCCGTAATGGGCGTGAGCCGAACGAAATGTAATAATTCCGATCAGTATGGCACCGGGATCATGCGCCGGCCATCGCTTCGAAGGCAAGCGCTGCCCCCGACCGGGAACCGCCAACACACCATGCGCCGGCGCTGAATACCCCCCCCGATTGCACCAGTTGGATAATGTCGGTATGTTAACCGCTGATCCCAGGTGCAGTATTGAGCCACGGAGAGGGTGTGCGCCTGATCTTAGACATTCGGACAAATGCCCGAAAATTTCCATTCATTTAACTGGGAGGAAGGTTTATGACAAAATCCTTTGGCGCTCTTATCGGTATCACCGCAGCAGGGGTGATCGCGAGCTCGGCCTGGGCGGCCGATCTACGCTACGCCATCAAGACGGAACCGCCGTCGATCGATCCCCACTGGTCGACCAACACTTCGGCCAAAGAGACAGCACTTCATACCTTCGATCTTTTGATTTCCAAGGACGACTTGATGGGCTTGCAACCCGGTCTTGCAGAATCGTGGAAGCCGATCGACGACCTGACCTGGGAATTCAAGCTGCGCAAGGGCGTTAAGTTCCACGACGGAACGCCGTTCACCGCCGACGACGTAGTTTTCAGTTTCGAGCGCGCGGTGGCCCTTCCCTCCCCGACCAGCTTCAAACAGTATCTCGCCGCCAAAAAAACAATCAAGATCGATGACCACACCGTCCAGGTCAAAACGGCTAAACCCAATCCACTGATGGAAACGGACTTGGCGGCCATCATCATCGTCTCCAAGAAAAACGCCGAGGGCGCGACCACGGCGGACTTCAATTCGGGCAAGGCGGCCATTGGCACGGGTCCCTACAAGTTCGTCGAATGGAAGCCGGAGGACCGTCTGGTCTTTAAAGCCAATCCCGACTACTGGGGCAGCAAGCCAAAGTGGGACAACGTGACCTTTAAGCCGATCAAGTCGGACCCGACTCGGGTTGCGGCCCTGAAAAGCGGCGATGTCGACGTCATGGACAGAGTTCCGACCACGGACATCAAGGGCTTGAATAAAGACCCGAAAGTGGTCATCAGCTCGGGCACCGGTAACCGTCCCTTCTACCTGTGGCTCGACAGCCGGCGCGACCTTTCGCCTTTCGTCTGGAACAACGACGGCAGCCCGGCCTGGCCGAACCCGTTGCGCGATTGGAGGGTTCGCAAGGCGCTGTCACTGGCGATCAACCGCCAAGGAATCGTCGATCGGGTATTCGAGGGCTCGGCAAGGGTCGGCACGCAACTGTTGCCCGAAGGGTTCTATGGTTACAACACCGATCTCAAGCCCGAACCCTATGATCCCGGCCGCGCCAAGAAGTTGTTGGCCGAGGCCGGATATCCGGACGGTTTCAAGGTCACGCTTCACTCTTCGTCGGGTGGATACCTCAACGACGTCGGCGTCGCCGAGGCGGTAGCCCAGATGTTCGTTCAAATTGGCGTTAAGACCAAAGTCGTGCTCAATCCCAAGCAGGTGTTCTTTTCCAAGATCACGGGAAAAATGAACAACAGCCTTGCCATCCGTACCTACAGTGTGGCGTCCGGCGAGCCTTCGATCCAGCTCAAGGCCGTTGTCCACACCGGTCCCCTCAAGGGAACGGAGTTCTGTTGCCAGCCGACGGGTATGAGCAATCCACGCACCGACGCCTTGATCGAAAAGGCGCTCACCACGATCGATAAGAACAAGCGCGAGCAGCTGTTCAAGGATGCGATCGGGGTTGCCGTCAACGACGTCGGAATCGCGCCTTTGTATTTCGAGGTCTACACCTGGGCATCGCGTCCGGGCCTCAAGTACACGACGCGGCTCGACGGTCTCAACTTGGTCGATAACGTGGTCAAATCCAAGTAAGTCTGACGAACACGGACAGCCTCTCGTGGAGAGGCTGTCCGTGATTTTCTTGTGCATATTCTTTCCATGACGGAAATGGAATTGGCAAGGTGACGGTCTTTATTATCCGCCGGCTGCTGCAGGCCGTGTTCGTGGTCGTCCTCATGACGGTGATCGTCTTCTTCGGCATCATGGTGATCGGCAATCCAGCGGATATCCTGATCAGTGAAGACTGCGTCGGCGAGTGTTACGTCCAGGCGGTGCGCTTTTTGGGACTCGATCGGCCTATCTACGAGCAATATTTCGTTTTCGTGAAGAATGTCCTTCAGGGCGATCTCGGCAATTCGTTCAAATACGGCATCTCAGCCCTCGACGTGATCTTGGAGCGCATGCCGGCAACCCTGGAGTTGGCCTTCTTCGCCATGTTTATCACCGTCGTCGTGGGTATCCCGCTCGGCATGTGGGCGGGCCTCAGGCCGGAGTCCTTTAGCGGCAGGATGATCATGGGCGGCTCGATCCTTGGTTTCAGCCTGCCCAATTTTTGGGTCGGTATCATGCTCATCTTGTTCTTTGCCGTGGACTTGGGGTGGCTGCCGGCCTCCGGCCGGGGCGATACGGTTGATGTTCTCGGTCTTGATTTCAGCTTCCTCACCTTGGACGGGCTCGCCCATCTGACTTTACCTGCGGTCGCCCTTTCCTTGTTCTTCACCGCCCTGGTCATCCGCCTGACCCGTGCCGGCATGCGCGAGACCCTGCTCCTCGACTACGTCAAATTTGCCCACGCCAAGGGATTGTCGAGGGCTCGCGTCATGTTTGTCCACGTACTCAAGAACATCTTGCTCCCGGTGGTTACTGTGCTCGGCCTTGAGCTCGGCGGTCTCATCGCCTTTGCCGTCGTCACCGAGACGATTTTCGCCTGGCCCGGGATGGGCAAACTCTTGATCGATTCGATCGATAATTTGGACCGGCCCGTTGTCGTCGGATACCTGATGATTACGGTCTTCATGTTCATCATCATCAACTTGGTGGTCGATCTCTTGTATTCGGTGATCGACCCCCGGGTGCGATTGCACGGCATCAAGGCATAGCCGCCCCCGGTTAACCACGAAACTTGAAATGGGAGATAAATATGAGACTCCATCTGCTTGGCACGGGCGTGCCAGAGCCGTCTATGAAGCGCATGTCGTCGAGCTACCTGATACGCACCGGCAAAGACGTCATGCTCTTCGACCACGGTCCCGGTGCCTACTACCGCCTGATGGAGTTAGGCGTTGACTGCACCGAGGTGACCCACGTCTTCATCACTCACCTGCACTATGACCACTGCGCCGACCTTGTAAGCCTATTCCTCAACCGCTGGGACGTGGGCGCGGGCAACATTCCACCGCTGAAAATTTATGGCCCACCCGGTACGCAGCAGTTTGTTGACCGACTTTTCGGCCCAGAAGGCGCTTTCGCGCTGGATTTGAAAGCGCGGTGCAATCACTGGTCGAGCGTGAAGCTCTACGAATGGCGGGGCGGGAAGGGGGAGCGCGCCCTTCCCGATACCGAAGTGACGGAACTTGCCGAAAGCGACGTTGTCGAAGGTGACGGCTGGCGCCTGACGCTGGCCAACGTGCCCCACATGCAACCCTATTTGGTCTGTTACGGCTTTCGTTTGGAGTCCCCCGAAGGCGTCTTCGCCTATTCCGGCGATGCCGCGCCATGCAAGGCGATGCACATGCTTGCCCACGAGGCCGACGTGCTGGTGCACATGTGCATCAGATTGACCGAAACGGAAATTGACGCCACCGTCCGGAATAATCCCAAGTCAGTACTTGCCGCCATGCCCCATATGGCGCTTGCCGAACTAGCCCGCGACGCCGGGGTCAAGACCCTTGTCGCAAGCCACTTTCCCCCGGGCACCGATCGCGACGGCATGCGCGAGCGGACCATAGCCGATATGCATAAAGTCTTCGACGGCACCCTGATCTGGGGCGAGGACTTGATGGAGATTCCGTTCGATAGAGAGTGAGCCCAAAACGCCGCTAGGGCGCACGTCTTAGGGGTCTGTCGCCAAGAAATCGCCAAGAAGACTAATGAAGAGGTCCGGCTTCTCCAGGTGCGCGGCGTGGGCGCAGCCGGGCACCACGGCAAGACGGCAATCGGGAATCCCCCGCCACAGATCGAGAAAGTGGTGGGATGCGATCGAGCGATCCCCGTCACCGCCGATCACCAAGGTCGGGGCGCCGATCTCGCCCAGCCGTTCACGCACGCTCCACCGGCGCATGGTCGTCATTGCCGCGATCGCGGAGGCAGCCGAGATGCCGACGCCTGCGGCCCGGCAGGCGTCGTATGCGGAGCTTTTTTCGCCGTCGACGAACCAGGTGGCGACGACGCGGTCCGCCGTCGCCTCGATCCCCTCGGCCTCGATGCGGGCCATGGTCTCCTCGATGGTCTCAAAGCGCTCCGTAAGCCCGGCCTGACACGCGGCGCCATAGAGGATCAGGCGCGTGATCCGCGATGGAGCGTCGAGGGCCACCTGTTGGGCGATCATGCCTCCCATGGAGTGGCCGAGAAGGGTGCACCGCTCGATTCCCAGTTGGTCCAGGAGTTCGATTAGGGCGGCGCCAAACCCCGTCACCGTCTCGGGGACGGGAAGTGCTGCGCTCCCGGCGAAACCCGGAAGGTCCACCAGGACGACCTGAAAGCGTTCGGCGAAGTGCGCGGCAACCGGCCCCCAATAACCGCCGCCGCCGAGAAAGCCGTGCACTAGGACCAGGGCCTCGCCCGCGCCCATGCACCGGTGATTCAACATCCCCGTTCCCCTAATTTCTCCACAACGTATCCGCCTTCGCTAAAGATGGTAGCGCGATCAAGCATTGATCGAAAGCGTGTCCATTCATTCCGATTTGGCAGCCGTCGATCGGTCGCAGGATTTCTACAAACGGTCGCTGTGGAATCGCGACTTCGGTAAGCTGGAACGTAATGACCCTACCGCACCACACTGGTAGCACCGTTCACGGCCCTCCCTCACGTCCGCTTCGGGTCATTAGAGAACGTTGATCGCATCCTTGGATCACGTCTGCTTTGAGGGGCAAAGCGGACGATGACAAGCCCTCGAAAACCCATTAGCGTGACAATGCTGCAGGCTCTGGCTACCGCGTTCACAATTCAACGAGAATCTCGGGCCAATGACTAGGATCGTCCTTCGCGTCAACGGGACTTCGCACGAGATAGAGGCGAACCCGTCCACGCCAATGATATACGTCTTACGCAATCAACTCGGCTTGACCGGGGCAAAACTTGGCTGTGAACTCGAGCAGTGCGGCGCGTGTGCCGTCCTTGCCGATGGTGAGCCAGTTTTGATCTGCGTGAGACCGGTGTCCGAGTTCTCAGGTCGCGAGATCCTCACCGTCGAAGGATTGGTCGAAGACGAACGGTGCAATGATGTTCAGCGTGTTTTCATAGAAGAAGGTGCGGCCCAATGCGGATACTGCACGCCGGGGATTGTCATTGCCACAACGGCGCTGCTGAACCGTACGCGTGACCCCAGTGAGGCCGACATTCATGAAGCACTGCACGGCCATCTCTGCCGCTGTGGCTCACATACACGTGTGCTGAAGGCGATCCACCGGCTTGTCCAGGAAAGGGCTTCAGGTGCCGCCTAATCCGAGCCTCTGCAAACATCCGAAATTGGATGATTGGCTGTCCATTCGCGCTGACGGGCGCGTAACCGTACGCACCGGAAAGGTCGACCTCGGGCAACGCGTTTCGACGGCAATTGCCGTCATCGCAGCGGAGGAGCTGGATGTCGAATTGGCACGAATTGACATCGCCCGCACGGAGACCGGTGTTTCGCCTGATGAAGGCGTCACCGCCGCCAGCAATTCGATGGAAGTGTCAGGCCGGGCGGTCCGCCTCGCGGCGGCCACCGCGCGACATCATCTCCTCTTTCTGGCGGCGAGCGCACTGCAAGTAGATCCCTCGTCACTCGAGGTCGTCGACGGGATGATCCAGTCGAGAGCGACCAATCGCTCGACGACGTATTGGGAGCTCTTCGGTGACAAGGCATTCGGAATACCGGTGGATCTTGATGCCAAGGTCAAATCACCAAATGAGTTCCGCCAGATCGGCTGGCATGTCATCGCGCGGGGGATGGAGGACCTCACCATCGGCAAGGCGCGTTTCGTTCATGATCTGACGATGCCGGGAATGTTTCATGCGCGAGTCGTTCGCCCTCCCCACTATCACGCACGTTTGCAGAAACTCGATGAGTCGGTGCGCCGGCGGCTCGAAAAGGCGGGCGTGCGTGTTGTGTGTGACGGAAGCTTCGTGGCCGTAGCCACCGAGGATGAATACGCCGCCGTCAAGGCTGCAGAGCGGGTTGCCAGCACGACAAACTGGCATACGGGTAGGGGGATTGAGCCTCAAGACGTCTACGAAAAGCTCCGCGTGAACGACCGGGTGAGCTTTCCGGTCGTCGAGGGTGTGCCGCAGAACAAGCCTGTTCCCGCCTTGGCCGATCCACCAAGGGAGGCGAAGGTCACGCTGCAATCGCGTTTCGAAAGCCCGTACCGCATGCATGGCGCGATCGGTCCCTCGGCTGCGCTCGCGTTGTCCGAGGATGACCGTCTCAGTGTCTGGACGCACAGTCAGGGCATCTACAATCTGCGCGACAGCCTGGCGGAAGCGCTGAACATGAAGGTCGATGCTGTCCGTGTGGTCCATGTGCCGGGCGCGGGCTGCTTCGGTCACAATGGCGCCGACGATGTCGCACTCGACGCGGCGCTTGTCGCGCGGGCAATTCCGGACAGGCCCGTGTTGCTCAAGTGGTCGCGCGAAGACGAACACGCCTGGGAGCCGTACGGATCGTGCATGGCGATGGAACTTTGCGCGAGCCTGGATGCCAGTGGCTCGGTGGTGGCGTGGTCGCAAGAGACCTACAGCGATACGCACAGCACGCGTCCGTACCCCGGCCCCAACGGGATCGGAGCCGCACGACTTTTGGCGACGCGGCATCTCGCGCAGCCGTTGACAACGCCGGTGTCGCAGCCGTCCATGGGGCGGCACCAGGGAATACATCACAATCTCGACCCGCTCTATACGTTTCCCAAGCGGCGTCTCGTCAAGCATTTGGTCCGCGACCTGCCGCTACGGACCTCGGCGCTGAGAAGCCTGGGCGCATATGCGAATGTTTTCGCGATCGAATCCTTCATCGACGAGCTCGCCGAGGCCGCTGGCGTGGACCCCTTCGAGTTTCGTCTGCGTCAACTTGCCGATGAACGGGCGATAGCCGTTCTGAAGGCAGCGGCGGAGCGGATGGGATGGGACGAGACGGAGCCGGGCCACGGCCGCGGGATCGCCTTCGCGCAATACAAGAACGTCAAGGCCTACCTCGCGGTCGGCATGGAGCTGGAGGTCACCGATGCGGCAGAGGTCCGTCTGCACCGCGCCGTTGTCGCGGTGGACGCCGGACAGGTCGTGGACCCGGACGGTCTGGCAGCCCAGATGGAGGGGGGAGTGCTGCAAGCGGCCAGTTGGACGCTGTATGAAGAAGTGCGGTTCGATAGGAACGGCATCACCAGCCGCGATTGGGAAAGCTATCCGATTCTTCGGTTCGACAACATTCCCGAGATCGAAACGGTGCTGATGAATCGCCCCGGCGAGCCGTTTTTGGGAGTGGGCGAGGCCCCCCCGGGGCCCACTGCGGGTGCGATCGCCAATGCAATTAGGGACGCAACGGGGCTCAGGCTCTACCGTCTACCGTTTACGCCAGACGCAATTCGTGCAGCCGCCTTGAAATAACCTTACTGTCCCGCGTCCGATGAGAGTCGCTCCTTTCCTTGAGCCGGAGAAGAACCCGGAAGTGCGCATCCCTGCACTCCCAAGAGGACGGATCCCTTTTGACACGGGATGGTTTGATTTATATGCAGGTTGGTCGGGTATCTAATTTGCACTGCAGCAAGCACCAGACGCTCAGATCGGCGCGATCTTGTTACCTTAAATGTTACCTTTTAACCATATTTCAAAAACAAGGGCTCAGCAGTTCCCCACTAAACCCTTGTTTTTATTGGTGCGCCCGGCAGGACTCGAACCTGCGACATTCTGCTTAGAAGGCAGATGCTCTATCCGGCTGAGCTACGGGCGCCCCAGCGCCTCAAGACGGGCGCTGATAGCGCAAGTTGTCAGCGTAAGCCTTAGGCCGGATGCGTCTTCGCGTGGGTTCATG
>JASLZL010000099.1 GCA_030754885.1 Rhodospirillales bacterium | reverse complement strand
CATTCCGCTTCCCAACGAGCCGAGCCACCGAACAAACGTGTCCGTTCGCTCGATTTATCTCCCAATAGATGACAACACTCCCGAGAAAGACTGCAAAATTTAGGCAGTACGCAAGAATGTAAATCCAATTCTAAGGGACGTGCGTATAAACCAAGACAAGCAAAGCATTTTATCACGATTTACGCACGAGGCAAACCAAGTCGCCCGTTTTGAAAGCTATTCAAAAAATACTGGCCGGACAAAGACGGTCTGGGGACTGCATCCCCCTACCCGAGCGTAACCCTAGGATCAGGACATTACGCTTCGTCGAAACATTTCTGAATGCCTTGGCTCAGAAGTTTCAACTGGACGATTTCATCGAAACCCGGACTTTCCTTGGACGCACGGATGGACTTGGTGACATTGGCCAAAGACTCGCAGTCCTTGGAAATAGCGGTGTACTGGGTGCCGCCCACGCGTTGCTCGGTTTCTTCGATCACATTCAGAAGCTGCAACAAGAAGGCGGAAGTCGTATTGTCCACGATTCCTTTTTCCAGGCTGGTCGTGATATGCCCAACGAGGAAGCCAATTTGGAAAACGTTGCGGTCCAACTTACGGCTATTGATCTTGGTCTGGGCTGTTTTGATAGCTTTCTCGGCATCCAAGTCTCCCATTTGCCCAAATGCCTTCGCTCTCAAGATGTTTGGCACGTCCATGTGGGGAATCTCGCTTGAGCGTTGATCCCCCGTGCGACGTTCCGGACCGATGTAATCGTAGGTCACGATGAACGGGTTGCGGGCCTCGATCAGTGCGTTGATGCGATCCATCAACTGGCCCGTGGAAAAGGGTTTAACCAACAGGTGATCGACACCCGAGTTAACAGCAACTTTTACCAAATCCGGGGTTGGATTGGAGGTCAGTCCGACCACCGGAATGAAGGGATTGTCGCCCACATTGCTTTGACGCACCGACGCGACGAAAGAACAGAAGTCGCCATCTTCGAGATCGATGTCGCTAATCAGCAAATCCGGTGTCGCGTCATCGAAGCGTTGGTGAATTTCCTTGAGCCGGGCGCCCGTGCCCAGATTTCTGAAGCCCTGATTGTGCAGAATATTCCTGATCGAATCACGGGTGCCCTGGGCTGGGTCAACCAGCATCAAGTCGACATCGTCGAATTGTGCCTTCTTCATTGCCTAAAGTCCTCGCGGACTCTTAGGTCCGTCCCCCGCGCATCAAGTGCCGTCATTCTTGTACCGAAACTGCCGCAGCCATGGTGGAATACCAAACTTACCAGGTCAAATTGAATGGTGCGGCCTAATTTTTGATCTGGAAGTCTTTGAATCTCTTGTTGAATTTAGCCAACTGGCCACCACTGTCCATGAGCCGGTGAACCCCCGTCCAGGCGGGGTGGGATTTCGGGTCGATGTCGAGCTTCATGGTATCGCCGGCCTTGCCCCACGTTGAGCGCGTGG
The DNA here is from genome assembly GCA_030754885.1 of Rhodospirillales bacterium. Taxonomy (GTDB): domain Bacteria; phylum Pseudomonadota; class Alphaproteobacteria; order Rhodospirillales; family JASLLZ01; genus JASLLZ01. The sequence continues at coordinate 36,019 of JASLZL010000099.1, read as the reverse complement.
CGAAGGTCGTGCCGTCGGTCATCACGACGTTGATCTCGTGGTAGTCGGGGTGGATGTCTTTCTTCATGGCCTTTGCTCCCGCCGCTGAGCTGCCCTGTATACCTAAGCTGTAGGCAGCGTTCAAGAGGTGTTCGCGCGTTGCCGCCGCACCCAAAGCCCGAGAAGCACCACGCCGATCATGACCACCGCTCCGCCAAAGAAGGGCCAGTTCTTGCCCAGCACGGTAAACAAGAATCCGGCCCATGCAGGCCCCGCCACCCGCGCCAGGGTGGAGGCCGATCGCGTGACACCCAATACCTTGCCTTGTTCATCCTCTCCCACCTGTACTGAGATGAGGCTGTTGAGCGAGGACGTGCAGATACTGAATCCGTATACCAAGAAGATCATGGCGGGGAGGAGGAATGCCAAAGTATGGGAGAACGGCAGCGCAACAAGCCCGATGGTCAGGGCTACCGCGCCCTGCACAATGAGATTTGCTTCCCCGAAACGTCGCGCCAATCGTCCCATGAGTCCCCCTTGCACCAACGCGCCGAGCACGCCGACAAAGGCAAACAGATAGCCGTTTTGTTCGGGACCCCAACCCATCGTGCGTTCGGACCACATTGCGAAGACGGCCTCCACGCCGGCAAAAACAAATGTTGCCAGGAACGTAATGCCGATCAACAATTCGATCTCGCGGCGTCGGAGAACCTCGATGAACATGGCCAGTCTGGACTGGACTGGTTGTTGGGCGAGACGGGCGCGGATCTCCGGTGACAGGGATTCCTTGAGTATAATCAGGGCCAATACCAAGGCGGTTAGCGACAGCCCGGCGGCGGCCAGGGCGGGTGTCCGGTAGTCGGCTGTAAGCGGATCGGGGCCGGCTAGGATGCCACCCATGGCGGGGCCGATGACAAAACCCAGGCCGAAGGCAGCTCCCACCAATCCCATGCCCTTGGCCCGATCCTTCGGCGTGGTGATATCGGCCACGTAGGCGAAGGCGGCGGAAATATTTCCGGCCATCATGCCGCCCAGGGCGCGCGCCGCGAACAGCATCCACAGACTGTTGGCATAGGCCAGCCAAGTATACGAGGCAACAGCGCCTGCCAAGGAGAGCAAGAGGATGGGGCGCCGCCCCAAACGGTCGCTGGCCCGTCCCCAGATCGGCGTCGAAATGAATTGGGTAAAGGAATAGGTCGCCATGAGGAGGGCAACGACGTCCGGGGTAGCCTGGAACCGCTCGGCATAGAACGGTAGTAGGGGAATGACGATCCCGAATCCGATGAGGTCGATGACGACGATTAGAAAGAGAGCCGGCACGGTGCGTCTGTCAGCGCTGAGTAAGTTTCATTTCGATGCGGCGATTGCGGCGCCGTCCGATCTCGTCGTTCCGGTCGTCAAGCGGTTGATTCTCGCCAAAACCCGTCGCCGCCAGGCGCTCGGCCGGAATTCCGGACGCGATCAGGAAGCGGACCACGGAGATGGCGCGTGCCGTCGACAGTTCCCAGTTGGATGGGTACTGGGCGGTGTTAATGGGCACTCTGTCGGTATGCCCGTCGATGCGCAGTATCCAGTTGAGTTCCTCCGGTATCTTGGGCGAGATTTCGCTAAGGGTAGAAGAGAGATGGGTAAGTTGTTCTTTCCCGGCATCGCCGATATCGGCTGAGCCGGTGGCGAACAATACCTCTGATTGGAAAACGAAACGGTCGCCGACGATGCGAATTCCCGGCTGCCGCCCCAACACCTCGCGCAGGCGCCCGAAGAACTCAGAGCGGTATCGGGACAGTTCTTGTACCTTGCTGGCCAGGGCGGCGTTGAGGCGCCGGCCGAGTGAAGAAATTTGAACCTTCTGGCGTTCGGCCCGTGCCTCAGATTCGGTGAGCGTCGCCGACAACTTGGAAAGTTGCTCGCGCAGCGCCGCCATCTGGCGATTGAGAAGCGCCAAATTGGCGCGGGCGCTTTCCGATAGTTCGCGTTCCGCGCCAAGGGCCGTTCGTGTCTTCTCGCGCTCGGCCTCGGATTCGGCCAGGCTTTCCTCGGTTTTTCCAAGCTTTCCAGCCAATTGGGCGATCTCTTCTTGAAGATCGTCCTTCAGGGCTTTGAGTGCCGTGACCTGTTGCGTCAATTTGAGGATCTGGCGCACTTGAAGTTCGATCTTATCCTTACCGACCATGATCGTCGCGAAGGCTTCTTCCAATTCCTTTTCAAGCCGCGCCGTCTTGGTCTCACTCTCCTCGGCACGAATGGTCAGGGCCTCGATGGTCGATATGAGGTCGTCGCGCGCCGCCACGGAGGACTGTAGTTCCCCGGACAGTTGCGCCACGTCGAGACGGAGTTCCTCACTGCTTTTGCGCTCCAAGGCCAGCAGGTCGGCGAGCTCGCTAACTTGGTTCTCGAGCTTCAGTAAGGCAGCGTCGCGGCCCGATAGGGCCTCGCTGAGAAAGAACTGGGCAAGCACGAAGATCATCACCAGAAAAATGATGACCATGAGCAGTGTGGCCAAGGCATCGACAAACCCGGGCCAGATGTTGGTTTCGTTGCGAAATCGGCGTGAAAGGGCGGGCATGGGTTTCGGCTGCGCCGGCCGTTTAGCGGTCGGACTCCTCGGCGATGGCGGCAATGGTGCGGGCCAGAAGCTTGATCTCGCTGCGAACCTGCTGGATCATTTCCTCGCGCCCGACGCTCAGGTCTTCGAGCAACCGCGCCATATAGATATCAAGGTTGCGAATATGGCCGCGCGTTGCTTCGTCCAGGTTCCCCGCGTCCGGTTGGGCAGCGTCGGCCAGGCGCTCCAGGATCGGTTTCATATCCAGGTGGCTTTCGGCCAATTTCTTCATCAAGGACTGCTCGATCCGCATGTGATCGGTCAGGGTTCCCATTTTCTCCACCAGAGCTATCAGGTTCGTGTTGGCGGAGATTCGGTTCTCCTCACCCCGGGCCAGGGTCCTCTGTAGGTTTTCCAGGCTCTCGGCACTTTGTTCCAGCAGGGCCTGGACATAGGCTGGTACCGATTGATCGCCATCGGTGGACAGGGCGCCACTGGAGAGCCGCGTCAGGCCGGAGAGCCACTCCTCCAGGTCGTTGTAGAAGCGATGCTGCGCCTGGCTCGCTTGTAAGTCGAGAAAGCCAAGGGCCAACGATCCACCAAGCCCAAACAGCGAGGACGAGAATGCTGTCCCCATGCCCGCCAGGGGGGCGGACAAACCGCCCTTGAGGTCGCTGAACACCTTGGCCATATCGCCCTCGACGACCGAAAGCCCGCCGATGACATCGCGGATCGAGGCCACCGTCTCAAGCAATCCCCAAAAGGTTCCGAGCAGCCCAAGAAAGATAAGAAGGCCGATTGTGTAGCGCGAGATGTCGCGGGCTTCATCGAGGCGCAAGCTGATGCTGTCCAACAATGAACGCAGCGAGAGCGTCGACAGCCGCAGATCTGTCCGTTCGCCCAGCATGGCCGCCATCGGGGCCAGCAGCTTTGGTTGGCGCGACTGGGAAAGTGCCGTTTGGTCGCGACGGAAACTTTCGATCCATGCCACCTCTGGATAGAGCTGCAGGACCTGGCGAAAGTTATAGACAATACCGAGCAGAAGGACGCCGAGAATTAGACCATTGAGCGGTACGTTGGCCACAAAGGCGTCGCTAAGCGGTGCATAGAGTGCCGCCACTCCGGCAAGGACGGCTGCGAGAAAAAAACCCATACGGACGAGAAACCGCCGCGGCCGAGCCATGGCTCGGAAATCCTCGGAGTCAGACCACGATGTAGCGGAACTCACCGGGCGACCACCATCATGTCAACGCGGTTGATCGGTTCTTCCGTCGTCTTGTTGCCCAGTGCGCGGACGTCGATGCGGGTGCTGCGGATGCCGTTTTCGATGAGAAAGGCGCGCACCGACAAGGCCCGCGACAACGAGAGCCACCGCGCCTTGCTTGAAGACAGCGACTTGCCTCCGGCGTAGGCCATGAGTTGTAGACGCAAGTCCGTTTTCTCGCGCAGTTGACGCGCCAGGGATTTCAGCTCGGTTTGAACTTCGGACGAGATTTTGGAGGCGTTTTCGGCAAAGGCTAATCGCAATGCTCGTCCCGGCGCCATGGATTCTTGCGCCGGCGGACGAGACGCCTGCTCGCGGGGTTTGGGCGCGGCAGGAGGTGTCTTTTTTGCCGTAACGACCGGCGGCGGCGGCGCGGGAGGCGGTGCCTTCTTAACAACCGGCGCGGGTTTTGGTTTTGCAGCGGGCGGCGGCGGTGGGGCCGCGACGGTAACCTTGGGCTTGGGGGCCGCCTTGGGTGGTTTGGGGGCGGCCATCGGTTTTTTAACCGAAGGCAGAGGCGGCGGGACCGTCGCCGGCGCGACGCGGGCGACCGGCGCCGGCTTCGTCCGGGGTTTGGCTGGCGGCTGCGACAGGGCAGGGCGCTGGGCGGGTTTCGCGGTCGACTTTGCCGCCCCAGGGACGGCAAGGTGCAGGCGCGAGGTTGGCATCCCAGGTCCCGGCATCAACAATCGCCGGCCCGAAGTTCCCGGTAGGGATAGGCTCGGCGAGGCAATGCCTTGAGACGGCCCGTAGCCGCCGTCCTCGATGACGCTCAGGTCAACGATTACGTTAGCGTTGCCATAATTGATGAGAGGGGTCGACTGGGCCTTGGCACCAGTCGGCATCGCGGCAAGCCCCGCCAACACGGAGATGGCGGCCACGGATGGAAAAGATTGACCTAGCCGCCGCAACGATCGGATACGTCGGAGGAATTTCATGGTTGCGCGGTCCCCCAAACCGGAAGAACAAAGCCTTGTGGCACCACTGCCGCTAAAGCCGAATCACCATAACCAAGGGGCGATCCCGGCACAACCCGTTTGCCGTCGTGGCCAGACACGTCACGCCCCATCGTCTGTTGCCGTGCCGACTATCGACAGAAGGTCCCGATGCAGATGGTCGTTGGCGGCGAGTATGTCGCTGCCAAGTTGGGGATCGCGACCGCCACCGATGCCAGTAACGTAACCGCCAGCTTCGCGTATGAGGACGATTCCCGCGCCCACGTCCCAGGGGTGAAGCCCGGATTCCCAAAATCCGTCGTAGCGTCCCGCCGCCACGTATGCAAGGTCGAGCGCTGCCGCGCCGAACCGGCGGACACCGGCGGATACCGACATGACCGCCCCAAGCTGGCGCAGGAAAACACCGTGGTCGCTTTTTCCCTTGAGCGGGATGCCGGTCGCGAAGATGGACTCATCCATCTGCCGCCGTGCCGACACCCTGATGCGGCGGTCGTTGAGATAGGCGCCGCCACCTTTTTCGGCCCAAAACATTTCATCGTGAATAGGCTCGTAGACCACACCCGCGATCAGGTTTCCATCGCGTTCCAGGGCGACGGAAATGGCAAAGTGCGGAAGGCCGTGCAGGAAATTGGTCGTCCCGTCCAAGGGGTCGATCAGCCATCGGTTGGACGTGTCCGTGCCTTCGACGACGCCCCGTTCTTCCATTAGCAAACCGTACGCCGGGCGAACTTTCCTGAGTTCATTATAAAGTATGTCTTCGGCATGGCGATCGGCGGCGCTGACAAAATCCGCCGGTCCCTTTTTCGAGACTTGAAGGTGCTGCACCTCGCCGAAATCGCGAATCAAGGCCCGTGCCGCCTTACGGACGGCCCCGATCATAACGTTAATAAGGGCGGAGCGAACGGCCATGACCCGCTCAGGCTCAGTCCTTGGCCCGTTCGACGTAAGTGCCGTCCTGGGTGCTGATCACAATCCGGGTGCCGGCCTCAATATGGGGCGGCACAAGAACACGCAGGCCGTTATTCAGGACCGCCGGCTTGTAGGACGAAGAAGCCGTCTGGCCTTTGACCACAGCGTCCGCTTCGGTCACTTCCAGGGTCACGCCGTCAGGCAATTGAAGGCCCAGCGGATCGCCCTCATAGGCCTCGATCATTACTTCCATGCCGTCTTGCAGATAGACCACCTTGTCTTTGCCTATCGTGTCGGCGTTCATCGACACTTGCTCGTAGGTCTCATTGTCCATGAATGTGTACATGTCGCCGTCGGCATAGAGAAATTGATAGGCTTTTTGTTCCAGTCGAACGCGCTCCACCGTTTCCGAGGAACGGAAGCGCTCGTTAAGTTTGCTGCCGCCGCGCAGGTCCTTCAATTCGACTTGCAGATAGGCGCCGCCCTTGCCGGGCTGGGTATGCTGGATGCGGACTGCCCGCCACAGGCGGTCCTGATGCTCTATCACCATGCCGGGACGGACGGCGTTGCCGTTTATCTTCATGATTTTAACCGCGCTTGTGCCGCTGCGGCGCGGACCCTATCAGTTTGCCCCGGTGGGTGCAACGCGAAGCGCTGTTCACCCTGCGTCCGGGGCCTCGGCGATGGCCTTCTCGAAGGCCTTGACCGCCGCAGCGGGACCGTCCGGGTGATTCCAGATCGCCGCAACGACGGCCAGGAAATCGGTGCCGGCGCGGACCAGGGGCGGACAATTGGCGGGCGTGATGCCGCCAATTGCGACAGAAGGCACCGTGGTCATCTCGGACCACCACGCAAGGATATCGGGGGCGGCACTCGCCTTGGCCTCCTTGGTATCGGTCGCGTAGAAGGCGCCGAAGGCCACGTAATCGGCTCCCTTCGCCGCCGCCTCGATGGCCAAGTCGCGTGACCCATGGCAGGTGACGCCGACGACGGCGTCGGCACCCACCGTCTGGCGCGCCACTTCGTAGGTTGCGTCTTCCTGACCGACGTGAACGCCATCGCAGCCGGTCTCCCGGGCCAGGTCCGGGCGGTCGTTCATCAACAGCACCGTGTCGCGGGTCGCGGTCACCGCCAGCAGCGCCTCGGCGGCACGCCGGATATCATCGTCCGCCGCCTCCTTGAGCCGCAATTGAACACAGGCGACATCACCGGCGTCCAGGGCGCGCGCCAGGGCTTCGGTAAAATCCGCCACGACGATGCTGGGTGGCGTGATCAGGTATAGGCGGCAGGTTTCGGACTGCATCGTTAGCTCAGTTTGTGATCGACAGCCAATCGCGGCAGGTGGCCTTTGGGTCGGCAACGTCAATAAGGTCGAGGGCCGGCGTCACATCTCCATCCAACACCGCGCCCCCCTGGGCGGCGATGTCGGCAACCCGGCGCCGCACGTCTGGCGACGTATCGAGGCGCAGCGCCTTGATTCCCTGGCGCAGGGCGTTGAGTGCCAGTCCAGGGTCACTGCCGCAGTCGAGGACGGCGGTGATCGGGACGCCCGGGAAGTCCCGTTCGGCCTCGGCCACCATGTCGCGAAAGACGCTGGCACCCAGGTAGGCGGCAGCGCCGGGGGCGCTTCGCAGCGTGACGGCGGCGCCAAGTTCGTCGGCCGCGGCAAGCGCCGCCCGGGCATGGTCGAGCGAGTGGACGATGACGGGGCGCCCCGTCACGCTTTGGACATGGCAACGGCTGTGTCGGCCATGCGGTTTGAGAACCCCCATTCGTTGTCGTACCACGTTAGCACACGCACGAAGGTACCGCCGATGACCTGGGTCTGGGTCAAATCGAAGACCGAACTCAGCGGGTTGTGGTTGAAGTCGATCGAAACCAGGGGCTCGTCGTTGATCCCCAACACGCCCTTGAGGCGCCCCCTGGCGGCGCGCGAAATTGCTCTGTTGACGGCTTCGACAGTAGTCTCCTTGCCGGCGTCGAAGGCTAGATCAACAATGGAGACGTTGGCCGTCGGTACGCGGATGGCGGTGCCGTCAAGACGGCCTTCCATTTCGGGTAGGACGAGGCCGACGGCACGTGCCGCTCCGGTCGAGGTGGGGATCATGGACGATGCTGCGGCGCGCGCCCGACGCAAATCCCCGTGCAGAGTATCGACGGTGCGCTGGTCGCCCGTATAGGCGTGGATGGTGGTCATGAAGCCTCTTTCAATGCCGACCGCTTTGTTGAGGACGTCGACCACCGGCACTAGGCAGTTGGTGGTGCACGAAGCGTTGGAGACGACCTTGTGTTTCTTCCTCAGCTGATCGTGGTTGATACCGTAGACCACGGTCAGGTCGGCCCCCTTGGCCGGCGCCGAGACCAGGACTTTTTTCGCCCCCGCCTTGATAAGTTGAGCCGCCGACGCACGGTCGTTAAAGCGCCCGGTGCACTCCATCGCCACGTCGACCTTGAACTTCCTCCACGCCAGCTTGGCGGGGTTGGTCTCGGCGCTCACCGCGATGGCGTTGCGGCCGATCATCAGGTTGTTTCCCTTGACCTTGACGTCAAAGGGAAAGATGCCGTGCACGGTGTCGTACTTCAAAAGGTGCGCGTTGGCCTCCACCGAGCCAAGGTCGTTGATCGCCACCACTTTGATGTCGCGGCGCCCGGATTCATAGATGGCCCGCAGCACCAGCCTGCCAATACGACCAAATCCATTGATTGCCACGCGAATCGCCATTCCGACCTCCGTCTACGATGATAAGAAACCCTTGCTTCCACCAGGGCGACTTGGGATGTTGCGCCGTCCTGGCGGGGCCAAGATTGACAGATTGTCGGTTCCCGTCAATGCCGTTTTCTAGGCTACTGGGGAAAGGCGGTCGGGACGGCTAATGGTTGACGGGTTCCGGGCACGAGTCCTATCTTACAAGGGAACAAGGAGACGATAGGGTGGCAACCGCAAACTCCCAGGATCAAGGAGGCCTGGAACGGCCCCGCGAACGCCTGGAACAGGCCGTGACGCGGCTTGAAGCGGCGCTTGAGGCTCAGGACCTAAAATCGGGTGAGAGCGATGCGGCGCTTGCTCATACGTTATCGGCGGCCGAGGCGGAGAACGCCGAACTGAAGACACTTAACCGGGCCGTCTCCGGCCGTTTGGATTCCGCCATCGGCCGTCTTAAGACGATCCTGGAAGGATAAGCCTCTTGGCCCACGTCTCGGTCACCATCAATGGCCGCATCTATCAGATTGCCTGCGATGACGGACAGGAAGCCAACCTGACGCGGCTGGCCGACTATGTGGACAAGCGGGTCGGCGAGCTGGCGGCGGCGGTTGGCCAGGTCGGCGACGACCGCTTGCTGGTCATGGCCAGTCTGTTGGTTGCCGACGAGCTTTCGGATGCCGCCACCCGGCTCGACGGATTGGATGGACCGGACGATTCAGACAGTCTGCGCGACGAAGAGGCACTGATCGCCAATATCGATACTCTGGCCGAACGTATCGAAAATATTGCTCAACGCCTCGAACAATCGTAGACTCTCGCCTGAGGCGAACGCTGCGGGGTTTGTCAGGTTCATTAAATCCCTGGGGCCAATATCCTTCTATAGGGAACTGTCCCTGCCGAGCTCGTGGGCTCGGTATATGGTGCCCACCTGCACACGCAGGCCACAGAGGAACAACGAGCCAACGGCTTTCGCGGCGCCGCCTCATTTTTCTTCCACCACGTGCCGCGGCGCCTTGCCGCCTCCGGAAAGTTTCCCGCCCCATGTCCGCCGACGATGAAAAGGAGCGCCTTCGCACTATCGCGCGTGCCCGGCGCCGTGCCGCAGCCAAAGCGCTTGGCGGAGATGCCGGGGACGCGCTCAAGGCCCAATTCCTGGCCGCCCGGGTGGCCATGGGGGTGCCTTCGGTGCCTGACGCGGACTGGCGGGCGGTTGCCGGCTATTGGCCCGTGAAGTCCGAAATGGACCCCCGCCCGCTGCTCCGCCACCTGCACAAGCGAGGGTTCGACTGTGCCCTGCCGGTGGTTGTCGGGCGCGGCCGGGCGCTCCACTTCCGTCGCTGGCATCCGCGAACGGCGTTGGAGCCCGCCGGCTTCGGTCTCCTTGAGCCGCCGTCGTCGGCGCCCCGGGTTACGCCCCAGGTGGTGTTGGCGCCGCTCCTGTGCTTCGATGACCGGGGCACCCGGTTGGGTCACGGGGCGGGCTACTATGATTACACCTTGGCCGCCCTGCGCCGGGCCGGGCGCGTGCTTGCCGTTGGCATCGCGTTTTCCGCCCAACAGGTGGACCGGGTCCCCGACGAGGACCACGACCAACGGCTGGACTGGATCGTCACCGAAAAGGGTGCGATCCAAATCGCCGCCGATTGACCAGGAAGCCGGACCCCCATCATGAAAGTCCCCCCGTCATGAGAGTGTTGTTTTGCGGCGACGTGGTGGGCCGGGCCGGACGCACCGTGATCAAAGAAAACCTGCCCCGGTTGCGCGACCGGCTGGACCTTGATTTCGTCGTCGTCAATGGCGAGAACGCGGCCCACGGCTTCGGCATCACGCCTAAGATCTGCCAAGAGTTCTACGACGCCGGAACCGACGTCATCACCACCGGCAACCACGTCTGGGACCGGCGCGAGATCATTGATTACATCGACGGCGACCCCCGGCTCTTAAGGCCGATGAACTATCCCGCCGGCACGCCGGGTCGGGGCGTCGGCGTTTTCGACGCGCCGGGCGGCCGCCGGATTGTGGTCATTCATCCCATGGGCCGGCTTTACATGGATCCGTTGGACGATCCGTTTAAGGCGGTCGAAGCGGCACTCGCCGATCACCGCCTGGGCGACACCGTGCACTGCATCTTGGTCGACGTCCACGCTGAGACGACCAGCGAGAAGGCGGCCATGGGACAGTTTCTCGACGGCCGTGTCTCCATGGTCACCGGCACCCATACCCACGTGCCGACGGCGGATACGCGAATCCTGCCCGGCGGCACCGCCTACCAGACCGATCTTGGCATGTGCGGCGATTACGATTCGGTCATCGGCATGAAGAAGGAGGCCGCCATCGGGCGCTTCTTGGAAGAAGACAGTCCCGGGCGCCTGGAACCGGCGACCGGCGAGGCGACGCTGTGCGCCGTCTTTTTGGAGACCGACGACGAGACCGGCCTGGCGCGCCACGTGGCACCGCTCAGAACCGGCGGCCACCTAGCCGAAACCTGGCCGGAGTGATCGTCCGCCCCGCCGGTGCCCCAATCTTGCCATATTGCTCTGTTAGCGACTATGGGGTATTGCTCAGGCTCCACACAATATATGGTATAGTCGGGGCTGATGCCCCACAGGATTTCGGTTGAGAGCGGGAATCACATATGGCCGGCCATTCACAATTCAAGAATATCATGTACCGCAAGGGCGCGCAGGACGCCAAGCGCGCCAAAATATTTTCGCGCCTGATCCGCGAGTTGACCGTGGCCGCCAAGTCGGGGCTTCCCGATCCCGATATGAATCCACGCCTGCGCTCGGCGATTGCTGCGGCAAAGACCGCCAACATGCCCAAGGACAACATTGAGCGCGCCATCAAACGCGGCGCCGGCGGTGACGACGACACCAACTTCGAGGAAATCCGCTACGAGGGTTACGGCCCGGGCGGTGTCGCCCTGATCGTCGAGACGTTGACCGACAACCGCAACCGCACGGCATCCGAGATGCGCACGCTGTTCAACAAGAACGGCGGCAACCTGGGCGATAGCGGCAACGTCAGCTTCCTTTTTGAGCGTGTCGGACGGGTCCAATTCGCCGCCGCCGCGACAAGCCCCGACGCCATGTTCGAAGCTGCCCTGGAAGCCGGAGCGAACGACGTGGAATCGAACGATGAAGGCCATGAAATCACTTGCGCGCCCGATGACCTGAGCGCTGTGCGTGACGCTTTGGAGGCCCAGTTCGGCGCGCCCGAGGCGGCGCGCCTGGACTGGAAGCCCGGCAGTGCCATTCCGGTTGGCGAAAAAGACGCGGAAACGCTTTTCAAGCTGTTGGAGGCGTTGGACGACAACGACGATGTGCAACGGGTGGCGACGAATTTCGAGGTCGCCGACGAAATCTTGGAACGGCTGGGCGCGTGACATCATGATGCTTCTTGGCTTGGACCCGGGGTTGCGCCGCACCGGCTGGGGCGTAATCGTCTGCGAGGACAACCGGCTCAGCCACGTGGCCAACGGTTGTGTCGACGCCGACGGCGGCCTTGGCCTGGCCGAACGTCTGGTCCAGATATACGACGGCCTGGCGGGCGTCATAGAGCGATACCGCCCCGACGAGGCCGCCGTCGAGGAGACCTTCGTCAACCGTAACCCGATGTCCACCCTCAAGCTTGGTCAGGCGCGGGGCGTCGTCTTGGTTGCCGTCGCCCGCGCCGGCTTGGTGGTGGCGGAGTATTCGCCCAACCTGATCAAGAAAACGGTGGTCGGGACCGGGCATGCCGCTAAGCAGCAGATTCAGGCCATGGTGAATATCTTGCTGCCCGGTTGCGCCATCGCCGGTGCTGACGCGGCCGATGCCCTGGCCGTCGCCATTTGTCACGCCCATCACCGCTCCACCCAGACCCGGCTTGCGGACATGGAGGCGGCATCGTGATCGCCAAGCTTACCGGCCTTGTCGATTCCCTGGGCGAGGGCTGGGTGGTGATTGATGTTGGCGGCGTCGGCTATCTGGTCTTTGGTTCGGGCAGCACGCTGGACCGTTTGGCAACAGGTGAAATGGCCACCCTGGAAATCGAGACCCATGTGCGCGAGGACCACATCCACCTCTATGGATTCACCGATGCGGTGGAGCGCGACTGGTTCCGCATCTTGATGACCGTGCAGGGCGTCGGCTCAAAGGTGGCGCTGGCCATCCTCACCGTGCTCACCCCCGACCAATTGATGCCCGCCATCGCGGCGGGCGACCGGGCGGCGCTGACCCAGGCCACCGGGGTGGGGAGCAAGCTGGCGGTCCGAATTTTAAGCGAACTGAAAGACAAGGTGGGCGACATTGCCCTTGGCCCGGCGGCGGTGGCGGGTGATGCGGCCGGTGTCACTGCCACTGACGCCGTTTCGGCCCTGGTCAACTTGGGCTACGGCGCATCCGAATCCTATGCGGCGGTGGCTCACGCGGCGGGACGGTTGGGATCGGCGGCCGATGTCGAGGCGCTGATCCGGGCCGGCTTGGCGGAACTGGCGCCGAAAGAGCATTCCCCATGAGCAAGGACCGGGTCGTGGCGCCAGAGGTGGAAGAGAGCGATGCGCCCGAGTCCACGCTGCGGCCCGCTGTCCTTGAGGAGTTCGTCGGCCAAGAGAAGTTGTGTCAGAACCTGCGTGTCTTTATTGACGCCGCGCGCGCCCGCGGTGAGGCCCTGGACCATGTCTTCTTCCATGGCCCGCCCGGATTGGGCAAGACAACCTTGGCTCAGATTGTCGCCCGCGAACTGGGCGTCGGATTTCGCGCCACCTCTGGCCCGGTGATCGCCAAGGCCGGGGACCTTGCAGCAATCCTTACCAACCTGCAGCCGAGTGACGTGCTTTTCATCGACGAAATGCACCGCCTCGCCCCGGCCGTCGAGGAAATACTTTATCCGGCCATGGAGGACTTCCAGCTTGACCTGATGATTGGCGAGGGACCGGCGGCGCGCTCCATCCGCATCGACCTGCCGCCGTTTACCCTGATTGGCGCCACGACGCGTGCCGGTCTGATCACGACGCCGCTGCGCGAACGCTTCGGCATTCCGCTGCGCGTCGTCTTCTATACGGCCGAGGAACTTGAACAAATCGTGCGCCGCGCCGCCCGGGTCCTTGGGCTTGAGTTGACCCCCGACGGCGCCGTCGAGATCGCCCGCCGGTCACGTGGCACGCCCCGCGTGGCGGGCCGCCTGTTGAGGCGGGTACGCGACTTTGCCGCTGTTGATGGTGGCGGGGCGGTGGACGCCGCGGCCGCCGACGTGGCGCTCAATCGCCTAGAGGTGGACAGCAGCGGTCTTGACGCCATGGACCGCCGCTATCTGGGATGCATCGCCGAGAACTACGGCGGCGGGCCGGTCGGGGTGGAGACCATGGCGGCGGCGCTGTCGGAACAGCGCGACACCATCGAGGAAGTCATCGAGCCCTATCTTATCCAACAAGGGTTTCTCATGCGTACGCCGCGCGGCCGGCTGCTAACCGAGCCGGCCTACAAACATCTGGGTCTGGCACCTCCGACCGCCGCTGCCCAGCTTGATCTGATTGCCAACGCGGAGGCCGGTGATGGTTAACGCGCAAGGCGTCCACATCTTTCCGCTGCGCGTCTATTGCGAGGACACGGACGCTAGCGGCATCGTCTACTACGCCAACTATCTGAGGTTTGCCGAGAGGGCGCGCACCGAGATGCTGCGAGACATGGGCGTCAACCAATCCGAATTGATGGCCGAAAAAGGCGTCGCCTTCGCCGTGCGCCATTGCACGGTCGATTACATGAAGCCGGGACGCCTGGACGATAACCTGGAAGTCCATACGCACATCGTTGAGGTTGGTGGTAGCAGTCTCACGGCCGAGCAATCGGTGAGGCGCGACGGCACCGACCTGGTCGCCTTGAACCTGCGCCTGGTGTGCATGAACCCGGATGGACGGCCGACCCGCCTGCCCGCCGACGTGCGGACAGGGTTCCTTGAATGCTGCAACACGAAATAGCGGATTGAATGAATGGAAACCAGCGTAATTGAAGCGGTGACTATCGGAGAATCGGTAGCCGCGTTGGACTTCTCGGTGTGGTCGTTGTTTCTGCGCGCCGATGTTATCGTCAAAGCGGTCATTATTATCCTTCTCATCGCCTCTATCTGGTGCTGGGCGATTATCTTTGAGAAAACCCTGTGGCTGCGTCGCCTCAACGCCTGGGCGTCGGCCTTTGAAACCTCATTTTGGTCCGGTGGATCGCTTGACGATTTGTTCGACCGCATCGGTACACAGCCGCGCGATCCCATGACCGCCACGTTCGTTGCCGCCATGCAGGAATGGCGGCGCTCGGTGGTCAAGGGACAGTCCTCATCATCCAACCTGCGCGGCGTCTTGGAGCAGCGTATCGACAGGGTCATGCAGATCACCGTGGCGCGCGAGATGGAACGGGTGGAGCGCTACATGACGTTCCTCGCCTCGACCGGGGCGACGGCGCCGTTTATCGGTTTGTTCGGCACGGTGTGGGGGATCATGAACAGCTTCCAGGCCATCGCCCTGACGAAAAACACTAGCCTTGCCGTGGTCGCGCCGGGGATCGCCGAGGCTTTGTTCGCCACGGCGCTCGGGCTGTTGGCGGCGATACCGGCGGTGATCGCCTTTAACAAACTGTCTAAGGATCTGGATCGCTATGCCAGCCGGCTCGAAACCTTCGCCAGTGAGTTTTCGGCCATCCTGTCGCGCCAAATGGAGGATCGAGACTAACCATGGCGGCGTCTATGCAGACCTCATTGCGCGGCGCCCGGCGGCAGCGCACGCGGCCGATGAGCGAAATTAACGTCACCCCCATGGTGGACGTGATGCTGGTCTTGCTGGTCATCTTCATGGTGACGGCGCCGTTGCTCACTGTCGGAGTCCAGGTCGACTTGCCCAAGACCAAGGCATCCCTCATCCCCGGCGCCGATGAACCGCTGACCATTTCGGTCAATGCCGAGGGCACCATCTTCTTGCAGGAAACCGAATTGGAATTGGCGGCGCTGGCGCCACGCCTCGCCGCCATCACCGGTAACAATCCGGACGTTCGCATTTTCGTGCGGGGCGACAAGGCGATCTCCTATGGTCGCGTCATGGAGGTCATGGGGACGATAAACGCCGCCGGATTTCGCAAGGTGGCACTGGTCGCCCAGATGCCTGGCGCCAAGGCCGTCAAAAAAATAAAAAATGAGAGGCCGAAATAGGTTCTTTACAAAAAAGCTTCGCCCTTTCCGTCGCCGCTCACGTCGTGGTCATGGCGATTGGTTACGTCGGCCTGCCTCAGCTGCGCAAGCCGCCGCCTTTGGTCGCGACGCCCGTGATCATCGAGGTGGTGACCGTGGCCGAAGTTACCAATGCACCCCCACCGCTGCCGCCCAAGGCCAAGGTGACGCCCGAGCCGCCCAAGGTCGAGGCACCTCCGCCGCCACCGCCGCCACCACCGCCCAAGGCCGTAGCGCCGCCACCGCCGCCACCTGAGCCCGAACCCGAGCCGGAAGTGGCCGTTGTGGCGCCGGCGCCAGAACCCAAACCCAAACCCAAACCCAAACCCAAACCCAAACCAAAACCAAAACCAAAACCCGTGGCCAAGCCGAAGCCCCGCCCCAAGGCGCCGTCTCAGTTGGCGACCGTCAAGCCTAAGCGCAAGCCCAAACCGCCAGATCCCTTCGCCTCGGTCCTGAAGACCGTCGAGAAGTTGGAACGCCGTGCACCGCCGCCGCCCAAGAAGGACGAGGAGAAAAAGAAAGCCCCCAAGCCCGAGACTTTCGAAGATCGGATTGGGCGCGTGCTCACCACCCCGGCGCAATCCCACGACGTTACGCGCCCGGTGACCATCAGCGAGATCGACCTGGTGCGCCGGCAGATAGCCGGGTGCTGGAACCTGCCGTCCGGCGCCAAGGAGGCCGAAGACCTGATCATCGAGATTTGGGTGGCGATGAACCCTGACGGCACCGTGCGCGAGGCTCGCATTCAAAACCAAAGTCGCCTGCGCGCCGACGGGTTTTTCCGCGCCGCGGCCGAGAGCGCATTGCGCGCGGTCTTGAATCCACGTTGCAGCCCACTCAAATTACCGCGTGATAAGTATGACCAATGGCAGACCATGACCTTAACCTTTAATCCCCGGGAGATGTTCGGAACATGAGATCGAAAACCTGGCCCCGAAGGCCCCTGTCCTGGGCCTCGGTCCTCGCTCTCATCTTGGTGGTCGGCGTCGTGGCGCCGACGGCCGCCGAGCTTAGGATCGACATTACGCAGGGAACGGTGGAACCGCTGCCTATCGCGGTCACGAACTTCCTCGGCACGACACCTGATGAAACCCGCTTCGGTCAAGATATATCGGGTGTCATCTCGGCCGACCTGGAACGCTCCGGCCTGTTTCGTTCGATCGACCACCAAGCTTTCATCCAGACCGCGAAATCGTTGAATACTTTACCCCGGTTCGGTTCCTGGCGGGTGATCAATGCCCAGGCCCTGATCCAGGGCCAGGCCCAGGTTGTCGAGGACGGCCGGCTGCGCGTTCAATTCCGCCTGTGGGACGTATTTGCCGAGCAACAGATGGAGGGACTCGCCTATACCGCAGAGAAGGCCGGCTGGCGGCGCGTCGCTCATCTTATCGCCGATGCAGTTTACAAGCGGATTACCGGCGAGGACGGCTACTTCGATACCCGCATCGTCTATATCGCCGAGCGTGGTGCTTCCAACCGCCGCGTCAAGCGCCTCGCGATCATGGACCAAGACGGCGAGAACCATAAATTTTTGACTGAGGGACACAACCTGGTTTTGACGCCGCGCTTCTCGCCGACCCTCCAAGAAATCACGTATCTGTCTTACTTCCGCGACACGCCCCGAGTTTACCTTTTCAACATCGATACCGCCCGACATGAAATTCTAGGCGAGTTCAAAGGCATGACCTTTGCCCCGCGATTCTCGCCCGACGGCAAGCGGGTCATCATGAGCATGGCCAAGGACGGCAACTCAGAGATTTATGCCATGGACCTCAGCACCCGCGCCGTAAAACGGCTGACGTCTCACTCGGCCATCGACACCTCGCCAAGTTACGCGCCCGATGCGCGCCAAATCGTCTTCAACTCCGACAGGGGCGGCAGCCAGCAACTCTATGTTATGGATTCGAGCGGCGGCAACGTGCGCCGCATCAGTTACGGCAAAGGTCGCTACGCCACGCCCACCTGGTCACCCCGCGGCGATCTTATCGCCTATACCAAGATCCGGGGCGGGCGCTTCTACATAGGGATCATGCGCCCCGATGGCAGCGGCGAGAGGCAGCTTGCCGAAGGGTTTTTAGTCGAGGGACCGACCTGGGCGCCCAACGGCCGCGTCCTCATGTATTTCCGCCAAGAACCGTCAGATGCGAAAGGCAAGGGGGGGCGCTCGCGCCTCTTTTCCATCGACCTGACAGGCGAAAACGAACGGGAAATTGTAACGCCGCTTGATGCCTCCGACCCGGCCTGGTCGCCTCTCAGCCCGTAAAGAATTTGGACGTCGCCTTTGGGGTGGCGTGTTTCCCTTGATTCCTGGGAGAACCCATAATATAGTCGCGAATCCAAGTGGTTATTGACATATTCTGGTGGTGACCTTATTTCGACGTTGGTTGAGCGGGGTTGCTGTTCCAGGAATAATTTGAAATAGCGTCGGCCGATCGCCTCGCTGTCCTTATCACGAGAAATACTCCGGCAAAGGAGATACGAAATATGCGTTTGAACATCCTAGCCCTGATCGCGAGCGTCGCCTTGGTCGCCGCGTGCGAAACCGCTCCGGAAGAAAGCGCCGCCGCCAGCGGTGCCGGCGCGGTGAAACCTGTGGTGCATAACTGGGGAACGTATAGTAAGCCCGGCGCCGCACCCATGAAAGCGGGCCCGGCCGCAGGTAGCCAAGAGGACTTGGTGGCCAATGTAGGCGACCGTGTCTTTTTTGCATTGGACAAATACAACCTGGCACCGGACGCCCGCGCCACGCTGGCTAAGCAGGCTGCTTGGCTGAAGCGGTATTCATCCGTGACCGTGCGCGTTGAGGGGCATGCCGACGAACGGGGCACCCGCGAATACAACTTGGCGCTTGGAGAACGTCGGGCCAATTCAGTCAAGGATTACCTGATAACCTTGGGAATCGGCGCGGGCCGCGTCACGACTATCTCATACGGCAAGGAACGGCCGGTGGCCTTGGGGTCGAACGAGCAGGCCTGGGGGCAGAACCGACGCGGCGTGACCACGGTAACTGGCGGCTCGCCGGGCAGCTAATTCCGACTGACCTCGGATCGAACAATGCAGGGCGCTTGTCTTTCTCCCTCCGACGGGGGATGGGCAGGCGCCCTAATTTTGCCTAAAATGTGGTTCAGGATGACGCCCGTGGTAAAACGGTTGCGGGCATTCCATGACATTTGACGGTCCGATGACAGGGCAAGACGGTGCAATCATGATTTCGGCGAGAGCCAGTCGCTCCGGGGGTGCCCTCAGGGCACTATCGGTACTCGCGCTGATCGTTTTTCTCGGCGCTGCTCAAGCCGCTGCCCAGAATGTCGATCTGCGCCAGCTTCTCGACCGCATCGACCGGCTTGAAAGAGATATCCGCACCCTCAACGTACAACTGGCCCGGGGCGGAAATGCGCCTCTGCCGGCGCCTGGTGTCGGTGGGGCCGTGGAACCATCGGGCGGATCCGCCGTGGCGCGCATCGACGCGCGTCTGGGTGCCTTCGATGAGGAATTGCGCGACTTGACCGGCTTGGCAGAAACCTTGTCCCATCGCATTGATCAGGTCGATGATCGGTTGAATAAATTGGTCGGAGATGTGGATTTTCGCCTGGGGGCTTTGGAAAAGGCGGCGGCGGCTCAGGCGGCGCAGCCCACCACCCCGGGCGCGCCTTTGGTTTCCCGGGCTCCGTCCACGTCCCCCGTCCAGACGATACGGCCCGATTCCGGCCAGGGTTTTGCAACGGCACCACAATCCTTGGGGACGATTCCCCAATCCGATCTCGATCGCCTTGCTGTACCGCCGGGCACCGAGGCACCGCCTGCTCCGGCTACCGTCGAGGCCGCCACCATCCCCGCCTTGCCCAAGGGTACGCCTAAAGAACAGTACGACTTCGCCATCAAATTGTTGTTCGAGCAGGAATTCGATCAGGCCGAGACTGTATTGCGAGCCTTCCTCGATGCTCATCCAAACGATGCCTTGGCGTCCAACGCCCAGTACTGGCTGGGAGAGACCTTTTACGTGCGTCAGGACTTCTCGGCCGCCGCCAAAGTCTTCGCCGAGGGCTACAAAAAGTACCAGGACGGCGCCAAGGCGGCGGACAACCTGCTCAAGCTTGCCATGTCACTGGCCAGTTCGGAAAAGCGAGAGGCGGCGTGCTTCACTTTGGCTGAATTGGACAAGGTCTTTCCCGACGCGGAACGCCACATCAAGGACGAGGCCGTGCGCCAACGCCAGCGCAGCGGCTGCCCGTGAGCTTTCGCCGGTCCTCCGAATTGCCGCCGCTCCTTGCTGAGGCCGAATTCTCCCATCTGATGGAGGCCATCGGCCCCTTCGAGACGGCGCCGCGTCTGTGTATCGCCGTCTCCGGGGGACGTGACAGCATGGCCCTCGTCATACTCGCCGACACTTGGGCGCGACGCCTGGGCGGTCAGGTAACGGCGCTGACTGTGGACCACGGACTGAGGCCAAATTCGGCGGCGGACGCGGGCCGGGTCGGCGCCTGGTTACGGGAACGCGGCATCGATCATCACCTGTTGACCTGGCCCGGTACCAAGCCGACGACCGGGATCCAGGCGGCGGCGCGGCGCGCCCGCTATGACCTGATGACGGCGTGGTGCCGGGATGCCGGCATCCTCCATCTCGTGGTCGCCCATCACCAGGACGATCAGGCGGAAACCTATCTCATGCGCCTTGCCCGTGGCAGTGGCGAGGACGGATTGGCGTGTATGGCGGCGGTGGTCGAGACGCCGGACGTACGCTTGTTGCGCCCGCTTCTCGCTGTGCCCCGGTCGCGCCTGACAGCGACCCTTAAGGCGTTGGGGCAGCCCTGGCTCGAAGATCCCTCCAATCACGATCCCGCATTTGCACGGGTGCGGGTGCGCGCCGATCTTGCCGTTGCCCGAAAGAGTGGACGGCGGTCGGCTGGCTGGGCCGCCGAGGCCGGGCGCCGCGGTCGGCGGCGCATGCTGCGCGAGGCAGCGGTGTCGGCCTTGTTGGCCCGTTGTTGCGTAGTCTATCCGGCTGGCTACGCCGTCATTGACGGAACTCTCGCCACCGCCCCGGTTGAGATTTCGCTCGCCGCCTTGTCCCGTATCGTGCTGTGCATCGGTGGTCGGGATTATGGGCCACGACGCGACCGCTTGCTCCGCCTTCACGGGCGTCTCCTCGACGGGCGCCTGCGGCGGGGGGCGACACTTGGTGGTTGTCGTATTTTGGCGGCAGGCGGAGCGGTGGGGAAATTGTTGGTGTGCCGAGAGACTCGCGATCCGCCCCTGCCGCTCGACGTCCGGCCGGGAACCGAGGTGCTGTGGGATGGGCGTTTCCAAATTGCCGTCCGCTCTGCCGCTCGATTGGAGCGCCTGGGCCGCCACGGCTGGGCGGAAGTCGTCGGCCACCGGCCCGATCTCAGACAAAACCCCGTACCTGCTGCCGTCCGCCCGACCCTGCCGACCGTGGCCGATAAGGCGGGAATTAGGGCCGTTCCCCATATCGGCTACCGGCGCGAAGGAGAGGGCGGGACCGCCGATGAGATTGGACATGTCGCCTTCCATCCCAGGCACTCACTCTCACCCGGAGGATTTTTAGTTGCCTGATCGGGCCAGCTTTTTTCTTGCGTCTCGTTGCCGGCGTACTATTTCTTTAGAAGGAAGGTTGGATCAGGGTCGTGGCTCGATCCATCCGTCCGTTGCGAACGAAAGGATTATCTCGTGAACTTCAGCAGGAACCTGGCGCTCTGGGTGATCATCGCGCTGTTGGTGTTTGCCCTGTTCAACCTGTTTCAGGGCGGGCAGCCACGCGGACCGCAGACGAGCCTGGCCTATTCCGAGTTTCTTAAAAAAGTGGACAGCGGCGAAGTCGAGGAAGTCACCATCAAGGGCAGCACGATCAACGGTATGTATCACGACGACGGTGCCTTCACGACCTATGCCCCCGACGACGCCAACTTGATTCCCAAGCTCAACGAAAAGGGCGTGCGCATCAGGGCACTGCCGGCGGATGACGGTTCGCCGGGTTTGTGGGGCGTCCTTATCTCGTGGTTCCCCATGCTGCTGATCTTGGGCGTTTGGATATTCTTCATGCGCCAGATGCAGTCCGGTGGCGGCAAGGCCATGGGGTTCGGCAAATCCCGCGCCCGATTGCTTACCGAACAGACGGGACGCATTACGTTCGAAGACGTGGCCGGAATCGACGAGGCCAAGCAGGAGTTGGAGGAACTCGTCGAGTTCCTCAAGGATCCACAAAAATTCCAACGTCTGGGTGGCAAGATTCCCAAGGGCTGCTTGTTGGTGGGACCGCCGGGCACCGGTAAGACTCTGCTTGCCCGGGCCATCGCCGGCGAGGCTAACGTGCCGTTCTTTACCATCTCGGGCTCGGACTTCGTTGAGATGTTTGTCGGCGTCGGCGCGTCCCGGGTGCGCGACATGTTCGAACAGGGCAAAAAGAATGCGCCCTGCATCATCTTTATCGACGAGATCGACGCCGTTGGCCGCCATCGTGGTGCCGGACTGGGCGGCGGCAACGATGAGCGCGAGCAGACCCTGAACCAGTTGCTGGTTGAGATGGACGGCTTCGAAACCAACGAAGGCGTCATCTTGATCGCCGCCACCAACCGCCCCGACGTTCTTGACCCGGCGCTTCTGCGTCCAGGCCGTTTCGATCGCCAGGTAGTGGTGCCCAACCCCGATATTCTGGGGCGCGAGCAGATTCTCAAGGTGCATCTCCGCAAGGTCCCCGAGGGGCCGGATGTCAATCCGCGAACCATCGCCCGCGGCACACCGGGTTTCTCGGGCGCCGATCTCGCTAATCTGGTCAACGAGGCCGCGCTTCTGGCGGCCCGCCGGGGCCGGCGGGTGGTGACCATGGTTGAGCTGGAGGACGCCAAGGACAAAGTCATGATGGGGGCCGAGAGGCGATCCATGGTGATGACCGATGACGAAAAGAAGCTGACCGCCTATCACGAGGCGGGTCACGCCGTCTGCGCGCTAAAGTGTCCGGCTTCCGATCCGATTCACAAGGCAACCATTATTCCGCGTGGCCGGGCGCTCGGCATGGTTTTACGCCTGCCCGAGAACGACCGTATCTCCATGTCGCGTGAGAAGCTGGAGGCCGACCTCATCGTTGCCATGGGTGGACGGGTCGCCGAGGAGCTGACCTTCGGCCACGCCGGGGTGACGACCGGCGCCTCCCAGGACTTCCGGATGGCCACCGACGTGGCGCGGCGCATGGTGACCGAATGGGGGATGAGCGACAAACTTGGACCCCAGACCTACGGCGAGAACGAACAAGAAGTCTTTCTTGGCCACTCGGTGACTCAGCGCAAGAGCGTCTCCGATGCTACCGCCAAGGTTATCGACCAGGAAATCCGCATTATCATCGACACTGCCTATGATAAAGCTCAGGCCATCTTGACTGAGCACAGCGATCAACTGGAATCATTGGCCAAGGGACTACTCGAATACGAAACTTTGAGCGGCGAGGAGATCCAAGCTTTGCTTAGGGGCGAGACCATCGTGCGCCGTGAGCCCGAGGATACCGCTCCGCAAGAAGACGGCCCGCGGTCCTCGGTGCCGACCAGCGGCAAGCCCAAGGGTCGCCCCAAGGGCGGCTTGGAGCCCGAACCTCAACCCGGCGCCTGAGCGCCAACCCGGAAAGCCGGCTACGATGCCAGGGCCTGAAATCCCCGCTTTGCCGCGGGGTTTCCTGCGTAAGGGCGAGGACGCGGCAACAACGGTTTATTTGCGCCCCCTGGGCGCGCCCGACCGTTTCCAACAATGCGAGGTCTTGATCCGCCGGCCGGGCGGCGCGCTCACAGTGCGTTGTGCCAAGGACGATGTCCTTGACTGGGCGCGCACGGAAGGTGAGGCGCTGGCAAACCACATCTCGGTGCTGATCGAGCGGTTGGCGGTGCCCCGCCCGCCGTTCGCCGGTCTTGCCTTGGACCGTCCTCTGATCATGGGCATCATCAACGTCACCCCTGACAGCTTTTCCGACGGCGGCGAGACTCCCGATACCGCCACCGCCGTAGCCCGTGGCCGCGCCATGGCCGTGGCCGGAGCCGACATCTTGGATGTCGGCGGCGAATCGACGCGGCCCGGATCGCGCCCGGTATCGGCGGACGAGGAACTGGCGCGTGTCGTGCCAGTGGTGCGTGCCCTGGCCGGCGCTGGCCACACGGTCACCATCGACAGCCGTCGCGCCCAGGTCATGGAGGCAGCCTTGGACGCCGGCGCCGTCGCGGTCAATGATGTCACCGCCTTGAGCGGCGACGAAAGGTCGCTGACTTTGGTCGCAGATCGCGGGGTGCCGGTGATCCTCATGCACATGCAAGGCGCGCCGCAAACCATGCAAGATGACCCGCACTACGACCACGCCGTGCTCGACATCTACGACGAGTTGGGCCGACGAGTCGAAACCTGCTTGGCCGCTGGCATTTCACGCGCCGCCATCGCCATCGATCCGGGTATCGGCTTTGGTAAGACAGTGGCCCACAATGCTGAGGTTCTGGGCCGGCTGTCGCTTCTTCACGGTCACGGCTGCGCCGTCGCCTTGGGGGTATCGCGCAAGAGCTTCATCGCCGCCCTCGCTCAGGGCGAGCCTGTTAGCGATCGGGTCGCGGGCTCGCTTGCTGCGGCGCTCCACGCCGTTGCCCAAGGCGTCCATATTGTGCGCGTTCACGACGTCGCTGAGACGCGCCAAGCCTTCGACGTGTGGCAGGCGATCGAAGCCCGGGGGTCGCCCGTCGAGTGAAACCGTTTGTAACAATTTTTTACCCCCATCAGCGGCAAACTGGTTTAGGAATTATCCAGCCCAGAAGGGACCCGGGCCCCAGCTGGATGCCCAGGGGAATGTCATGACCCGAAAGCTCTTTGGAACCGACGGTATCCGCGGCACTGCCAATGCGGAACCCATGACCGCCGAGACGGCGCTCAGGGTCGGCATGGCCGCGGCACGGCATTTCCTGCGCGGCGATCACCGTCACCGCGCCGTCATCGGCAAGGACACGCGCCTTTCGGGCTACATGATCGAACCGGCTTTGACCGCCGGCTTCGTCTCCATGGGCATGGACGTGATTTTGATCGGTCCCATGCCGACACCGGCGGTGGCCATGTTGACGCGCTCGCTTCGGGCCGATCTTGGCGTCATGATCTCGGCCTCACACAATCCTTACCAAGACAACGGCATCAAGCTCTTCGGGCCCGACGGGCACAAACTTTCCGACGCCGTGGAGCGAGAGATTGAGGCTCATGTCGACAACGGCGTCGCAGCCCATCTCGCACCCCCTGGCCAGTTGGGCCGTGCCATGCGCCTTGATGATGCCCAGGGCCGCTATACCGAATTCGTCAAACAGACATTCCCCAGGGGGCTGACGCTCGAGGGTCTCAAGATCGTCGTCGATTGCGCCAACGGGGCCGCCTATAAAGTGGCGCCCGAGGTATTGTGGGAACTGGGCGCCGAGGTTATTCCCGTCGGCGTGCAGCCCGACGGCTTCAACATCAACAAAGATTGCGGCTCCACCGCCACCGAGACCATGCAGAGCCAAGTGGTCGCCCACGGGGCCGACCTCGGTATCGCCTTCGACGGGGATGCCGACCGGGTCCTTATCGCCGACGAGGGCGGGACGCTGATGGACGGTGATCAGATCATGGGCCTGATCGCAGGCCGGTGGTCGTCCGAGGGTCGGCTTCGGGGCGGCGGCGTGATCGCCACGGTGATGTCCAACTTGGGCTTGGAACGCTACCTGGACGGGATCGGTTTAACACTCGAACGGACCCAGGTCGGTGACCGTTATGTTGTCGAGTCCATGCGCGAAAAGGGTTTCAACTTAGGCGGCGAACAATCGGGACATATAATTCTCAGTGATCACGGCACCACCGGCGACGGCCTTATCGCGGCGTTGCAGGTGCTGGCCGCTCTTGTCGTTTCGGGCGGCCGGGCGAGCGAAACCTGCCGCGTATTCGAGCCATTGCCCCAGCTCCTGCGCAACATCTCTCTCGATGGTGGCCTGGCGCTTGAGGACGAGGCGGTACAGGGCGCCATTTCCGCCGGCACTGAACGCTTGGGTCCAAAGGGGCGGCTATTGGTTCGCGAGTCGGGCACCGAACCCCTTATCCGGGTCATGGCGGAGGGCGAGGACGCGGCGCTGATCAACGCCGTCGTCGATGACATCGCCGCCGTCATCGCCAACGAAGAAGGTTAGGCCGGTGCAGGGGCGGGTTCTCATCGTTGCCGGTTCCGATTCAGGGGGCGGCGCCGGAATCCAGGCCGACATCAAGACCGTCACCGTTCTCGGCGGTTTCGCCATGACGGCGGTCACGGCGCTGACGGCGCAGAACACCGAAGGCGTCTCCGCCATCCACGAAGTGCCGCCGGAATTCGTCGCCCAACAAATGCGCGTGGTTCTGGGCGACATCGGCGCCGATTGCATCAAGCTCGGCATGCTGCACCGGCCCGACGTCATTGAGGCGGTGGCGGCGGTTCTCGATGCAGAGGCCGCCGGCGTGCCGTTGGTTGTCGATCCGGTCATGGTGGCCAAGGGTGGCGCCGCCCTGCTGGCGCCCGAGGCGATGAACAGCCTCAAGGAGCGCATTGTTCCCCGCGCCGCCATCCTTACCCCCAATTTGCCCGAGGCCGAAGCCCTGACCGGCCTCGCCATCGCCGACGTTGACGCCATGAAACGGGCTGGCACCGCTCTGCTTGCCCTCGGCCCAGACGCCGTTTTGCTTAAGGGCGGGCATCTGGAAGGCGAGGTGCTCACCGACCTTCTGTTCGCCGAGGGCGGGGTCCAGGCCTTCGAAGGGCCGCGCATCGCCACCACCAGCACCCACGGCACCGGTTGCACCCTGGCCTCGGCAGTCGCGGCCGGTCTGGCCCAGGGCATGAGGATGATCGACGCCGTCACTCGCGCCCGCGATTACGTGCGCCGAGCCATAGAGACAGCGCCCGGTTTGGGCCACGGCCACGGTCCCTTGAACCATGCCCATCCGGTAACGCCGTTTTCGGTTAAGAAATAGGTTGCTTGCCGTCGGCGTAATTTTTCAAATGCGCGTAAGCAGCCGCGTGATTGGGTACGGCAATTCCCAATTCAGCGCCAAATCGCACCACGGTGCCGCTTAGGTTCTCAACCTCGAGCCGGGCGCCGCGTTCCAGATCCTGAAGTAGGGACGGCTTCATGGTGCTGTCCAAGGTATCCGCGAATGCCAAGTGGGCCTCGACCACCTCTTCGTCCAGGGCAATGCCCTTGGCCCGTGCCACCGCCGTCACCTCTGCCATGGCGGCGGCGAGCCGCCGACGGGTGTCGG
The DNA here is from genome assembly GCA_030754885.1 of Rhodospirillales bacterium. Classification (GTDB taxonomy): domain Bacteria; phylum Pseudomonadota; class Alphaproteobacteria; order Rhodospirillales; family JASLLZ01; genus JASLLZ01. The sequence continues at coordinate 9,188 of JASLZL010000099.1, read as the reverse complement.
CATTGGCGAGAACAGGGCCGAGAGATTGCCGTGCCTGGCCGCAGATGGCGGCTATCGAGGCGAGGAAGGTAAACTTGCGCCATAGCTCTAGGTCGATCGTGGGGCTCAGCACCGCCTCGATGCCGGCCGTCTTGAAGGCCCCGAACAGGGCCTCGGCGCGGGTGCTCGGTTGGCCGCCGAGTTCGCCGAAGACGATGCGCGCCATCTGTCCCGTGTGGCGGATCACGCCTGGTTCTTCGATGGCCGAGAAGATGTAGGACGCGCCACCCATGATGTGCTTGTCGCCCAACCGACTGGCCAAGGTAGCCTCGGCATCGACGCCGTTTTGCAGCGACAGCACGATGGTGTTGTCGCCCATCATCGGCGCGATGGCGGCGGCCGCCGCCTCTGTGTCGTAGAGCTTGACGGTGAACAGAACAACGTCGACCGGACCGACGCACCGGGGATCGTCGGTGGCTTCGATGGGGTGGACGTGGACGTCGCCGAGGGCGCTCTTGATCCCGAGGCCGGTGGTGCGCAGGGCCTCCAGGTGGGGCCCGCGGGCGATGAAGGCGACCTTGGCGCCGGCGCTGGCCAAGCGGGCGCCAAAATAACCGCCGACGCCACCTGTCCCCATGACGGCGAAACTCAAAGCGGTGTCTGGCTGATCGGACATCGGGGGATCATTGCCCGATCAAGGGTACGGGTCAACGGGGCTGAGGTTGACGGCGGCGGTCCGGGCGGCGAAGGTGGCGGCGAAAGGATGGCCCGCGCCATGAAAGCCACGCTCAAGGAAATCGAGAAGGCGGCTGAGATCGTCTATGCCCATATGCCGCCGACGCCCCAGATCAACTGGCCGCTGCTCAGCCGGCGGACGGGCGCCGACGTCTGGGTCAAGCACGAGAACCATACCCCCATCGGTGCCTTCAAGGTGCGGGGCGGTCTCGTCTTGATGGACTGGCTGCGCCGCGCCCATCCGGACGTCGCGGGCGTCATCACGGCGACGCGCGGCAACCACGGCCAGAGCATCGCCTTCGCCGCCAAGCGGTTGGGCGTGACGGCAACCATTGTTGTGCCACACGGGAATAACCCGGAAAAGAACGCCGCCATGAAGGCCTTGGGCGCCGAGCTTGTCGAGCACGGCCGCGACTTCGACGTCGCCAGCGAACATGCCGCCGAGTTGGCCGATGCGCGCGGCCTCTACCGGCTTCCAGCCTTCGATGCGCCACTGGTCAGCGGCGTCGGCACCTATTCGCTCGAGTTCCTGCGCGCTGTCCCCGACCTGCACACGGTCTACGTACCCATCGGCCTGGGGTCAGGCATCTGTGGCATGATATCGGCACGCGACGCACTTGGCCTCAAGACTCGGATCATCGGCGTGGTGGCCGAAGAGGCTGCCGCCTATGCCAAATCGTTCTTGGCTAAAAAGGTCGTGGAGACCGAAAGTGCCGGCACCCTTGCCGATGGCATGGCAGTGCGCGTACCCAACGCAGATTCACTGGCCATCATCGTGGCCGGCGCCGAGGACGTAATGAGCCTTTCCGAAGACGCTATTCTGGACGCCATGGGCCATTTTTTCACCGACACCCACAACCTGGCCGAAGGCGCCGGCGCGGCACCCCTGGCGGCACTTCTTCGTGATCGCCAGGGCATGGCGGGCCGCAAGGTGGGCTTGGTGCTGTCGGGCGGCAACGTGGACAAGACGTTGTTCGCCCGCGTGCTGGAACGCTAAAGTCCCCGATTGGATGAAAGGCAATCCCATGACCGAAGAGATATTTCGCGACGACGCATACGCACAGACTTGCGAGGCCACCATTACCGCCGTCGATGGCGATGGGATTCGCCTCGACCGGACGGTGTTCTACCCCTCAGGCGGCGGTCAGCCGGGCGACACAGGAGTGTTGAAGACCGCCGACGGGCGCAGTGTCACCATTACCGAAACCGTTAAGCATCGCCAATCGGGTGAGCACAACCACGTGCCGGCCGACGGCGCACCGGTCCTCACCTCGGGCGAGACGGTGAGCGCCGAGATCGACTGGCAACGGCGCCATCGCCACATGCGCATGCACACCTGTTTGCATCTTCTGTGCGCCGTGGTGACCGGTGGCGTGACGGGGGGCTCCATCGGCGAGGCCAAGGGGCGGCTCGACTTCGATCTGCCCGACCAGACCTTGGACAAAGAGCACATCACGGCCGAGCTTAATCGTTTGATTGCGGAGGACCATTCCCTCGATACGCGCTGGATCGACGACGCGGAGTTAGCGGCCAACCCGGACTTGGTGCGCACCATGTCGGTCAAGCCGCCGAGCGGCGCCGGTCGCGTCAGAGTGATCGACATCCCCGGCGTTGACCTTCAGCCCTGCGGCGGCACCCATGTTCGGGCAACCGGCGAGATTGGCCGCGTACGCGTTGGCAAGATCGAAAATAAGGGACGGCACAACCGGCGCATCAACGTACTGTTCGACGAATGAGCGCCGCTGTTAGGTGACCGCGAAGCGGACGGCCATGACCATTCCTCTTTATCAGATCGACGCTTTCGCCGAAGAGGTGTTTCAGGGCAACCCGGCCGCTGTTTGCCCATTGCGCGAATGGCTGGTCGACGAGCGAATGCAGGCCATCGCTGCCGAGAACAATCTTTCGGAAACCGCTTTCTTCGTGCCCAGGGCTGAACCCGGCGATTACGATCTGCGCTGGTTTACTCCGGCCGCCGAGGTTGACTTGTGCGGCCACGCGACCTTGGCCAGCGCCTATCTTATCTTAAGCAGACTGGCTCCCGAACTTGATGCGGTCCGTTTCTCGACCCTGAGCGGGATCCTTGAGGTGAGCCGCGACGGCGACCGGCTAGCCATGGACTTCCCGGCCCGTCCGTCCGGTGCCTACGACCCCGCGCCCGGTCTTATAGAGGCGCTGGGGGCTGAGCCCGAGGCGATGGAGGCCAGTCGGCGAGACGTCATGGCCGTCTATGGCGACGAAGCTACGGTACTGGGTTTGGCACCTGACATCTGGGCACTGGCAGGCATCGATCGCCAAGGCATCATCGTAACGGCGCCGGGCGACGCCTGCGACTTCGTGTCACGGTTTTTCGCCCCGGCGCTTGGCGTTGATGAGGACCCGGTCACGGGTTCAGCCCACAGCACGTTGATCCCTTATTGGGCAAAGCGTTTGGGCAAGACGGAGCTTCACGCCCGTCAGGTCTCGACGCGCGGCGGCGAACTTATCTGCCGCGCCATGGGCGAACGGGTGGGCATCGCCGGTCGGGCGCGGCTTTATATGGAGGGGACCATCGCTTTATGAAAGGCGAGGGCATTACCGTTACCCATGCCGAAACGGCCGCGGACCTGGAACACGTGCGGACTTTGTTCGTCGAATATCAGCAATGGCTAGATGTCGATCTGTGCTTCCAGGGCTTCGATGAGGAATTGCTGAGCCTGCCTGGCGCCTACGCACCACCCAGGGGCAGGCTGCTGCTGGCCCGCGAGGGCGTGGCGGTGGCTGGTACCGTCGGCATGTGGCCCCTGGGCGCTGACTTGTGCGAGATGAAGCGACTTTTTGTTCGTCCGCCATGGCGCGGTAGTGGCCTCGGTCGCCGACTGGCGTGTGCCATCGTGGAAGAGGCCAAGGCCGTCGGCTACGCCCATATGCGCCTGGATTCCCTTGAGCGTCTTGTCGCGGCTCGGACGCTTTACGAATCCATGGGCTTCGCCCGCATTCCCGCCTATTACGATAATCCTTTAGACGACGTCCTTTTCATGCAGCTCGACCTGACCAGCGCGGCTTGACTGGCCGCGGCGCCTAAAGGCATCCATAATCCAGAATTCGTGCTATCATTCCATGGGCTTGTAGATCAAAGAGCGGCAACGGCTTTGCCAAAAACGGTTAATGAAATGTTAGCAAGTTCAGGCATAATGCTGTTTAAGCCTGCTTTGGATCACTGTTCCCGGCGGTGGAGTCCGTCGCGGGCGAGACGTTAGGAAATAGACGGGTGAAAAGCCAGACATCAAGGTTCTTGGCTGTGGCGCTGCTGGTCGGTGGACTTGCCGGTTGCGGCGGCATGTCGGATGGCAGCCTGATCGACATGGAATTTTGGGATGCCAGTCCGTTGTTCTTCGACAACGATCAGGCCGAACTTGGCCTGGCCGAATTGGCCAAGGGGAACTACGGCACGGCCGAGCTTCACTTCAAGAAGGCCGTCAGAAGGAATGCCAAGGACGTGGACGCGCTCTTGGGGCTTGGCGTTCTCTATCAGAACACCGGCCAGTTGACCAAGGCACGCGAAATGTACGAGGCCATCCTGGCCATCCGGCCAGAGCGCGACATAAAGATGTCCGTGTGGACTCACCTTTCACCCGAGCCGATCATCGATATCGCCAGTGTCAACTTGGCGCTTTTGGAAAGCGGCGGTGTTCCGGGCAGTATGACAAAGGGGGCGGCCGGTGAGGCCGCGGTCAAGCCCGCCGGATTAACTCCGCCGCCCGCAACGGCCCCGGCCGGATCGGCCTTGACCGGGCGCATAGCCCCAGCCCAGACAGGGATGCCGCAAGGCGACTCAATGGCCCTGTCCGGGCTGTCGGGCGCCGCTGATAATGTCGTCTCGCGCTTCAACACCTTGACCGTGCTTCGTGACCAGGGCCTCATTACCCCGGACGAGTTCAGAACCCGGCGAAGGGCCAGCATCGGCGCGTTGCTGCCGCTCTCCTCGCCCCCGCCGGCGACGGGATTGGACCGGCCGGTACCGGGGACGGAGCAGATAGCAGGGCGCCTCAGGGCCATCGGCCGAGCCCTTGAAATGCGTGCCGTTTCGGTAAGCTAGCATGCCGCCGAACGCACCATGATTCTTGATGCCTTGATGCCGGCAGCGCCGGTATCCGTTGTCAATCCGGGTCGGCCGCCGCAGGGTCTGTTAGAAGCCGCCGACGCCGTGCGCCGGCTGGAACAGTTGAAGGGCCAGGGCTTTATCACCGCCGACGAGTACAGCAAGGAACGCAAAGCGATCGAATTGGCTATGCAACCCCCGGCCTTACCCGCGCCCAAGGCGGCAGCCAGCGTGCCCGGTAAGGCGAGCGAGGCAAAGCCGACGGGACCGCAACCGGCCGTCCATTTGGCCTCGTACCGTTCCCAAAAGGCGGCCGATCGCGGTTGGACACAGTTACGGCGCGCTCACCGCTCCCTTTTGGAAGGACTCAAACCCGAGGTCGCCAAGGTGGACCTTGCCCGCAAGGGGACCTGGTATCGGCTAATGGCGGGACCGGTTAAGAGTAGTCAAGCGGCAAGCGAACTGTGCCGCAAGCTCAAGCGCCGGCGTCAGTTCTGCGAGCCCAGCTTCATGGGCACCATTTGATTTACTCGTCGGTTTGAACCACGCCCTTGGCGACCAGGTCGTCAATCTGATCGGGGCTGTAATCCAAGACCTCCTCTAAGATCTTGCGCGTGTGCTGTCCCATGTTTGGAGCCGGCTCGGCCGGCAACGTCGGGGCTGCGGAGAGGTGCGGCGGCGTGCGGGCGAAACGGAAGGTGCCGACTTCGGGGTCGGTGACGGGCATGAGCATGCCGCGCGCCTCGACCTGGGGGTCGGCAAAGACATCCTCGGCGGTGTTGACTGGCCCCGTGGGCACCCCGCCGGCATTGAGCTTGTCGACCGCCTCGTCGCGGCCCATTGAGGCTAGCCAATCCTCAATGATGGGCTGCAAGAAGGCAACGTTTTTAGCCCGCATCGTACCGTTGCTGGTGCGTTCGTCCTCTATCAGGTCGGCGCGGTCCATGATCTCGCAAAGTCGCTTCCAAATAATATTGTCGGGGACGTTGAGAGCGATGTAACCATCGCGGGTCTGGAAGGCGCCGCGCGGGCACAAGTTGACGGGGATGCCGCGGCTCGGCGATTCGCCGGTCGCTCCATAAAGCGCGACCATGGTCTCGTTCAAGGACAGCATGTTGTCGAGCATGGCGGAATCGACGATCTGGCCTTGACCCGTGCGTTCGCGCATGAAGAGGGCTTGCATAATGCCGAAAGCGGTGACCATGCCGGAGTAAATGTCGGCCATGCCGTAGATCGTCCATGACGGCGGTTTGTCGGCGAAGCCGACCAAATTCATCATCCCGCTCATCGCCTCGACAACGATGTCAAAGGCCGGCCGATCGCTACAGGGTCCCCGATGGCCTTCGAGGCGACCGAATCCCGAGATCAACGCCCAGACAAGGCGGGGATTGTCAGCCTTGACCGTGTCGTATCCGAGGCCCAGCTTTTCCAGTGCACCGGGACGGATGTTCTCGACGACCACGTCGGAGACACCCATCAGGTGGCGCAAGACGGTCTGTCCCTCGGGCTTGCGAAGGTCGAGCGCTAGGCTTTGCTTGTTACGGTTGTAGCCCATGAATCCGGCCGCCTTCTTGATGCCGTCCTTCTCGACAAAGGGCGGCATGGCGCGGCGCGGGTCGCCCGGGCCGGGGCGTTCGATCTTGATGACCTCGGCGCCGGCGTCGGCAAGCAGCATCGTGCAGTAGGGTCCGGCGATGTACTGTTCCAGGCCGATGATGCGAACACCGGAAAGCGGTCGATCCATGGGTATTATTCCTCCTTTACGCCGGCCGTCGGCCGCTTACTCGCCAAGCCATTCGACCACCGTTGAAACGCCCATGCCGACACCGACGCAAAGGGTCGCCAGGCCATAGAAGGGGCGCTTTTCCTGGGGCGCGCGGCGTTTCATCTCGTGCAGCAACGTCACCAGAATGCGGGCGCCCGAACACCCCGTTGGGTGGCCAAGTGCGATCGCGCCGCCGTTGACGTTGGTATTTTCGTCGCGCAGCCCCAGGCGCCGTATGCAGCCGATGGCCTGCGCCGCGAAAGCCTCATTGATCTCGATAAGTCCAATGTCGTCGATGGCAAGGCCAAGGCGTTTGAGAAGTTTTTCGGTCGCCGGGACCGGACCAAAGCCCATGACCCCGGGATCCACGCCCGCCGCGGCGGAACCGACCCAGCGTGCCATGGGTTTGAGACCCTGCTTGGCGGCTTTCTCGGCGCTCATCAGCAAAAGGGCGGCGGCGCCGTCGTTAATGCCGCTCGAGTTGCCCGCCGTCACTGTGCCACCCTTGCGGAAGGCGGGCCTGAGTTTCGCCAGATCGTCAATTGTCGTCGCCAGTTCGTAGCGGCCGTCTTCGACGCGGTAGCGAGGGTGCTCGTCGATCTCGACAACGATGGGTTCGCCTTTACGCCGGGGCACTTCGATGGGAACGATTTCATCGGCGAACAGGCCCTGGTCGATGGCGGATATGGCTCGGCGGTGGCTTTCCAGCGCCAGGGCGTCTTGTTCCTCGCGGCTGATCTGCATCTCGTCGGCGATATTCTCGGCCGTCTCGCCCAGGCTGATGATGGGATAGGCGGCATCCATGCGGGGGTTGGGATAGCGCCATCCGACCGTGGTATCGAACATCTTTGGGTCGCCGAAGGCGGGCACCCGCTCCGGCTTCGGCATGCTCCACGGCGCCCGGCTCATGGACTCGACGCCACTGCCGATGAACACGTCGCCTTCGCCTGCGATAATCGCCTTGGCGGCCTGATTGACGGCTTCGAGGGCTGAAGCACAGTTTCTGTTCACCGTGACCCCCGCCACTTCGACCGGGAAACCGGCCAGGAGCAATGACATTCGGGCGACGTCCCGGTTATCCTCTCCGGCCTGGTTGCCACAGCCGGCGTAGACGTCGTCGAGCAGTGCCGCGTCAACGCCGGTCCGTTCCATCAAGGCTCGGTAAACGTCAGCTAGAAGATCGTCGGGACGCACGCTGGACAGGCCGCCCCCGAACTTGCCGATGGGACTGCGCACACCATCGACGATGACAACATTCTTCACGCGTATATCTCCTCTTGGCGAAGCGGGCCTTTGGCGCCCCTATGATTAGCGAATTCGTTGAACGGGCTGGATCGGTGCCGGTACGGCGGAACCCGCCTGGGGAGGGGCCTTGGGCAGGCCGCGCGGCGAAACGGTGACGGTGACCTCGGAGCCGCGAATGGTTCGTTCTTGGATTTGGATCGTCGCCACCCGGTTTTGGCGGGTGTAGGTGAGGACGCTTGTGGCGGAGCGCAGGGAAGTGACCTCTTGCCAGCCGTAGCCGGGCAAGTGTTCTTGGTAGAAGTCGAACATTTCGTTGGCGCCAAAGGAGGTGTTGATCGCGAGGCGTCCAAACCAAGCATCGCCGCTGCCGACGATCATGGTGCGCTCCATATCCAAGTCGACCTTGGTTGGCAGTGGCATGTCAGGGAAGCTGGTGAAGGCGGCCTGGATTTCCGTGCTTCCCGCCACATCCTTGGCAGGCGGCGCGATACCGATACTTTGGGAGCAGGCGGCGAGGGCCATGCAGGCTGCCAGAACGAACTTTGGACCCACCCGGATCGCTACGCTAACAGCCATATTCTTCCTCCGTTTTGAGGCGGTGGTCCCGGCCAGGGGCTGGGCGGAACCGGTCCACCAATCTATATCATCTTGATGGCTTTGGGCCAACCGTCGAGGTATGCGGTTCCCGGTATTGTCTTTGTTGGTAACGGTGAGAATAATTGGTTGTTCGCTAACCTCATATTTCGGTTGACATGAGGGGGGTTGGTGCGTACAAGCACGGCTCCAAAAGGGCGCGGATTTCCGCGCTCAAGTGTTCTTTGACATTGTTGATAGAGGAAGGGATGCGCAGGCGGCGGCTTTGTCCGTGGTGACGGAGCTGTTGTATCAGCGCATCCGTTCAAGGAAACTTGAACGTTTGTGCATAGGACGGCTCTTGTTTTCCTCAGGCTTTGTCCGGCGGTTCACACCGGCGGGCGCAGTCGAGGAAGTCAACTTGAGAGTTTGATCCTGGCTCAGAACGAACGCTGGCGGCATGCTTAACACATGCAAGTCGAACGAGGGCCCGGAGCTTGCTCCGGTCACCCTAGTGGCGGACGGGTGAGTAACGCGTGGGAACCTGCCCAGGAGCGAGGAATAACCACTGGAAACGGTGGCTAATACCGCATACGCCCTGAGGGGGAAAGGCTTCGGCCACTCTTGGATGGTCCCGCGTCCGATTAGCTTGTTGGTGGGGTAACGGCCCACCAAGGCGACTATCGGTAGCTGGTCTGAGAGGATGATCAGCCACACTGGGACTGAGACACGGCCCAGACTCCTACGGGAGGCAGCAGTGGGGAATATTGGACAATGGGGGAAACCCTGATCCAGCAATGCCGCGTGAGTGAA
>JASLZL010000098.1 GCA_030754885.1 Rhodospirillales bacterium | reverse complement strand
CTCGAGCAAACGAATTTCGTCAACGCAACCGGGTGGCCAGACCCCGAACACCAGACGACGGCGCGCGATCTGGCCCGCCTCGCGAAGCGCACCATCACCGATTTTCCCCAGTACCACCACTACTACGCCGAGAAGACCTTCACCTACAACGGCATCCGCCAGGGCAACCGAAATCCGCTCCTCTACAAGGACCTGGGTGCCGACGGGATGAAGACGGGCCATACTCAGGTATCGGGCTATGGCTTGGTGGTGACCGTCAAACGCGGCGAACGTCGTTTGATATTGGTCGTCAACGGTCTGCCCAGCGTCAAGGCCCGGGCCCGCGAATCCGAACGCCTTATCGAGCGGGGCTATCGCGAATTCGAGAACTACGCCTTGTTCAAGGCGGGAGAAAAGGTCATCGACGCCGATGTCTGGCTCGGCACCAGTCCCACCGTGCCGCTCTACATCGAAAAAGGTCTGCTTATTACGTTGCCGCGCAAGGCACGCCGCGCAATGAAGGTCAGCGTGACCTACGAAGGCCCGATCCCAGCCCCCTTCAAGGCCGGGGACCGGCTCGCGCGGTTGACGGTCACGGCGCCCGGCGCGGACCCCATCGAAGTCCCCTTGGTGGCCGCAGAGGGCGTGGAGCGCTTGGGATTTCTGGGCCGTTTGGGAACGGCGTTGAAGTCCATCCTTTGGGGCGTATCGGGTTGAATCGGTGGCACGGGGCAAGTTCATCACTTTGGAAGGCGGCGAGGGGGCCGGTAAATCGACCCAGGCCAGGCTGCTGGGCAGGGGCCTGAGCGAGGCTGGCCAGCCAACCGTGGTCACCCGTGAGCCAGGCGGTGCGCCGGGCGCCGAGGATATCCGCGGACTTTTAGTCACGGGCGCTGTCGGCCGCTGGGACCCAATGAGCGAGGCATTGCTCCATTCCGCCGCCCGTCACGAGCATGTGACGAAGACCATCCAGCCGGCTCTCGACTCTGGAACCTGGGTGATTAGCGACCGCTTTGCCGATTCCACCATGGCCTATCAAGGGTACGGCCACGGCCTGGGGCGCCAGGTGGTGGAGGGTCTTAACGAATGGGTGCTTGGCGCCTTCGCCCCTGACCTGACCTTGATCCTCGACATGGATGTGGATGACGGGCTTGCACGCGCTGTTGCCGGTGCTGAGGACCGTTACGAGCGCATGGGGCGCGATTTCCACCAACGCTTGCGCGACGGCTTCCTTGAGATCGCCAGCCGCGAGCCCGGACGCTGTGCCGTGATTGACGCCGGCGCCGGCGTTGAAGAGGTCCAGGCGGCCATAAACGCAGTCGTTCGCGAACGACTGGGCGCGCAGCTACCATGAACGACGAGATCGATGACATCCTGCAACCCCGCGAAAACCCTCATTTCCAGGGCCACGACGAGGCTGAGAAGACTCTCTTGGACGCCTTCGGATCGGGCCGGCTTCCTCATGCCTGGCTGATCTCGGGTCCGCGCGGCGTGGGCAAGGCGACGCTTGCCTTCCGTTTTGCCCGCTATGTCCTGGCACAGGGCGGGGAGGCGGCGTCGGGGGGACTGTTCGGCGACGCGCTGCCGCCGCCCGAAAGTCTCCATCTGGACGCCGGCAATGCGGTCTTTCACCGCGTCGCCGCCGCCGGCCACGCCGATCTCCTGACGGTGGAACGCCGGATCGGCGACAACGCTAAGCGGCGCACCGAAATCGTCGTCGACGACGTGCGCGCCGTCGGTGGCTTTCTCCACCTGACCCCCGCCGAAGGGGGATGGCGGGTGGTGGTGGTCGACAGCGCCGACGACATGAACCGCCATGCCGCCAACGTACTGCTCAAGGTCCTTGAGGAGCCATCATCCAAGTCCTTGTTGCTCGTCGTCAGCCACAACCCTGGACGGCTGCTGGCGACCATCCGTTCACGGTGTCGTCGCTTGACCTTGAAACCGTTGGGCGACGGACAGGTAGCGGAGCTTCTCGGCCGCTACCGCCCCGACCTTGAGGCCGACGACGCCCGTGATCTGGCGCGCCTGGGCGAAGGCAGCATCGGCCGCGCCCTGGCCCTGGCGAATGAGGGAGGGCTCGATCTCTACCACGGCCTAATGACGGTCGTTGAGGGCCTGCCGGTGATCGACGTTGCGGCCCTGCACGCCCTCGGCGACCGTCTGGGCAGGCCGGGGGCGGAGGACGCGTTTCGAACGGCGACCCAAATTTTGCAATGGTGGCTGGGACGTTTGATTCTTGTCGGTGCCCAGGCGAACCCGCCGGTCGAAGACCGGGAATTGGAGCGAATGAAGCGTCTTCTTGGCGGCCGCGGCCTTGATCCTTGGCTGGAGGTGTGGGAAAAGATCACCCGCCTGCTGGCACGGGCGGAGAGCGCCAACCTGAGTCCCAAGCAAGTGGTCCTCAACGTTTTTTTCGCTCTAGAGAACGCCGCCCGTCCTTAGGGCCTATCCAGAACACTAGGCCGGAGACAGCCGCGATGGCCGGTCCCAAACGGTACTACATCACGACGCCGATCTATTACGTCAACGACGCGCCCCATATCGGCCACGCGTATACGACGCTCGCATGCGACGTGTTGGCACGTTTTAAGCGCCTCGACGGGTACCGGGTCAAGTTCCTCACCGGCACCGATGAACACGGCCAAAAGGTGGAGAAATCGGCCGCCGCGGCAGGCATGGAGCCGCAAGCCTTCACCGACATGGTGTCAAAAAACTTCAACGACCTGGCACGGGTCATGGAGTTCAGCAACGATGACTTCATCCGCACCACCGAGCATCGCCATACGGTGGCCTGCCAGGAAATGTGGCGCCGCCTGAAGGAACGCGACCAAATTTACCTCGGCACCTATGCCGGCTGGTATTCAGTGCGCGACGAAGCCTTCTATGGCGAGGACGAGCTTACCAAAGGACCGGACGGCAAGAGGATCGCGCCCAGTGGCGCCGAGGCCGAATGGGTCGAGGAACCGAGCTACTTCTTCCGCTTATCGGCCTGGCAGGAGCCGCTGCTCAAGATGTACGCCGACAACCCGGACTGCGTCCTGCCGGCCAGCCGCATGAACGAGGTGACAAGTTTTGTTTCCGGCGGCCTACAGGATTTGTCGGTATCGCGCACCAGCTTTAAATGGGGCATCCCGGTGCCCGGCGATCCCGACCACATTATGTATGTGTGGCTCGACGCCCTGACCAACTACATCACTGCATTGGGTTTTCCCGAGACCGAAGGCGGCGGTTACGCGGATTTCTGGCCCGCCGATCTGCACATGGTGGGCAAGGACATACTGCGCTTCCATGCCGTCTATTGGCCGGCATTCCTGATGGCGGCAGGCCTGGAACCGCCAAAACGCGTCTTCGCCCACGGCTGGTGGACCAACGAGGGGCAGAAGATCTCAAAGTCATTGGGCAACATCATCGACCCGATTGAACTGGTCAACTCGTACGGCCTTGACGCGGTGCGCTATTTCTTGTTGCGCGAGGTGCCGTTCGGCAATGACGGCGATCTGTCGCGTCGCGCCATCGTCGGGCGCCTCAATGGCGACTTGGCAAACGACTTGGGCAATCTGGCACAGCGGGTGCTCAGTATGGTCAACCGCAACTGCGATGCCGTCTTGCCGGCACCCGGTCCACTGAGCGAAGAGGACGAGGCGTTGCTGGGGGCCGCTCACGGCCTTGTGGATGCGCTCCGCACCGCGATCGACGTGCAGGCCTTCCACGAGGCTCTGGAGATCCTGTGGCGCGTGGTGCGTGCTGCCAACGGTTACGTCGACCACCAAGCGCCGTGGGCCCTCAAAAAGAGCGACCCCGACCGTATGCGGACCGTGCTCTACGTTCTGGCCGAGACGATCCGCCATCTGGCTGTCTTGTTACAGCCGTTCATGCCGTCTTCGGCGGCCCGCATGCTCGACCAGTTGGGCCTCGAAGACGGAATGCGCGCCTTTACCAACCTCGGACCAGCCGACGCGCTAGTCTCGGGAACGGCACTGCCCAAGCCCGAAGGTGTGTTTCCGCGCCTGAGCGAAGAGGGGGAGGGGGCGTGACGCCAACCCTAAAACCCTTGCTGGTCGATAGCCACTGCCACCTGGATTTTCCCGACTTCGCCGACGAGCTTGATGACGTGATGCGGCGCGCAGAGGAGGCCGGGGTTGGCTGGATGGTCACTATCTGCACCCATGTGACGCGCTTCGATGCGGTGCTGGCCTTGGCCGAAGCCCATGAGCGCGTCTTCTGTACCGTCGGTATCCATCCCCACGAAGCCGGCGCCGAACCCGAGGTAACGGCCGAACACCTGGTGCGTCTGGCCCGCCATCCCAAGGTCGTCGGTTTTGGCGAAAGTGGCCTTGATTACCATTACGATCACAGCCCCAGAGAAGCCCAGCGCCGCAGTTTTCGCGTCCACGCCGCCGCCGCCCGCCAGGCCGGCCTGCCGCTCGTCGTCCACAGCCGTGCCGCGGATGATGACACGTTGGCCATCTTGGCCGAGGAAACCGCCATGGGGCCATTTCCCGGCCTTATCCATTGCTTTAGCACCAGCCGCGCCCTGGCCGAAGGCGCCGTCGATATGGGCTTTTATATATCGTTCTCGGGCATCCTCACCTTTAAGGCCGCCGATGACATCCGTTCCACGGCGCGGGAGCTTCCCCTCGATCGCCTGTTGGTCGAGACCGACGCTCCCTATCTTGCCCCGGTTCCGAAGCGGGGTAAGCGCAACGAGCCTGCGTTCGTCGCTCACACGGCGGCCCATTTGGCCGAGGTCAGGGGGGTTGAGCCCGATGCAATTGCCCAAGCCACCACCGATAACTTCTTCCGTCTGTTCACCAAAGCCAAGCGCGGCGCGGTGCCGGCGGCGGGAAACGGTTGATGCGTGTCACCATTCTTGGGTCGGGAAGCGCCACCGGGACGCCGGCTGTGGGGCGGGGATGGGGACAATGTGACCCTGATAACCCGCGCAACCGCCGGCTCAGGCCTTCGATTTTGGTCGAGGACGGCCCGACGGCGATCCTCGTCGATACCTCGCCGGACCTGCGCCAGCAGTTATTGAACGCCGATGTGAGCCGCCTGGATGCGCTTTTGTATACCCATTACCACGCCGATCATGTGCATGGCATCGACGACCTCAGGCCCATAAACCGGGCCATGGAGGCGCCCCTTGATGTTTACGCCGACGCCGAAACCATGGCCGTCGTCCGTGAGCGCTTTGGCTATGTTTTCGAGCCTTTGGCCGAGGGAGCCGAAACCTATTACAAGCCGACCTTGGTTCCGCGAGACCTTGAAATCGGCAAGACCATAGCCATCGGCGGCATAGAGATAATTCCTTTCGAACAGGATCACGGATTTTGCACGTCGATCGGCTTCCGTTTTGGCCCGATCGCCTATTCGACCGACCTGACGGTGCTTGACGAGGTTGCCTTCGGAGTCCTTGAAGGTGTCGAGGTGTGGATCATCGGTACGCTTACCGACCGACCACATCCGACCCATGCCCACGTTGACAAGGCCCTGGCATGGATCGATCGGATAAAGCCCCAGCGCGCCATATTGACGCACCTTAGCACCGGTCTCGACTATGGTGCCTTGGCCCAGCGCCTGCCGCCCGGGGTCGAGCCGGCCTACGATGGCCTGATCATCGAGAGTGGTGCCTAACACAGACCATGCGAATTCTGCATAGCGAATCGAGCGCCAACTGGGGAGGTCAGGAGTTCCGAACCCTGGAACAGTTGCGCTGGCTTGCCGATCACGGCCACGTTGTGGCCCTGGCGGCGCCTCCCGGCGGCGTTATCGCAAAGCGGGCCGAGGAGGCGGGGATTGCCCTCTATCCCATTGAATTTCATGGACAATTTGATCCTCGCGCGATCCTGCGGGCACGCCGTGCCGTCTCCGCTCATGGCGCCCAGATCGTGGACTGCCACGGCAGCCGCGACGGGGCAGCCTTTGCCTTTGCCCGCGGTCTGTGTCCGGTCATCCGCAGCCGCCATATCTCGCAGCCGCTTAAAGGTAAGCTGCGCCGGCAGTTGATGTGGCGCTGGGGCTGCGATCACGTCATTGCCACTGCTGAATGCGTCAAACATGGCTTGGTGGACGCCGGTCTGGTGCCGTCCGATCGGGTCACCGTGATCGGCGAATGGGCCGCGGACGCCTTTTTCGACACCAGCCGGCGTCAGGAGCACCGAGCCGCCGTCCACCGCGAATTTTCAATTCCGGACAAGTGCCCCGTGGTTTCGGTCATTGGTATGGTGCGCGACGACAAAGCCCAAGACGTCCTGATCCGGACGATTGACGAGATGCGTCGGCGCGGTCGGACAGTTGTCGCCTTGATCGTCGGTTCGGCGCCGATTGGCCAAGAGGCCTATGAACGTTCGCTGCACGATCTGATGCGGGAGCTCGGCCTGGTCGATCACGTGGTCTTCACCGGATACCGCGACGACGTGCCCCGATTGGCTCAGGCGTCGGACGCCTTGGTGGTGACGTCGCGGATCGAGGCCCAGTCACGCACCGTACCCCAGGCTTTTGCCAGCGTCGTCCCGGTGGTGGCGAGCCGGGTCGGCGGCGTTTCCGAACTGGTGACTCCTGGCGAGACCGGTTGGTTGGTCGAGGCCGGCGACGTCGCCGGTTATGCCGACGCGCTTGCCGCAATTTTCGATGCCCCCGAAGAGGCGAGGCGGTTGACGGATCATGCGCGCCACTATGCCGAGAGGCATCTGACCCAGGCCGGCAAGATGGCACTAACCGTGGCCCTATACGAGACTTTGGTAAGCAATAAAAACACCTAGCAAGGAACTCTAACCCGTTGTTCTATAAATGATTGCCGATATTTTCCATAATATACATTATGCGACAAACTCTTTGGCAAGGCCGCCGAAGACTCCTCCATCTAATCCGGCATTTTAGTTCCCGTCGATATCCCCCGCTATAGCGGCCGTCACACCCGCGAGGCAATAATCGACGATTATGCGGTTTTCCCAAAGTCCAGCCCGATTTCGACGCACCGACCGCGATGCGGGGCCACCAATCGGGTCGGGTTCCATGAAACCTCTGCCACCGCGATCATCTTCCCAGAACGGAGTAAGGCATGCTAAACGTCTACCGGGTTGAGGCCTGGATACGGGGCTCGGCCGAACCCGCGACGGTCACCCTCTTTAATTGTTCAACCCCCAAGATCGCCAGGGATCGTGCGCTTGCGATGCTGCGTGCCGAAGCAGGCATCAGGGGCGTGTCACCGCCCGACGTGGTGAGAGTGCGGGCGCGCCAGGCATCCGACGGTGATACGACAGCGGGTGGCGAAACCGTTTCTCCCGGGACGTAACGATCACGCCCCGTGGCGGTACCCCGATCGAAGGGTCGGAAACGGGCCGCGTCCGGGGACCATGTCGGGCTTTCCCCTTGCCGGCGAAGATGGTATTCGAAAGCCAGCCTTTTCCATTTCTTCGGAGCCTCTTCAATGAGCACCAACTTGGCGCGACTGCTCGATATTATGGCCCTGCTGCGCGACCCGGAACGGGGCTGTCCGTGGGACGTCGAGCAGGATTTTTCGACCATCGCGCCCCATACCATCGAGGAAGCCTACGAGGTGGCCGACGCCATCCAGCGCGGCGATATGGCGGCGCTTCTGGACGAGCTTGGGGACCTGCTTCTTCAGGTGGTGTTCCATGCCCAGATGGCCAACGAGGCCGGATTGTTTGATTTCGAGGCCGTCGCCGGGGCCATCTGCGACAAGCTGGTACGCCGTCACCCCCACGTCTTCGGCGATGAGATCGTGGAAGACGCCCAGGCCCAGACCCACGCCTGGGAAGAGCACAAAGCCGGCGAGCGGCGCGACAAGGCGGCGGCCGACGGTCTCGATCACGGAACTCTGGACGGGGTGCCGGTGGCGCTTCCCGCCCTCACCCGCGCCTTGAAACTGCAAAAACGCGCCGCCCGCGCCGGTTTCGACTGGCGCCAAGCGGACGAGGTATTAGAGAAATTTGCCGAGGAAATCGGCGAATTGAAGGCCGAGATGTCTGATGGTGCGGACCCGTCGCGGCTTACCGACGAGACGGGAGACCTTTTATTCACCTGCGTCAACCTGGCGCGCAAGCTGGGCATCGACCCCGAGACGGCGCTGCGCCAGGGTAACGCTAAGTTCGAAAAGCGCTTTCGCCATATGGAAGCTGGGTTTACGGCGCGCGGCCAACGCCTGGATGACGTCTCATTTGCCGAAAAAGAGGCGGCCTGGGGCAAGGCCAAGCGCGCCACGGACAATTGACGGAGCTTTTTCCCCTTTTTCCTCTCCCCCATCCGTCGCCTCGTCCTTGCCCGGCGTGGTGTTTCGATTATCATGGGGTTCGATGCGGGGCGTTCCAAGCAGCGGGTAATATGGAATGATGTCGAAGGCAGCTAAGATTGCGGTGGTGGCGCTCGTAGGGGCATTGCTCTCCGGGTGTTATATGCCGATCCGCTTCGACGCCGAGATCGAAATCACGCGGACCGGTTACTACAGCGTCATTTTCGACGGCTATCTGGTCTCCATTCCCCTTTTCCGCGGCCTGCGCGAAGGCACCATCCCGTCTCTCGAAGAGAAAGAGAAGGTGGCCTACACCTTGAAGGACTTTAAGCGTGATTCAGCGGTCAAGGAGGTCAAGTACTTCAGGCAGGGTCGATTTAAGGTCAACTGGCAAAGATCAGGCGATCTGTTGCGTGCCCGGATGGTCACTTTATTGAGGCGCAACGAGCCCATCATCATCGTCAAATACGTCAAGGAGACAGGCCTGATCACGGTCCAGACCAATCCTATTGCTAAATCGACCGCCCAACGCCTGCTTGATAACGGCCTCTCCATGCAGGGCCAGTTACGGGTCAAGACCGCCCTTCAAGTGGTCGACCACAACGCCACCAAGGTGCTTGAGAAAGAGACGACCATCTACGTCTGGGACATCAAATCCATCCTTGATTCGCCACCCAAGATCAACATGGCATTCCGTTAGGCGGCCCCCCTGCCCCTGTCTATCGCTCCTTATCTAGGGCGTCGTCAGGAGGCGCAGCAGGCTTGACGTGTCCCATCTGTTCCCGCCCCGCTCTTGGACGGTGGCGTAGAACTGATCGACCAGGGCCGCGACGGGAAGCCGGGCGCCGTTGCGCCTGGATTCGTCAAGACAGATGCCTAAGTCCTTGCGCATCCAGTCGACAGCGAAGCCGAAGTCGAATTTGTCGTCGATCATGGTTTCGGCCCGGTTCTCCATCTGCCACGATTGGGCGGCACCCTTTGAGATAACGTCGATCACCAGTTTGGCGTCGAGGCCGGCGCGCATGGCGAAGTTGACGCCCTCCGACAAGCCCTGGACCAGGCCGGCAATGCAGATCTGGTTGACCATCTTGGTGAGCTGGCCGGCGCCGGCCGAGCCAAGCAGGGTAACGGCGCGGGCATAGGCCTGCATTACCGGCTCGGCCTTCTCGAAACTCGCCTGATCACCGCCCACCATGACCGTCAAAATCCCGTTCTGCGCCCCCGCTTCACCGCCCGAAACCGGGGCGTCGAGGAAGCCCAGGCCCTTTTCGCGGGCGGCGGCGTCGACCTCACGTGCCACATCGGCCGAAGCCGTCGTATGGTCGACAAAGATAGCGCCCGCCGTCATGCCGGCCAGAATGCCGTCGTCTCCGTAAGTGACGCCGCGCAAGTCGTCATCGTTGCCGACGCAGGCGCAGACCACGTCGGCGCCATCGGCGGCGGCCGCCGGGGTCGGTTGCAAGGCGCCGCCGTGCTCCTTGACCCAAGCCTCGGCCTTGCTGGTCGTGCGGTTGTAAACGGTGACTTGGTGTCCGGCTTTGACCAGGTGACCGGCCATGGGGTATCCCATGACGCCAAGGCCGATAAATGCGGTTTTGGTGGCGCTCATTCGTGTTGCTCCCCGGTATGTTGAGAATTGCCTTCCTATCGGTGGCGCATTTTAGACGCCGTTCATCACCCTGTGAAGGGCGTCCCAGGTGTTTGCGTCGGGAGCCAGCAGCAGCGTTCCCCGGACGACGCCGGAACGCGGGCTGTAAGGCGCTTGGCCCTCGGTAAGGGCGCCGAAGCCCCCGGCTTCACGGTGTATCAGCACACCCGCGGCATGGTCCCATGGCTTAAGGCGCCCGCCGTAGCGGGCGAAATGCAGCCGGCCCCGCGCCAGATCCAAATATTCCTGGCCGGCGCACCGATAGCGCACAAGTCTAGCTGGGGTCGTGGTGTCGCCTGCCTCGCGTTTCGCCGTCAGGCGCTTTCTCAAGCCACTACCCAGCGAGCCCTCCATTTCCGATACCGGTACCGGGGCGGCGGCGCTCAGGCGTCGCAACCCACCCGGTTCGTGAATCCATGCCCCCTCCCCCTCCATGGCCCAGGCGGTAACGCCACCCAAGGGGTCGTGAATCCATGCGGCGCGGGTCTGTCCAGCCTGGCACAAGGCGACGATGACGGCGAAACAAGGTTTGCCATGGGCGAAGTTATTTGTGCCATCAAGCGGGTCGATTAGCCACACCGGCCGGGGACCGGCCAAGGCCGCCAAAACCGACGGGTTCGTCTCCGCTTCCTCCTCGCCAACGACGACACTTTCCGGTACCAGCGGCGACAATTCGCGCGCCAGGGCCCGTTCGGCCTCAATATCGGCGGTGGTGACCAAGTCGCCGGGATTTTTCTCGTTAATGTCGTGCTCGGCGAGATGGCGGAAGCGGGGCACGATCTCGCGCGCCGCCACGCGCTCCATGATGTCGATCACGTCTTTGCTGTCGGGAAGCGGGGATTGGAACGTCATGATTGCGGTGTTTTCCGCTATTTCGACGGCGCCTTCAAGGCCGGCCTCCTTTCCCTACACTGCCTTGAGGGCTTGGTCGAGGTCGGCGATGACGTCTTCGGGGTGCTCGATACCCACCGAGAGACGCACCAAGGTCGGGGTAATGCCCAGTTTAATCTGTTCATCGGGGGGCACGTCGGAATGGGTCATGGAGGCGGGGTGTTCCACCAGGCTTTCGGTGCCGCCTAGGCTGACCGCCAATTTGATCAGCTTGAGCCGGTTGAGAAGTCGAAATGCCTCGGCCTCGCCGCCGAACACCTCGAAGGAGAACGTCGAGCCTGGGGAAAGGCATTGGCGGCGGTAGACTTCGTGCTGGGGGTCGTTATCGGCCAGCAAGCCCAGATAGTGGACCTTGTCGACTTTTGGGTGATCGGCCAGGAATTCGGCGACGTAACGCGCGTTCTTCATGGCGCTGGTCATACGCAATTTCAGGGTCTCCAGGCTGCGCATCAGAAGCCAGCCCGTATGGGGATCCGAAATCGTGCCCAGAATGGTACGCATGCCGCGCACCACCGAGATGTACTCTTCGGCGCCCAGACAGCCGCCGGCGATGACATCGCTGTGGCCGCCGACGTACTTGGTCAGGGAATAAAGGACCAGATCGGCGCCGTGGTCGAGGGGTTGTTGCCAAAGCGGGCCCAAGAAGGTGTTGTCGACTACCACCAACGGCCGGTGGCCCTAGCTTTGCGCCAAGGCCTCGGCGGCGGCGGCGCATTGGCGCAAATCGACCAGGCCGTTGGTTGGGTTGGCCGGCGTCTCGACGAAAATTACGCCTACCCGTCCCAAGCCTTGTCCTTCCTTGGCGGCGCGTTCGACGGCGTCGGGATCGGAACCGGCCAGGAAACCGATGCGCTGTATGCCAAAGCGGGGCAGGATGTTGTGGACAAGGAACTCAGTGCCGCCGTAAACGGGGTCGCTGTGAACAATCACGTCGCCGGGACTGAGGAAGCTGAGCAGCGTCGTGGCGATGGCCGCCATGCCGCTGCAGAACACCAAACCGCTTTCCGCCTTGTCCCACAGCGCCAGCCGATCCTCAAGGATTTCCAGGTCTGGGTTGTTGAGTCTGGAATAGATGAGCCCGGGGTCTTCGGCCGGACGTTTTTCCCTAAGTCCATAGGCAAGCTCGAAAAATGCCTTGCCCTCCTCCGCCGTTCTAAAGGTGAAGGTAGAGGTTTGAAAGATCGGACACTTAACCGAGCCTTCCGAAAGGCGGGGGTCGTAACCGTAGCTCATCATCAGGGTCTCGGGACGAAGCTGATGACGACCGATAGATCGATGACGATAGGATTTACGGGGTTTTTTCATCACTGGGTCCTCGCTTGTGGTCAGGGGACTCCGCTCATACCTCAATGGTAGCGCAAATCCCTGTCCTTCGTCATTCGACGCCGGACCGGCGATTGTGCTATATTCAGCCGAAAGAAGACGGTCGGCTAACGGTCGCTGGGAGACGGGAAACGTATAGATGGAAATGGACAACGATCAGGCCGATAAACGCCGACACCGCAGAGTCAGTGTTACCAAGTCCGTCCAGGCGCGGACGGAATCACGGCAAGTTCAAGGGTCGGTGAAGGACATTTCCGCCAGCGGCGTGGCGTTGAGTGTCGATGCGGAGGTCGAAGATGAGAGCCAGGTCGAACTCGATATTGAGGACCTGAGCCCGCTCTCGGGAACCGTCGCGCGCTCGTACGATGATGGGTTCGCGGTCGAATTCGATCTCGACGAGGAAGAAGAAGACCGTTTGCTCTCCGAGTTAACGGAATTGCACGACACCATCAACTTGGAAGACCTTTAGGCGGCGCCGCTCGGGGCGGAATATTTAGGCCGAGTATATGGCGCAGTCGCGGCGGCGCTTGTACTTGGCGAAATGGCCCAGCACGTGCCTAGCCGCGCTATCTTACTCGGCGCGCTGCCAACCCTCAGGGCCGAGGTGGTTCACCAGGGATACGTTACACTTTCGATGGCGGCTGTTGCCGTGCTGCATGCCTTGTTCCAGGAAATTCCGCATCCGATTGACGGGCTGCGAACATTGCCGACACTCGCATGATGGTCAATGCATGGCTTAAATATTTGCGCCGAATAGGAACACTTTCAATGATATAGAAGCCGTTTCAGAGAATTATTAAAAAACAATTCTAGTAATGAGGGAGCTTTGATAAACTCGACTGGCGTGAGGGACATAATTCAGCATCTTTGCGGAGTTCACCTCAGTGGAGATGGCATCTAGACGAGGTTTTCGTGCGGATCAACGGCGAAACCCACTATCTCTGGCGAGCCGTCGATCACGAGGGCGAAGTTCTTGAATCATTCGTTACAAAGAAGCGTGATCGAAAGGCTGCACTGAGGTTTTTGAGGAAA
>JASLZL010000097.1 GCA_030754885.1 Rhodospirillales bacterium | reverse complement strand
GCGATTCCTGAAAATGTTTGATGAGCTCGAAGTTAAGGCAACGTTTTCAATATGTGCCCGTGCGCTTGAGCATAATCCGATTGTCGCTGCACAAATAACGGCCCGTGGCCACGAACCACAGAGCCATGGTTATGTGTGGGGAGCGTTGAGGGCTCTCAGTTGCGATCAGCAAAGAGAGCATATTAGTAAAGCTGTCGAGATCATCCGCGAAACAACCGGGGAGCGTCCCCTAGGGTGGCACAGCTCAAGTCACAATGAACATACCAGAGGACTTTTAATAGAAGAGGGCGGCTTTCTCTACGATAGCGACTCCTTATGTGATGATCTGCCGTACTTCGTTAGGGATAGTGGGAAAAAGTGGCTCGTGGTCCCCTACAGCTTGGATACCAACGATATGAAATTTTGGCATCACCCGGGACACTCCGATGGTCAGGATTTCTTGAAACGTTGAAGGACGCCTTCGATTATCTTTACGAAGAGGGTAAGTCGCATCCAAAGATGATGTCCATTGGACTGCACGCGCGACAAAGCGGGAGACCGTCACGAGCCGGTGCCGTCGCGTCGTTCATTCGCTACGCAAAGAGTTTTCCCCAAGTATGGTTCGCTCGGCGCATCGATATTGCCCAATGGTGGCTGGAAAATTACGCCGATCTTCCGGCGCTGCCCCTATTGGCAGCAGCGCCGGCGGAGGACACAGAGCACCTGTGAAGTCTGACGGAATATCGACGACGTGCTTCTTTCTCGATGTCGCGGCCGAGGCGATGGGTCGGCTGGCGATTATGGCTCGTGGCCCGAAATTTCTGAGTATCGGCGCCGCGCAACACGTCGATGACCTGGGTGTGGCCTAATCGTAACCCCGTCCAGAAGCCGGCGCTCCTTTTAGCGGCGGAGGACTCTAACGGCGGAGCAGGTCGAGAAGAGGTGCAAGACTGTCGGCTTTCTCCAATTGCGCTATCCAATCGACAGCTTTCTGCGCGCGATCCTTACCGATCACCAACTCTCCCATGCCGATGAACTTGTCCGCAAGTTCATCCCAAGCCGCGGGGCGGCGCGGCGACCACTTGACCTGATCGAGGCGTTGCGAAACCACCTCGCCATTGCGCAGGTGGATATCCAATTGCGACGGCCACTCGGCAGGATAATTCTTGCTCATTTCGGGGTCTTCGGTGATGTGGATCCGTGCCGCCAGCTCGTGGGTTGCCGGATCGCGGAGCCGTTTGTCGAGGCGCTGGCGCCACGTCATCTCTCCGTCCATGAGGGCAACCGCGACACAGAACTTTAACGATAGGAAGCATTCTATCTCCGAACTTTCCGGGGTCGTTTCGATCTTTCCCGTGAAGTGAAAGGCTTCCTTGTAGGTGGAAATCTCCAGCTTCTCGATCTGCTCGACCACTATCGCGTGCTCCATCATCAGACTGAGCGCGATCTCGACGGGACCGATGATAACAATGCCGACGGGGTAGGGTTTGAAGGCGCTATCGACACAATTCCAATTCTCCCCAAGGTCGGCCACGATCACGTCCAGGTCCGGTTCACCGTTGCTCATCAGATAGAGGAACGCGTGGCGGCGCGGCTGTTCCCCCTCCAGGGGGCCGGCGGTAAAGCCGGAGCGGGCAAGGTAAGCCGCCTCGAGACCCACCATCGCCGCGTGCCCGCCGTGTACGGTCTTCGCCGTGTAGCCCTTGAAACTGGCGTCACCGTTGCTCAACGGCAGGATCGAGCCGGCCATGCCGATGGCCGTCGCCATGCGCTCCCCGTCCAGTTCGAGGAAATTGGCGGTGGTGACGGCTGAGCCGATGGTTCCCATCGTGCCGGTCGCCTGAAAGCCGCTAAACCAGTGGTCCGGTTGAATGCCCAGTGCAATGCGCGCCGCCACTTCATAGCCGGCAATGGTAGCCGCAATGACCTTGCGCCCCGATGCACCCAGCGATTCGCCCATGGCGAGGACGGTTGGAATGACCGCCGAGCCCGTGTGAATCTTGCCCGTCAGCGACGTATCCTGGCAATCCAAGGTCTGCGAAAGATTACCATTGGCAAATGCGGCCAGCATAGGGGTCGTGCGCTGTTGGTAGCCAACGATACTAGCCTCGCCCGGCGGCCCCATGTCCTCCATAAATTGCGAGAGGTGCTTATCCCCATTGGCCTCGTGCAAGGCGACGCCGCCCAACATGACACCGGCCGCATCCAGGATGAACATCTTGGCTCGTTCCTGTATCTCGGATGACAAGGAATCGTAAGTAAGGTCCGCAGCAAAGGCCGCGAGGCGCGCCGTCACGTCCATGACGTTTCCCCTTTCCATGCCCCCCTGGGCCGCGCTTCACCGCCGGGTGCGGTTCTTTTTTGTTGGGACAGACCGAACCCAGCGTCCCGCTAGCGAACGAGCCTCAGTGAATGGTGTCGATGATGCCGGTGGGCTAACAATTTCGCGCCCGTTTATCAGCACTCCCTAACGAGGTGAAACAAGGGCTCATTATACTTTGAGCGCACCAAAACTGCGAAAGAATCAGACCCGCCTCGGAAATCTGAAGACGTTGGCCGGCGCCTCGTCCCACGGGCGCGGACCGCGCAGCCGCCGGCCCATGGCCAAGGCGTGGGGCGCCGCCGCGTAAAGCCGGGCGCGTTGCCCATCATCAAGGGTAAGGCCGGCGCGCATGATGCACGCCTCGACAATATCCACTGTCTCGGCGTCAAGGTCAGGGGCCGTCGTCGGGGCCTCGACCTGCGTCACCGGAACTTTGGATGCGCCCTGGGTTAGATGGGGACGCCGCGTGTGCCATTCGGTGGCGCGCTCATAGGCGTCGCCAATGCGAAGCACCGTTACCTCGTCGAAAGGCCGGCCGGCGATCTGCAGGCTGAGCGGCAAGCCGGTGGCACTGTAGCCATTGCACACAACCAGGGCCGGACCGCCGGTAACGTTGAACGGCGTTGTCACGTTGGGCGTCTCCCACGGTTCTCCTACCCTATGGGCGTCGAGGCGGATTGCCGGGGCAAGGGTCCCCACCGTTACCAAGGCGTCGTACTTGGCATAGACCGGGCGCATTTCGGAAATGATGCGCCGCTGCTGGCGTTGCGCCTGGATATAATCGACGGCGCGGTATAGGCACGCCGGGATGGTGCGGGACAGAAAATCGACGCCGAAATCGCCGGGACGGGTGCGAAGGTCCATCTCTTGGGTGGCGTAAAGTTCGGATTTGCCAATGACAATCTTGACGTCGAAATAATCCTGGGGCGGGCGGATGCGCGTCTCTTCGACGATGGCGCCGAGGCCGGCGAGCACGTCAAGCGCCGCCTCCATGGCCGCTGCCGTCTCCGCATCGGCGTCGTCGGTCCAGAAATGACGCAGCACGCCAAGGCGCAGCCCCCGGATGTCGCCGGTCAACGCGGCGCGGTAGTCGGGTATGGGGTGCTCGACGCTCGACGCATCGCGAGCGTCGTAGCCGGCAATGGCCTGCAATAAGATGGCACAGTCCTCGACCGTCCACGCCATGGGGCCGCAAGTGTCGAAGGTGAATGAGTGGGGAACAACGCCATGGCGGCTGACCAGGCCGTTGGTCGGCTTCAGTCCAACGATGCCGGTCAGCGCCGCCGGGATGCGCACCGAGCCACCAGTGTCCGAGCCGAGAGCGCCTAGCACCAGTCCCGCCGTCACCGCCGATGCCGATCCACTTGATGAGCCGCCGGCGAAATGCTCCGTGTTCCAAGGGTTGCGGGCCGGCGGCCAGGGAAGGTCGAAGGACGGTCCGCCGTGGGCGAACTCGTGGGTTGCCAGCTTGCCCATCAGCACGCCGCCGGCGGCGTACAGCATCGCAGTGGTCGTGGCGTCCCGGTCGGGGACATGGTCGATGAGAATCCTCGATTGAGCCGTCGTCGGGATGCCGGCGGTGTTGTAGACGTCCTTGAGGCCGAAGGAAATGCCGTGGAGCGGTCCCCGGTAAGTGCCGCCGGCGATCTCGGCCGCCGCCGCCCGTGCCTTTTCCAGCGCCGCCTCCGCCGTCAGGGTGACGAAGGAATTGAGCTGCGCGTCCAGACCCTCGATGAGGGCGAGCTTGGCCTCGGTCAACTCGACGGGCGATAGTTCCTTGGCTTCAATCAGGCGCGCCGCCTCGGCGATGGTGATGGTGTTAAGATCGGTCATCATTGCCCGGCGAACGGCAGGGAAAGCAACTGGCAGGATTCGCTATACCCACAGCAAGTGGAGACGGCCGAACATCCGTCGCCACTTTCACCCGAAATTTTAGCCAGTATCATCCAAATACATTTCATGTTCATAGCGATCATACCCAAAATGCACAGCGCCAATAAATTGGTTCCGCAGCCGTACCATAGCCCGATCTTAGTAAATTGACCGAGTTCGTAAAATCAGTTGCGTTCCATGGAAGTCCGGTTCTGGTGCGGAGGACGGCTCCACCCGAAAGCGTCTAGGTATCAAAATGGCAGTGCATGAACCACGGGAAATGTGACCCGTCCATGCGTGAAGATATCACGATTGACGTTGAACTTGAGAAGACCGTTTTTCAGGTCCATTGCGCAAAAAATCTTGAATCACATGGTCGACGGCGCGCCGCGCATTCTTCTAGTCAGGCGCTAGGGGATGGGAACGATCTTCGTGATCGTTGAGGTGGTCGCTTCGATAAAATAGATGTTGCCGTCTTTATCGCCGCGCACCCCGTGCGGCCGAACGGGGACCGGCTTGCAGGTGCCGACAATGGTACCGTCGTGCCTGAGTGCGGTCACCCGCGGAATCTGATCGGAAACGTAAACCAGGTCATGGTCCACGAAGATATCCATGGGCTTGTGGAAATTGCCCCACTCAGTCAGGTAACTGCCTTCGCTGTCGAAAACCTGGATGCGGTTGTTTTCGCGGTCGCTAACGATCACGCGCCCGTCAGGCAACACCCCGATGCCGTGGGGCACCATGAATTCGCCGGGACCTCTTCCCAGGCCACCCCAACTGCGGATCAGGTCGCCGTCGGCTGAGAATTGGTGGACACAACTGTTGCCGTAGCCATCCGATACGTACATGGTGCCGTTGGATCCCACCGCGATGTCGGTGGGATGATTGAACGGTGCCTGGTACTTGGGATGCTCGCGGTCACCCAGGGTGAACAACGGTTTTCCCTGCTTGTCGAAGCCAATCACCTGGTGGCCGTCGCGATCGACGACGAGGACACGATCGTCATCGGTGATGAAAATGCCGTGGGAATCCACGATCATGCCGTCGCCGAACGAGCGCAGGAACTTGCCGTTAGGATCGAGGACAATGATCGGTGGGTTGGTCCGCTGACAGATATAGAGACAGCCCTCGGAATCCACCGCCCCCTTGCTCAGGCCAGCCAGTTTCACCTGGTCCGGCATGGTC
Source organism: Rhodospirillales bacterium (assembly GCA_030754885.1). Classification (GTDB taxonomy): domain Bacteria; phylum Pseudomonadota; class Alphaproteobacteria; order Rhodospirillales; family JASLLZ01; genus JASLLZ01. Next base: position 114,976 of record JASLZL010000097.1, on the reverse strand, counting down.
CCCCAGGGCCTGTGGAGTCGATAGCGCCTTTCGCCGAACCCAACGACCAATTGTTCCGTTGTCATTACGTCCTCCTTTGGACGAATTTCTGCCGATAACAATAGAAGGGATCGCGGATAGGTACTAACGTGATGCAGGCGCCATCACAAGCACGATTGAAGCAAGCCGCCAGCAAACCGATCCATTCCTTAATTATAGGGGCGCGGCCAGGATCACCATCACCCTCTCTCTCAATCGCCGTCCTCGCCGGTACCGCGCTCGATGGCGGCGATCTCCAATGACTTCGGATCCAGGCGGATGCCGTAGACCATCTCGGCGGTCTCAAGCGACACCAGACCGGCGCGGACGTCGGCCTGCACCCGCCACGGCTCGCGGTCGTGGGGCGGGCCGTAACCACCGCCGGCCGGGGTGTGGTGGGTAACGGTATCGCCCGCGCCATAAGGCTCTAAGTCGCCGGTCGCAAATTCCAGCACCCGTTCGTCAGGCGTACCCTCGTTGATCACCCAGCGCCCGCCATCCCCCGCCAGGCCGCCCTGCATGCCTTGGGGCAGGGAGTGGGATTTCTGCGACGTATGGTAAAGGCGCGGCGCCTCGCCCAGAACCTTATAAGCGAGCACTTGGCCAACGCCGCCGCGCCACCGCCCGGCACCACCCGTATCCTCGCGTAGCGCTCGCTTGAGATAGATCACCGGGGCTTCGATCTCGGTCGCCTCGATCGGCGGCACCGGGCAATTGGTGACGTGGCACGACATGACGTTGATGCCGTCGGCACCGGTCGTCGCCCCGATGCCACCCGGCACTACCTCGCCGAACATGACCTGGTGCTTGCGGTCGGGGTGGGTGACGATGGTGTAGTTGTATCCGCAGCCGCAGGAATCGGCCATGACCCGTGCCGGCACGGCGTCACCAAGAGCGCCCATGGCAAGGTCGACCAGGCTATGGCAGACGATCATGCGCTGATAAACCGCGGCCGGCTTGCGGGCGTTGACCAGAGTCCCCGGCGGCGCCACGGCGTGGATTGCCCGTTTGCAGCCCTCGTTACTGGGGATTGAGGGATCGGTGATGCAACGCATGACGTAGTAGATCGCGGCCCAAGTCGTGGCCAGGGGCGCGTTGATGGGACCTTCAATTTGAGCATCGGTGCCGGTGAAGTCGAAGGTGATGTCGCCGCCTTTCTTGGTGATCTTCAAGCGCAGCCAATAGGGCCCGCCCTTGACGCCGTCGTCGAGCAACGGCTCTTGGTGGCTATAGATACCGTCCGGTATCGCCTTGATTGCGGCCCGGGTCCGCCGTTCGGAATAGTCTATAAGGGCGTCGAAACAGCCCGCTAATACGTCAGCGCCATAACGCCGGAACAACTCACCCAGGTCGTCGCCCGCCGCCTGGACGCTGGACAATTGGGAAATCAGATCGTTTTCCAGGGTTTCGGGCACCCGCGTATTGTTGAGCATAAAGGCGAGTACCTTTTGATCCAGGCGGCCTTCCTCGACCAACTTCAAGGGTGGAACGCGGAACCCTTCTTGGTAAATTTCGACGCCCCAGCCCCGGGTCCCCATCCACATGGCGCCGATGTCCAGGTGATGGACCATGAGGCCCGAAAACGCGACCAGCCGGCCGTCCCGGAAGACCGGATGGAAGACCACCAAGTCGTTGGTATGAGCGGTCGCCATGGAACCCTCGCCGGCATAAGGGTCGTTGGTCAGCACGACATCGCCCGGACGCCAGTCCTGGGCCGGGATGTAGTGATCGAGGATCGTCCTCAGACAGACCCCGACGCAGCTCAGGTGAACGGGGATGTTGGCCGATTCGGCAAGCAGGCGTCCGGCGCCGTCGAAGAGCGCCGCCGAGCAGTCCTCCATCTCCTTGACGATGAACGAATTGGCCGAACGGATCATGCGCGTCGTTATGCGTTCGGCGACCGAGGTCAGCGCGTTGCGGACGATCTCCAGGGTGACCGGATCGATGTCGGGCGAACGGCGCTCCTTGGTCACGGCGCCCCTCCGTCGCCGTTCACCAGAAGGGCGTTACGCTTGTCGTCAATGGTCGCCGTCCAGGAGCCGGGGACGAAAAGGGTCGATCCCGCATATTCAACGACGGCCGGCCCGGCGATTTCCTGATCGGGACACAAATCGTCGACCCGATAGACGGGAACGTCGGCGGCATCCCCGTCGGCGATCAGAACCTGCCGCTGGGCGACCGGGCCACCCGGCTGGCCGGCGGCATAGCGGGGCCAGCCCATGGCCGGCATGGCGCCGAATGCGGTGAGACGCAGGTTAACCAGTTGGATGCCCCGACCCGGCAGGTCATAGCCATAAACCCGCCGGTGTTCGGCATGAAAGCGATCTGTCAAGTCGGCAAGGGCCAGGGACTCGCCTTGATGCCCGGGAAGCGCCAAGGTGAGCTCATAGTTCTGGCCCTGATAGCGCAGGTCGACCGCCGGCATCATCCGTCGCTGGGCCCCCTCTATGCCCTCGTCGTTGAGCACCCCGGCGCCCTGGGCCAGGAGTTCCTCGAATTCCGCCGCCAACGCCACGGGATCAACCGTCTGCAATTTCCTGACATGGGTCCGCACCAGGTCGTGGCGGATGTCCGCCGCCAGCATCCCCATCGCCGAGACATTGCCCGGCGCCGCCGGAATAAGAACCCGGGAGATGGCCAACTCCTCGGCCAAGCGCGCCGCGTGCAGGGGACCGCAGCCCCCAAAAGCGACCAAGGTGAAGTCGCGCGGATCGAGGCCACGCTCGACCGAGATCAGCTTGATGGCGTTGACCATATGAGATTCGGCGATCGCCATGATACCCATCGTCGCTTCGCCAAGCGAAATGCCGACCGGCTCTGCAACGCGTTCGCGAATCGCCGCCTCCGACTTCTCAAGGCTGAGGCCACGCTTGCCGGCCAGGAAGTAATCGGCGTTGAGGCGGCCGGCCAGCAGGTTGGCATCGGTCAGGGCCGGCTCGGTGCCTCCTTGGCTGTAGCACGCCGGGCCGGGGACGGAGCCGGCGCTGCGCGGACCAACCCTCATCGCCCCGCCCTCGTCGACCCAGGCGATGGACCCGCCGCCGGCGCCGATGGTGACCAGGTCGAGCATGGGCAGGAGAACCGGGAAGTGGCCCAGCTTGCCGCGCGTCGTCAACACGGGTTGGCCACCGGCAACCAGGGACACGTCGGCGCTTGTCCCCCCCATGTCGAGGGTGATGATGTCGTCGATGCCGCAGGCGGCGGCGATGGCCGTGCCGCCAACGATGCCGCCCATGGGGCCGGAATGCGTGAGGGCGACAGGCAGGCGCTTGGCCGCCGCGAAGGTCATGACGCCGCCGTTGGAGCGCATTATCGCCGGCGTCGCCGGCACGCCTTCGTTGGAAACGTTGGCCGCCAGGTCGTCAAGGTGACGCTTCAGGGGTCCGGCGACATAGGCGTTGACCGCCGTGGTGCTCATCCTTTCGTACTCGCGGAATTCCCGCACCACATCCGACGACAGCGAAATCTCGACGTCTGGACATTCCTCGGCCGCCAACGCCGCCATCCGTTGTTCATGTACAGGATTGGCATAGGCGTTGAGGAAGCAGATAGCGATGCTTTCCACCCCGGCGTCGCGCAAATGCCTTAGCGCTACGCGGGCCGCCTCTTCATTAAGGGGGGTGACAATACCGCCCTTATGATCGATACGCTCACTCACGTCGAGGCGCAAGTGACGCGGAACCAGGGGCACCGGGGGACGCCAATGGATATCGTAAATGTTGAGCTTGCGCGACGCGCGGCCGATTTCGATCACATCGCGGAAACCTTCGGTGGTCAGAAGGCCGACGGCAACGTCGCCGCCCTCGATAATTAGGTTTGTCACCAAGGTGCTGCCATAGACGAACCGGGTAATGGCCGCGGCCGTGGAACCGGCCTCATCAAGAATGGTTCCGAGACCGTCGAGGACGCCCCGACTCAGGTCGTCCGGCGTCGTTGGAACCTTAAGAGTGTGAAAACCAACGCCTGCGTCATCGACGTATACCAGGTCGGTGTGGGTGCCACCGGTGTCGATTCCAATGCGGCCGGCCATATCGGTCCTCGGATTTCAATCGCCGGCGACGCTTCGCCGATTTTCGGCACCCTGTCAAGGCGCGCCAACCAAGCCACCATCGACGAGGAGGCGCCGATGGTAGTAAGTTTCCGGTAACACCACATGAAGGAGGGAACCAACCGTGGACAAGATCTACATCGTCGTCACCATGGATGTCGAGCCGCCGACCCCCGGCACCCATCCCACCGCCACCGGACCCGACAACTGGGAAGACAGCGAAAAATTCATTCGCGGCTATGCGGATCGCGCCGGCGAGTTCGGATACCCCGTCACCTCCTTCATCCATCCCGAAGTGACCGAGGTCCAGGCCGACCTGTTCCTCGAACTGGGTGAGAAAGGGCATTGCGTCGACGGCCTGCACCTGCATCCATGGAAGTTCCGCGACGGCAAGTACAAGGCCCACTTCGGCGGGCTTTCGGAGGCTGACACGCGGGCCGCCCTCTCCGAGTGCATCTCGATGTGGCAAGGCGGCATGGGCCGTCGGCCGCTCTATTTCCGGCCCGGCACCTTTTCCGCCAACGACAACATGTACAAGGTGCTGGTCGACCTCGGCTTCCGTGGCGGGTCGTGTTCCATTCCGGGACGCATATGGCCGCGCATGAACGCCATCTGGACCGGTGCCGAACCCGACCCGCACCGGCCCCACGCGATTTTCCGCCAGATTGTCGGCGACCTGGAATTCGCGAACATGCCGGTCGCGGTTGATTTTTCACAACGCACAGTGACCAGCGGCAGCAACTGGCAGAAGGCGGACGAATCGGCTGCTTCCTCGCCGGACGAGAACACCGTTTCCAGCTATCGGGACATGCGCCCGGACTGGAGCGACGCCGATGCGGACTTTTACAAGCGGACCGCCGACAACATCGTCGAGCAGTTGATCGCCCGCGACCCCTCGGTCCCGACCCTCAGCACCATCACCCACAACGACAACGACTTCACCAACCCCGACGATCGGGTGTGCAAGAACCTTTGCGCGGCGCTGAAGGCGATGACGGACGCTTGCAAATCGCGGGGCATCGAGCCCGTCGGCGCCACCTTGGCGGACGTCTGCGACATGGTCCTGGCAGAGCCGGTGAAGATGAAACCCTTCGTCTATACCTGAGGGCGGACGGGCGTCCGTGAGACGGCCGCTTATATCGTCGGAGGCCGGGGGGCTTAAGGTTCCGAGCACGATTCGGGGCATGGGCTACATGCTCGTCTCGACTCTTGCCTTCGCCGCCCTGCATGGTTGTATCCGCTATCTGGCCAGCGAGATGCATCCCTTCGAGATTGCCTTTTTCCGCTTTCTCTTCGGGTTTCTTGTGCTGGCACCGGTCTTCCTGCGCCATGGGTTGGCGCCGCTTCGCACCCGCCGTCTTGGTCTGCATGCGCTGCGCGGCGGCGTTCAAACGACCCAGGCGCTGCTCTCCTTTCTCGCCCTCGGCCTCGCCCCCCTTGCCAAGGTGGCGGCGGTACAGTTTTCGGCGCCTCTTTTTGTCGCCGTGGCGGCCCTGCTTTTTCTCGGCGAAGCCATACGGGCGCAACGCATAGCAGCCCTGTTGATCGGCTTCGCGGGAACCTGGATCATCATCCGGCCCGGCATGGGAGAGGTCGACACAGGCGCCGTGGTCGCCCTGTTCGGCTCGGTTGCCATCGCCCTGACGATGATTTTGGTGAAAGTCCTGGCGCGCACCGAATCGAGCCTCACCATCACCCTCTACCAGGCTTTGTTCACCACGCCTCTAACCTTTGTCGCGGCGCTCTTCTATTGGCAAACGCCGACGCTCGAACAGCTCGCGTGGCTGGTCCTCATGGGCACTCTCGGTAGCCTCGCTCACTTTACCCTCGCCCAGGCGTGCAAGGAAGCCGACGTGACGGCCATCTTGCCCCTCGATTACACCAAGCTGGTCTGGGCCATGGTCCTGGGGTATCTGGTGTTCACCGAGATACCCGATCTTTGGACCTGGCTCGGCGGCAGCCTCATCTTCGGCTCCAGCCTTTATATCGCCTACCGCGAAAAACAGGCGCGCGATGCCTGAATCCTCTCAGGCGTCGGTGCGCAGCATCTTGGTCAATGCCGAAATGTCGGGCAGCGAATCGAAGTCGTCGAGGACCGGTATCAGCGCTTCCATCCGCTCCTCGTCAAGCACCCGGATAGCGCCTTCCCGGTATTTGCCGACCAGCTGCTCGCGGGTTAACGGCTCACCGCCCGGATAGGTCCTGGGAACACGCCGCATGTGCGCATGACGGCTGCCGTCCTTGAGGTGGACGACAAGCTCGCCGGCGACGTTTTGACGCTGATCGGGGATGGTCTTGAGGTCGGGATGGATCGACAGTTCGACCTTGGCGCACAGCGCCCGCTTCACCGGGTCTTCGAGACTCTCCTCCTCGAACGATGCCAGCCCGATATGCCCGTCGACAAGACCGTTGGTGATCGACCACGGGATACTGAACCCCGCCTGCTTGGTGGTCTCCGGCACTCCGTAGCTGCCGGCCCCCATGATCATCGGCATCTTGGCAGTGTGGCGCCATTCGATGCGCTCGATTTCGTCGGGCTTGACGTCGTGGTGATTGGCGATCTCCATGGCGCATTCGCCGGCGCAGAAAAGCGTCGTCGCGCCGGGGAAAAGCTTGATCCCCGGCCCTTCGATCGGATCCAAGAGGTCCCACGGGTTGGCCCAGCTCTTGCCGGTTTGCGACAGGTCGTAGCCGCCGCCCGGCAGGAAGACGTCGGCGAAACCGTACTTGCGCTCCAGAACGTCGGTCTGCGCCGTGAACCCCGTGGCGGCCAGGCGCGCGCTCATAATTCCGTTGGCCGCCGCTTGGCCTGAGTGCAAACCGATGGTTTCGGTGCCGAAAGCGCAGCGCAAGGCGGCTGAACAGGAGCCCGCGATGCCGAACGCGACCTGGACCTGTTCGACGTTGAGGGCGAGAAGCTTGGCCGCCACGGCGGTCGCCCCGAAAATGCCGAAGGTTCCCGTGTTGTGGCGCCCGTGCACGAAGGCCGGAGCGGACATGCCGGTGCCCATGGAGACCTCGCCGATGGTCTCGTGGCCGATTATGTAGGCCTCGAGCACCGCGCGTCCGCTGGCGCCGAGTTCTTCGCCCAGCGCCAGGGCCGCCGGCACCAGGATGCCGCTCGGGTGGCCGATGACCCGCCAGCTGTTGTCGTCCCAATCCAGGATCGCCGCCGCCGTGCCGGTGCACATCGCCGCCATGAAAGTCGAGGCCGTAAGGTCGGTGCCGGCAATGGTCACGTCGCCGGGACCGGAGGCGACGGCGTACTCCTGAACGAGCCGCGAGCCGTGATCGGCGGCGCCGGCCAGCATGCAGGTTACGGTGTCGAAGAATAGGTCCTTGGCGACACGGACCGCCTCGGCGGGGGCATCATCGATCCCGGTTTCGACGATCTTTTCGGCAATGATGCGCGTCGGGCTCTTAGTCATGTTTATGTTCCCCCTCAATTAATTTTCCCAAAAAACAAACCTCGTCGGGCAGCGATCCTACCGTGAACGATTGCGCCACGGTAGTCGCTTCATCCCACAGAACGTCTGAACGCGCCGGCCCAAGCCATTCGGCATTGGCTGTTGACCGTCCTATGTGATTGGGGCATATACAGGACCTTGAACAAAAAAAATCCACGATAGACGAACCATAACAAGGAGGATCTAGGGTAATGATGTCCAAATATAAATATGGGACCGGCCTCACCGCCTTTGCGGCGGTTTTGGTCATGGGTTTTACGACCGCGTCATCGGCCGCCGATGTGGTCTGGCGCCAAGCCACGGAACAGCCGGCCTATAGTCTCGAGGGCCGCGGTCATGGCAAATTCTCCGATCTTGTCGGGGAGTTGTCGAATGGCAAGATGGAAATGAAGGTCTACCCCTCAGAGCAGTTGGGCAAAAAAGGCGCCGTGTTGGACCAGCTTCAAGCCGGCACCGTCCACATCTACAACACGACCGCCACATACATGGCGAAGTGGGAACCGGCCTTGAAGTACATCAGCGCGCCATTCTTGTACGACGACCGCGCCCACTGGTATCGTTTCATGAAGACCAAGCTCGTCAAGGGCTGGGTTGCCAACGTCGAGAAGAAGGGCGGCATCACCCTGATGGGCGAATACGTCGCCTTCCCGCGCGGCTCTTGGCGGGTCATGGTGTCGAAGAAAAAAATCGGCTCGCTGGCCGACGTTCAGAACATCAAGCTCCGGATGCATAAAGACCAGCTCGCCGTTGACGCCTGGACGCACCTTGGCGCCGAGGTACGTGTCCTCGGTTGGACAGAGGTTTACACCTCGCTCGGCCGCGGCCTCGTCGAGGCAGTCAACAGCCCGGCCGCCATGGTCGAGTCGATGAAGTTCTATGAGCCGGCGCCCAATATCACTTCGCACCGCGAGTACGAGCAAAGCGTCGGCTACCTGACCAACCTCAAGGCCTATAATGGTTTGTCGGCCGAACTACGCGACGCCGTCGATGCGGCGCACGCCGGGGCTTCTTATTACGAACAAGGGCTCCTCGACGCCGACACCATGGAGTCGATCAAGCGGCTTCAAGCCAAGGGCGTCACCTATTCCGATTCCATGGACACGGGCCCGTTCCGCGAGAAGATGAAGTCTTTCTACGCCGAGCGGGCTAAGAAAGGCCAGCTGCCCAAGGGCTTCTTGGAAGCTGTCGAAGCGACCCGTAGACGCTGACGGACGGTTGTACTTTCGTCAGTGGAGTAAAGACGCTGATTGATCGCATTGAGCGTCTGATGGGAGTTTGCGAGCGCGTTTTTCTTGTGCTCGCAAACTCCTGTCTCGTCATCATGTTGGTTGGCAACATGGCGCAGATCACCACGCGCGCCGTGTTCGACAAGGGAATCCAACTGGTATTCCCGTGGACCGTCTTCTTCTTCTCGTGGGCCGTCTTTTTTGGTTTCTTCGTCATCTATCGCCGAGGCGGCGACATCACCGTCGACTTTTTCGTCGACCGTTTCGGTGACAAGGGCCGCATGGTCTCGCGTTACTTCGCCAACGCAATCATCATATTCCTCATGTCGATCATGCTGTGGCACGGACCGCAGACCCTGGGACAGATGGCCGGCGACCTCATCGAAATCGTCGATCTTGCACGTTGGTGGCAGACCTTCCCGCTTTTCTTGTCCTGTATTTTAGTCCTGATCAACACCTTGCTGGACACGGCGAAGGCGTTGCGCGGCGACCCCGAACCGGAAAGCGCCCATTCCGCGGGCCATAGCTAGGCGCATCGTCGAATATGACCTGGATCCTCGTTATTGGCTTCATCTTTCTCCTCGTCATGCGGGTGCCGATTATCATGGCGATGGGAACGGCGGTTCTGGCGACCGTGGTTGCCGCAGGGTTTACCTCTGAGCTCTACATCCTGCCGCGCCATGTAGCCGACGGGGTTGATAACGCGTCACTTCTGGCGGTGCCGTTCTTCATCATGGCCGGCAATCTGATGAACGCCGTCGGCATGACCGACAAGATATTCAACTTCGCCACCCTCCTGGTGGGACATTTCCGCGCCGGCCTGGCCCAGGTCAACGTGCTCGCCTCAATGATCTTCGCCGGCATCTCGGGCTCCGCGGTCGCCGACATCGCCGGCCTTGGCACGGTCGAGGTCAAGGCGATGAAGGACCGCGGCTACCCCGTCGAGTTCGCCGGCGCCCTGACCGTGGCGACGGCCGTCATCGGCCCCATCATTCCACCCTCCATATCCCTGGTGATTTACGGTTTCCTGGCCGACACGTCGGTCGGGCGGCTCTTCCTCGGTGGCGTCATCCCGGGTATCCTGATCGGCCTCTCGCTGATGCTGTGGAACCGTTATTTGGCGACGCGCCACGACTTCCCGCGCGAACCCCGGGCCTCGTTGCGCGATATCGGAAGCCACGCGATTGACGGCGTTGCGGCTCTGGTTGCGCCCGGCATCATCCTCGGCGCCATCGTCACCGGCTATACCACGGCGACCGAGGCGGGGGTCCTGGCCTGCGCATACTCGCTGTTGTTGGGCGCCTTTTACCGGAGCCTCAACATCCAGAAGCTGGTCAAGGCGATGACCGACACCACGAAGGTCACCGCCATGATCATGATGATCGTCGGATTCTCCCACGTCATGGGCTGGCTCTTGGCCATTGAGCAGATACCCCAGGCGATGGCCGAGGCGGTGCTGCTCACCACCACGGACAGAAACGTCTTCTTGTTGCTCATGATCTTCTTCCTGCTTGCCATTGGCTGCGTCGTCGAAGGCGTGCCGGCGAAGTTGATCTTGATCCCAATCCTGATCCCCATCGTCGACCAATTCGGCATCGACCGAGTACACTTCGGCCTGATCATCGTCTACGCGCTGTTGCTTGGCCTGGCGACGCCGCCGATGGGGGTCGGCATTTACATCATGGTGGGTATCACCAAGAAACCTTTCGAGGTCATAACCATGGCGTTCCTGCCCTTCATGGTGCCGCTGGTCATCGTGCTGTTCATGATCACCTACATTCCCCAGTTGACGCTGTGGTTGCCCAACTTGATCATGGGGCCCTATTAGGGCCTTTTCCGCCGGCGTGGAATCGTGCCTGATCATTCCCCCTCGTAGCGGGGCTTGCCCTTTCCGTATAGGTGGTGAGCCCGAAAGCCCGCGTTTTTACTTCAGGGCTTCAGCTCGCGCCGCGACCACTTGATCGGCCTCTTTCCCGGCCAATTCCTGAAGATGATCGAATTTCCAGTCGAAAGTGCCGACGCCCTGGGTGATGGAGCGCAGTTCGTTGATCAAATCGTGCATTTCGGACTGGGGCATCTGGACAGACACCTCGTCCCATCCTTTCCATCCGTCCTTGGCATCGAAGCCTAAGATCTGCCCGCGCCGGCCGCTGACCAAGCGTTGGAGACGTGAGGTGAATTGGTTGGGCACCGAAATGGTGGCCTGGAAGATGGGCTCCAGCAGCACCGGATTGCACTTGGGCATGCCCTCGCGCATGGCCAACTGACCCGCCGCCCTGAACGCCATGTCGGAACTGTCGACCGCATGGTGTTGGCCGTCGGTGAGGGTCACCGAGAGGTCGACAACATGGAAGCCGAGCGGCCCGCGGCTCAGGTAATCCTTGACGCCGTGCTCGACGGCGGGAATGTACTGTCGGGGCACGACACCGCCCGAAATCTTCTGCTCGAAGTTGAAACCCGATCCCCTGGGCAACGGCTTGATGTCCAGGTGCACATCGCCGAATTGGCCGTGGCCGCCGCTTTGTTTCTTGTGACGGGCGTGCTGAGAGACTGTCTTGCGAATGGTCTCCTTGTACGGCACCTGGGGACGATGTGAAACCACTGCCAAATTGTTGCGATTGCGCAGACGATCGATGGCAATCTGCAAATGCACGTCCCCCAGTCCCCAAATCAACAGTTCGCCCGTATCCGAGTTGGGGGCGAATGAGAGCGACGAGTCCTCCTCGACCAACTTCGCCAGGGCGCCGGTCAGCTTCACCTCGTCGGAGCGCTGCTCGGCATGGATGGCGAGCGAATAAAGGGGTGCCAGCGGCTCCGGCCAGTCGTTGGCCTTGACGTCGCCCGCCAGGGATAACAGCTCGCCCGCGCCCACATTTTCCATGCGCCCCAGCCCGACCACGGTACCGGCGACGGCCTTGTTCTGCTTATCTTGCTTGCTGCCCAGCAAGCGAAAGATTCCGCTGACCCGGTCACCGTTCAGGTTGCTGGAATCGGCGATCTCGCCTGAGAGCACGCGGGCCAGGGATAATTTGCCCGTGTGGGCGGCGTGCAGGGTTTTAAAAACCTGGGCTCTGGGCTCACCGCCTGCCGCGTCGACCCCAAGGCGTTCCGCCACCACTTCATGGGTCGGCGTTTCGTGACGCAGGGCCTTGAGCAGGCGGCGCACCCCGTGGTCATGCGCCGCCGAGCCGAAGAAGATCGGGACGATGAGGCCCTGCTGCACGTCCTTTGTCAGGTTAGAATAGGTCTCATCGGCGGATGGATCGGCATCTTCAAGCAATTGCTCGAGAAGAGTATCGTCGAAGTCGGCCAGCATCTCCAGCATCTCGCCCCGGGCGCTCTCGTATTGCTCTTGCATCCCGTCGGGCATGTCCATGGGATTGGACTGCTTGTCCAATTCCCATTTGAAAGCGCGCCCGCTCGCCAATTCCACATGGCCGATGACGTGATCCCCTTCGCGAATGGGAATCTCGCGCAGCAACAGTGGCCGGTTTGACACTCCCTTGAGGGATTCCACGGTGTCCATCACCGGGGCTTCGGCGGTATCAATCTTGTTGATGAAGATAAGGTGCGGAATTTGGCGCGCGCCAAGGAACCGCAACATGGGCGCAACGCCCAGTACCTTGTCGGCATCAGGATCGCAGACCACCACCGTGATGTCCGCAGCCATGGCGGCGTTGAACGAATCCTGGGCCAGCTCGACGCTGCCCGGACAATCGATGAAGCTCCATTCGTCGCCCAGGTACTCGGTAGTGGCGACGTTCATTTCGGTGCTCATTTGGCGGGCCCGGGATTCGGCACCCGAATCACCGACGGAGTTGCCCTCGGTGACGCTACCTTTCCGGTTAATCGCCCCGGTGGTGAGGAGGATGCTTTCCAAGAGCGTTGTCTTGCCGCTCAGATACGACCCAACGAAAGCCGCGCAACGCGGCGTGGAAGGTTTTTTCTCGGCCACTGATTCCTCCTAGACTCCGGTGTTTCTTTTCTCTTTGAACGTTATTCTTAAGTCAACGACCCGCAGGCCCGCTGGATGCGCGAGCAAGCTTCCTCCAGCAACTCGGTCGAGGTGGCGTAGGATATGCGGAAATGGGGAGATAGCCCGAAAGCCGCGCCCTGAACGGCGGCAACGCCCTCGCTCTCCAGCATGAAGGTGACAAAATCCTCGTCGCTCTCCAGCGTCTTGCCGTCCGGTGTGGTCTTGCCCAGGGTCCCGGCGCAGGATGGATAGACGTAGAAGGCCCCTTCCGGGGACGGACAATTGAGCCCGTCGGCCTGGTTCAACATGGACACCACCAGATCGCGGCGTTCCTTGAAGATCGCGTTGTGCTTGGCAATAAAGTCCTGCGGGCCGTTAAGCGCCGCCACCGTCGCCGCCTGGGTGATCGACGACGTGTGGGTGATGCTCTGCGACTGGATCTTGTTGATCGCATTGATAAGGTTCACCGGTCCACCGGCATAACCAAGGCGCCACCCGGTCATGCAGTAGGCCTTGGAAACACCGTTCAGGGTCAGTGTGCGCTCGTAGAGGCGTGGCTCCACCTGGACCGGAGTGACGAACTCGAAGTCGTCGTAAACTACGTGTTCGTATATGTCGTCGGTCATCACCCAGACATGAGGATGCTTGATCAACACGTCGGTCACCGCCTTCATCTCTTCTTGAGAATAGGCGGCGCCCGAGGGATTTGACGGAGAGTTCAAGATCAGCCACTTGGTCTTCGGCGTGATCGCCTTTTCCAGATCTTCGGGCTTGAGCTTAAAACCGCCGTCGGCGGGGCACTCGACGATCACCGGCGTCCCTTCGGCGAGGAGCGTGATGTCGGGGTAGCTGACCCAATAAGGTGCGGGGATAATGACCTCGTCATCCGGCCCCACCGACGCCATGATGGCGTTGTAGATGACGTGTTTGCCGCCGCAGCCGACGGTGATCTGGTCAAGACCGTAGTCGAGGCCGTTCTCGCGCTTGAACTTGTCACAAATGGCCTGTCGCAGCGCCGGCGTCCCGGCCACCTGGGTATAGCGGGTATCTCCCCGGTCCATGGCTGCCTTGGCTTCGTCGCAGATGTGTTGAGGGGTATCGAAGTCGGGTTCGCCGGCGCCCAGACCGATGACGTCGCGGCCCTGGGCCGAGAGGTCGCGGGCTTTCTGGGTGACAGCGATGGTGGGCGAAGGTTTGATGCGGCCCAGACGAGAGGCGATGAATGACATGGGCAATTCGTCCTCTGCTCGGAGGTTTAGTCAGTAGCCGTCGGAAACGGCGCTAGGCTAAAATTACGACTCCGCCCCGGCGAACGCAAGCGCGCCTTTGGGACCACGGGAATCCACAAATTCGCTTCGTTTCGGCAATTGTTTCGCCTCTTACTTAATTACCACCGCCACCAGCCGGCTGACCGGATCGCCGCATGGAGGCGGTCACCCAGGAACCGGTTCCCTAATCCCGCCGTCAACCGTATATATTCGGGTTATGACAGGTCAGGTTCTGTTCACGCCTCAGAAGCGCCCGCCGGTCGAAGATGATCGGCGCCTGGTGCTGGTCTCCGAATTCGCCCCCGCCGGCGACCAGCCCGAGGCGATTGCCGCCCTGGTCGCAGGCCTAGAGGCGGGCGAGCGCGATCAGGTGCTGTTGGGCGTCACCGGATCGGGCAAGACCTTTACCATGGCGCACGCCATCGAGCACCTGCAGCGCCCGACACTCGTTCTGGCCCCCAATAAAACCCTTGCCGCCCAGCTCTACGGCGAAATGAAGACATTCTTTCCCGACAACGCGGTCGAGTACTTCGTATCCTATTACGACTACTACCAGCCCGAGGCCTACGTGCCGCGTTCCGACACCTACATCGAAAAAGATGCCTCCATCAACGAGCAGATCGACCGCATGCGCCACGCCGCGACGCGCGCGCTGATGGAGCGCGGCGACGTGGTCATCGTCGCCTCGGTGTCGTGCATCTACGGCATCGGCGCCGTTGAGACCTATGCCGATATGGTGGCGACGATCACCGTTGGCGGTCGGGTCGAGCGCAGCGCGCTTTTGAAGCGTCTGGTCGAACTGCAATACCGGCGCAACGATGTTCACTTCGTCCGCGGCGCCTTTCGCGTTCAAGGCGATGTGGTCGAAATCTTCCCATCGCACTTGGAGGACCGCGCCTGGCGGCTGTCACTATTCGGCGAAGAGGTCGAGGCGATCTGGGAGATCGACCCCCTGACCGGTGAAAAGACGGGGACATTGGAGTCGATTACGGTCTACGCCAACAGTCACTATGTGACACCGCGCCCGACCTTGCAGCAGGCCTTTCCCGGCATCAAGGCGGAGTTGAAGGCGCGGGTGGCCGAGTTTACCGCCCAAGGCAAGTACTTGGAGGCCCAGCGCCTCCAGGAACGCACCACCTTTGATCTTGAAATGTTGGAGACGACAGGCCACTGCGGCGGCATCGAGAATTACTCGCGTTACCTCACCGGCCGCCAACCGGGCCAGCCGCCGCCGACCTTATTCGAATACCTGCCCGAAAACGCACTTCTCATTGTCGATGAAAGCCACGTCACCGTGCCCCAGTTGGGGGGCATGTACCGGGGTGACTATAACCGCAAGTCGACCCTCGCCGAATTCGGCTTCCGTCTGCCCAGCTGCGTTGACAACCGGCCGCTAAAGTTTGAGGAATGGGAAGCCATGCGACCCCAAACCGTCTACGTCTCGGCGACCCCGGGGCCATGGGAGATGGAGTGCGCCGCCGGCGTCTTCATCGAACAAGTGGTGCGCCCCACGGGTCTGATCGACCCCGAGTGCATCGTGCGTCCGGTGGAAACCCAGGTCGACGACTTGCTGGCTGAGGTCAAAGGATGCGCGGCGCTGGCTCAACGGGTTCTGGTCACGACCCTGACCAAGCGCATGGCCGAGGATCTGACCGAATACATGCACGAGGCGGGCATCCGGGTGCGCTACCTGCATTCCGACATAGAGACCTTGGAGCGTATTGAAATCATTCGTGATCTTCGTCTTGGTGCCTTCGACGTGCTGATCGGTATCAACCTTCTGCGCGAGGGGCTCGACATCCCGGAATGCGCCTTGGTCGCCATCCTGGATGCCGACAAAGAAGGATTCCTGCGCTCCAAAACCAGCCTCGTCCAAACCATCGGGCGCGCCGCGCGCAATATCGACGGCCGAGTCATCCTCTATGCCGACCGCATCACCGATTCCTTGGATTACGCCATCGGCGAGACCAATCGGCGGCGCGAAAGGCAGAGCGCCTATAACGTCAAAAACGGCATCACGCCGGAAAGTGTGCGCAAGTCCATCGCCGATGTTCTCGAATCGGTCTACGAACACGACTACGTCAGCGTCGATACCGGCGTCGGTGGTGCCCAGCATCTGGTCGGCCGCGACCTCAAGACCCATTTGGCGGAACTGGAGACGAACATGCGGGCCGCGGCGTCCGAACTGGAGTTTGAGGAAGCAGCCCGTCTGCGCGACGAAATCTGCCGCCTGGAAGCCATGGAACTGGGCCTCGGCGAGCCCGGCGTGGCACCGCTCGCAGCCACCCGCGCTGGCCTTCCCGGCCATGGAAAAGGTAAGAAAAAGAAGAAAAAATACCGCCGGCGTGGACCGTGAATAAACGTCACGTCAATGCCTTGGGACTGGTCTGGTTCGTAACGTTGTCCCAGGTGACAAGCGCCGCCGATCC
Source organism: Rhodospirillales bacterium (assembly GCA_030754885.1). Lineage (GTDB taxonomy): Bacteria > Pseudomonadota > Alphaproteobacteria > Rhodospirillales > JASLLZ01 > JASLLZ01. Next base: position 98,544 of record JASLZL010000097.1, on the reverse strand, counting down.
GCCGATCGCCAATACCCTGCACCCGCCCTTTGACGTCGCCGCCGCCCGCGCCCGCCATGGCACGGCACCCACGGCCTTCACTTGCCCTGTGGTGCCACCGCCGGTGCACGATCTTACCATCGGCGGCTTCTATGAAGCCGATAGCGGATCGTCGGTCGTCGATGCCGAGGCGGAGCGGCGCTACAAGAAGGCCGCCAAGCCGTTCAACGACTTTCAAAAGATAATTGCCAAAATGAGCGACCAATACATCGCCAGCAACCCGCCCCAGGCGGCGGCGGCGAAATGCGTCCTAGCCTGGCTCGAAGATTGGGGACAGGCGCGGGCAATCCTAGGCAAAATGTCGGCTCAGGGTGGTTTCGTCCGTAAGTGGGGGCTTGGCGTCATCGCCGTCGCCTATCTCAAGGTGCGGGGCGAGCCGACCCTCGACGAAGACATCAAGAAGGGGGTAGAAATCTGGATACGTCGTCTCGCCCAGACGGTGCGGGCCGAATATTCCACCGGTACCGAGAGGTCGAGCGGGCGCAACAACCACCTTTACTGGGCCGCGTGGTCGGTGATGGCCGCCGCCGTGGCGCTCGACGACCACGAAATGTTTGACTGGTCGGTGGGCCGTTACCGCTTCGCGATGGACCAGATTGAAGACGATGGAACCTTGCCTCTGGAGATGGTGCGGCGCTCCAAGGCGCTGCACTACCACCTCTATTCCATCCCGCCCCTGGTGCTGATTGCAGAAACCGGGGCACGGAACGGCCTCGACCTTTACACCGAACAGGGAGGTGCGCTGCACAGGCTCATCAGGCGCACCGTTGCCGGCCTCGACGACCCGTCGTTCTTTGCCGCCCGCTCGGGCTACAAACAGCAGTGGAGAGGCTCGCTGAACGCCGCCAAGCTCGCCTGGATGGAGCCCTATTATGCCCGGTTCAAGGACCCAACCATGATCAAGTGGATACGCAAATTCCGGCCTCTCAGCCACACCCGCCAGGGCGGCGACCAGACGCTATTGTTTGGAATGAAAAAACTGACGGCGGAGTAAAACCCGCCCCGTCTACTGGCCCAGCAGTTTCGGTCCGGCCATCCAGTCGAGGTGCCAGCCGCCGCCGTTGTCGGAACGCTCGAGACAGGCCACCGTACCCGGCTCGAAGGCGACGCTGATGGCATCTTCGGCGCCAGCCAGCAGGCGCGCCACCATGCGTCCCAGAAACGGCTGGTGACCAACGATCATGGTGTCCTCGGTCAGCGCTTCGGCGGCGGTGGCCAGAAGATCGGTCGACTCGTTTGGTCCCAGACCCGATTCGGCCTCCTCCACCACCTTTCCCGGCCCCACGACATCGGCCAGCAGGACAGCGGTGTCCTGGGCGCGTTTTTTGCCGCTGTGGATGACGCGGACGACTTGGACGCCGCTCCGCGCCATGAAAACGGCCAGGCGCTGAATGTCCTGGCGCCCCTTTTCTGACAACGGCTGCTCTGGATTCTCTTCCACCGGCGTCGCGGCGCCGTGGCGAACCAGGTAAAGCTTCATGCGCCTGCCTCCCGTCCCGCCCCCATGGCCTCTGCGATCTTCAGACCATGTTCGGCGTCTTCTTTTTCCTTGTCCGTCTCGGCCGCCGCCACCTTCTCTTGCGCTTCCTTCAGGCGTTCCGTCACCATCTCGGAGGTGATCTCGGCGACTGGCACGGCCTCTTCGGCCAACACCACGCAACGGTTGTCCCCGACCTCGGCAAAGCCGCCGGCGACGAACACGCGTTCGGACACCTTATCGCCCTCATAGACCGCCATGGTGCCGGGCCTGAGGGTGGACAACAGCGGCGCATGGCCGGGAAGAACGCCAAAGTCACCGTCGCCGCCGGGCACGACGACCATATCGGTCTCCATCTCAAACAATAACTTGCTTGGCGTGACCAGTTCGAGTTGTACCTTGTCGACCATTGTCGGCTTTCCCTTGCGCGGCGCCTAAGCCGCCTCCTCCGCCATCTTTTTGGCCTTTTCCACTGCTTCTTCGATGGTGCCCACCATGTAGAAAGCGGCCTCGGGCAGGTGGTCGTACTCGCCTTCACAGATACCCTTGAAGCCCTTGATGGTGTCTTCCAGGCTGACCAAGACGCCGGGCGATCCGGTGAAGACCTCGGCGACGAAGAAGGGCTGGCTCAGGAAACGCTGGAGCTTACGCGCCCGGGCTACGGTCATCTTGTCGTCCTCGCTAAGCTCATCCATGCCCAGAATGGCAATGATGTCTTGCAAAGACTTGTAGGTCTGCAAGATGCGCTGCACCTCGCGGGCGACGGTGTAGTGCTCTTCACCGACGATCCTGGGGTCGAGAACGCGCGACGTCGAGTCCAACGGATCGACCGCCGGATAGATGCCAAGCTCGGCAATCTGGCGGCTGAGCACCGTGGTCGCGTCGAGATGGGCAAACGAAGTTGCCGGCGCCGGATCGGTAAGGTCGTCGGCCGGCACGTAGATCGCTTGCACCGAGGTAATCGAGCCCTGGCGGGTCGATGTGATGCGTTCCTGCAAATTGCCCATATCGGTGGCCAGGGTCGGCTGGTAGCCGACCGCCGAGGGACTGCGCCCCAAGAGCGCCGAAACCTCGGACCCCGCCTGGGTGAAGCGGAAAATGTTATCGATGAATAGCAAAACGTCCTGGCCCTCTTCGTCGCGGAAGTATTCGGCCAAGGTTAATCCCGACAGGCCGACCCGTGCCCGGGCGCCGGGCGGTTCGTTCATCTGGCCGTAGACAAGGGCTGCCTTGGAACCGGCGCCGTCAAGCTGGATAACGCCGGAATCGATCATCTCGTGGTAGAGGTCGTTGCCCTCGCGGGTGCGCTCGCCAACGCCGGCGAACACCGAATAGCCGCCGTGCGCCTTGGCGATGTTGTTGATCAGCTCCATGATGATCACGGTCTTGCCGACGCCGGCGCCGCCGAACAGCCCCACCTTGCCGCCCTTGGGATAAGGCTCGATCAAGTCGATGACTTTAATGCCGGTGACCAGGATTTCTGTATCCGTCGACTGGTCGATGAACTCAGGCGCCGCGCGATGAATGGGTAGGCGCTTCTTGGTCTTGAGCGGACCCAGATCGTCGATCGGCTCGCCGATGACGTTGATGATGCGGCCCAAGGTCTCGGGCCCCACGGGCACGGTAATGGGACCGCCGGTGTCCACCACTTCTTGGCCGCGGACCAAGCCGTCGGTAATGTCCATGGCGACCGTGCGTACCGTCGACTCGCCCAAATGCTGGGCCACCTCAAGCACCACTTTCTGGCCTTGGTTGTCGACATTAAGGGCGTTGAGGATGGCCGGCAGATCGCCTTCGAACTGCACGTCAACGACGGCGCCCATGACCTGTGTGACGGTGCCGACGGTATTTTTCTCCATGGCTCTCGGGCTCCTATGGCAGAATTCGGTGTTGTTGGTTCCTACAGCGCCTCGGCGCCGGAGATGATCTCGATCAGTTCTCTCGTGATATTGGCCTGGCGGGTTCGGTTATAGGTCAGCGTCAGGCTGTCGATCATGTCGCCTGCGTTGCGGGTGGCGTTGTCCATGGCGGTCATGCGCGCGCCCTGTTCCGAGGCATAGCTTTCGATCAGCGCCCGGTATACCTGAACCGACAGGTTGCGCGGCAGCAGCTCATCCAAAATCTCGTCGTCCGTGGGCTCCAGGATGTAGAGCGCCTTGAGTTCGTCAGGCGCTTCCGTTTCCTCTTCTTCGGGCAGTGGGAAGGGGATCACACGCTGCGGCGTGACCTCTTGGCTGATGACCGACTTAAAGCGGTTGAATATGACCGTGCAGACATCGAATTCACCATCGTCGAACATGGTGCGCAGGTTGTCCGCGATGGTGCGGGCGTCCTCGTAGGCGACGCCGGTGCGCATGAGATTCTCGTGGGTATCGATGATCAGATCGCCAAACTCGCGTTTCAGTCCGTCGCGTCCCTTGCGTCCGACGCACAGCACCTTCACCGTTTTGCCCTCGGCGACAAGGCCGTTGATGAGTTGGCGGCACTCGCGCACGATGTTGCCGTTGAAGCCGCCGCACAGTCCTCGATCGGCGGTGACGGCAACGATCAGGTGGTTGTCGTCCGAGCCACTTCCGGCCAGCAGCCTGGGGGCGCCTTCAAGGGTCGGCAGGCTGGCGGTTAAGGCCCCCAACATGCGCTCCATGCGCCCGGCGTAGGGGCGCGCCTCCTCGGCTGCGGCCTGCGCGCGGCGCAGCTTTGACGCCGCCACCATCTTCATAGCTGAAGTGATCTTCTGCGTCGACTTGACGCTGACGATACGGACCCTCAGATCCTTCAGGTTGGCCATGGGGCGCTAATCCCGTCCTCAGCTGAAGGACTGTGCGAAAGCGTCGAGGAAAGCGGTCAATTTCTGTTCCGAATCCTCGGAGAGGTCCTTTTCCTGGCGGATGGCGTCCAGCAGGTCCGATTCCTTTTCGCGGACCTCAGCCAGCAATTGGGCCTCGAAGCGGGTGACGTCGGCGACCTCTACCTTGTCCAGGAATCCTTTGACTCCGGCAAAGAGAGCGACGACTTGTTCTTCCACCGGATAGGGGACGAATTGATCTTGCTTGAGGACCTCGGTCAAACGGGCACCGCGCGCCAACAGCTGCTGGGTGGAGGCGTCCAGGTCGGAGGCAAACTGGGCGAAGGCGGCCATCTCGCGATATTGCGCCAGTTCCAACTTAATGCTCCCGGCAACCTTTTTCATCGCCTTCACCTGGGCCGCCGAACCGACGCGGCTGACCGAGATTCCGACGTTTACCGCTGGGCGGATGCCTTGGTAGAAGAGGTCGGTTTCAAGGAATATCTGGCCGTCGGTGATTGAGATGACGTTGGTTGGGATATAAGCCGAGACGTCGTTGGCCTGGGTCTCGACCACCGGCAAGGCCGTCAACGATCCGCCGCCGTGATCCTCGTTCATCTTGGCGGCCCGCTCCAACAGGCGCGAGTGCAGGTAGAAGACGTCGCCGGGATAGGCCTCGCGACCCGGCGGCCGGCGCAGAAGCAGCGACATTTGGCGATATGAGACCGCCTGCTTCGAAAGATCGTCGTAGAAAATCACCGCATGCATGCCGTTGTCGCGGAAGTACTCGCCCATGGTGCAGCCGGTGTAGGGCGCCAGGAACTGCATCGGTGCGGGCTCCGACGCGGTGGCGGCAATGACGGCGGAATACTCCATGGCGCCGTTCTCTTCCAAGACCTTGACGATCTGGGCAACGGTCGAGCGCTTCTGTCCGACGGCCACGTAGATACAATAGAGCTTTTCCGATTCGTCCTTGGCCTCGGCATTAATCCGCTTTTGGTTGAGGATGGTGTCAATGATGACGGCCGTCTTGCCGGTCTGGCGATCGCCGATGATGAGCTCGCGCTGGCCGCGGCCAACAGGAATCAGGCTGTCGATCGCCTTGATGCCCGTCTGCATGGGCTCATTCACCGACTTCCTGGGGATGATTCCGGGCGCCTTGACGTCGACCCGGCCACGCTCGGCGGCGACGATGGCTCCGGCGCCGTCGATGGGATTTCCGAGCGCGTCCATCACCCGGCCCAGGATACCCTTGCCCACCGGCACGTCGACGATGGAACCGGTACGCTTGACTGTGTCGCCTTCCTTTATGCCGCGGTCGTCGCCGAAGATCACGACACCGACGTTGTCGGTTTCCAGATTCAATGCCATGCCCTGGATACCACCGGGAAACTCCACCATCTCGCCGGCCTGCACCTTGTCCAATCCATGGACACGAGCGATACCGTCGCCTACAGATAGCACCTGGCCAACCTCGGCGACCTCGGCCTCGGTGCCGAAATTGGCGATCTGTTCCTTCAGAATCGCCGAAATCTCCGCGGCGCGGATTTCCATCACCCTATTCCCTTCATGGCAAGGCGTAGTTGTTGCAGTTTTGTGCTGAGTGAGCTGTCGATCATGCGTGAGCCAACCTTGACGATTAGACCGCCGAGCAGCGTCTCATCGACGTGGGCCGTCACCGCCACCTTGGTGCCCATCGCTTTTTTCAAGGCAGTGACCAAGGACTCATGCTCGCCGTCGGTTAGTTCAATGGCCGAAGTAACGTCCGCTGTAACCTCTCCGCGGCGCGCCGCGACCAGAGCGAGAAAGGCGGCGATCATGTCGGACAACGCGAACAGGCGGCGATTGCGCGCCACCATGCCGACGAAACGCTGGGTCAGCGCTTCCATACCGGCCTTTTCCATGATCGCCGTCATGGCACGGGTCTGATCACCGCGTGAGATCACCGGCGAGCGTACCAACCGGGACAAATCGTCCGAATCGCCGATCATAGCGTCAAGATGGCCCAGGTCCTCAACCACCCGGTCGAGCAGTTTGTCGGCGTCGGCCAATTCAAAAAGCGCTGTGGCGTATCGTCCCGCCAGTCCGCTCGCGCCTATGGTTTTGGATGACACTTGTGATAGTCCCTCGACCCAATTTCCGATGAACGGGTCCCGAAAAAATGAAAGAGCGCTTGAGCGCCCGATGTCATCAAAAAAGTTCGTTTCTCCGCCACCGCATGGTGGTCTAAAAGAGGCAGTGGTCTAGCATACTCGGTGGGGCCATGCAACCCGGCCCTGGCCGCCGTAATTAGCGGAAAACGGCGGTTTTCCAAGCCTCACAGCATACCAAAGGCGAAGTCGCCAGAACGAGCCGGCGACCCTCGTCGGGCATTGGCTTAAGGTCACGCCAAAGATGCCTCAAAGAAAGCTGTAGGGATCGACGTCGACACGCACGCGCACGCTGCGCGGTACCCGAGCGGCCGCAAGCCAAGAGCGCAGGGCTGCTTGCACGTTGACGTCCCGTCCGGCCTTGAGAAGCAGCCGACGCCGGTGCCGGCCACGCAACAGCGCCAAGGGTGCCGGAGCCGGCCCCAGGACCTGGATGTCATTGGTCCTGGGCGCGGCGCGGCCCAGAGTCCGCGCCGCCTCATCGACGGCGTCCTCATCGCGGCCCGAAACGACGACGGCCGCCAGGCGGCCGAACGGCGGCATGCCGGCGTTTCTGCGATCTTTTGCTTCGGCGTCAAGGAACGATTGGCGTTCGCCCGATACCAGGGTCTGCATGACGGTGCTCTCGGGCATGTAAGTCTGCACCAGCACGCGGCCCGGGCGCTCGGCTCGCCCCGCCCGACCCGCAACCTGATAGAGAAGCTGATAGGTGCGCTCCGCCGCCCTCAAGTCGCCGCCAGCCAGCCCCAGATCCGCATCGACCACACCAACCAAGGTCAGCATGGGAAAATGGTGGCCCTTGGCGACGATCTGGGTCCCGATCAGCAAATCGACATGATGCTCCTCGATGCTGCGCACCAAGTCAGCCGCGGCACGTGGGCCGGTCAAGGTGTCACTGGCGGCGACCGCCTGGCGGGCGTCGGGAAACCGTTCTCTTACTTCTTCGGCCAGACGTTCGACGCCTGGTCCGCAGGCCGCCAACGTGCCCTCGGCATCGCACGATGGACAGAGCTTAGGCAGGCGCGCCCGGTATCCACAGTGGTGACACTGCAAACGCTCGACCTTACGGTGCTCGACCAGCCAGGCGGTACAGCGCGGACACTGCAGACGATGCCCGCAGGTGCGGCATAAAGTAAGCGGTGCGTAGCCACGGCGGTTGAGGAACAGCATCGCCTGTTCGCCCGCCTCAAGCGTCCCCTTGATGGCGTCGAGCAATGTCTGTGACAGCCATCGTCCGGAAGACGGCGCATCGCTCCGCATGTCGACCAGCGCGACGTCGGGCAGGCTGGCGCCGGCATGGCGGTCGGGCAAATGTTGGATTGCGTAGCGTCCCGCGCGGGCATTTTCGAATGTCTCCAGCGATGGCGTGGCGGATGCCAGGACCAATGGGATGTCGCCTAACCTGGCCCGCACAACGGCCATATCGCGGGCACTATAGACGACCCCCTCCTCTTGCTTAAAAGCAGCGTCGTGCTCTTCGTCGATGACGATCAGTCCAAGATCGGGAAAGGGCAGGAAAAGTGCCGAACGCGCGCCCACCACGATCCGTTTCCGGCCCTCCGCGACAGTGCGCCAGGTGAGGCGTCTCTGGGCTTGGGAAAGGTCGGAGTGCCACTCGGCGGGCGCGGCGCCAAATCGGGCGCAAAAGCGCTCCATCCACTGGGCGCCGAGCGCGATCTCGGGCAGCATCACAAGAACCTGACGGCCCCTTTTAAGGGTCTCTGCGACGGCTTCGAAATAAACCTCGGTCTTGCCCGACCCGGGAACGCCGTCAAGGAGGGTAACGGCGAATTCGTCCGCCACCACCATGGCCTTCAGGGCACTCGCCGCTGTCGACTGATTGGTAGACAGGGCCGGACCCGGACAGCGCCAGTCGGGCGCCGCCCGAGCCGCCCGTTGAGGCAAGCTTCGCGCGACAAGAACACCGGCCCCGACAAGGCCGCGCGCCACCGATGGACCGACTCCGGCCTCGCGCGCCAATTCGGTCGCCGGACGCGGCGGGCCATCGCTCAGGACTTGGATTACCCTCTGCCGAGCCGGCGTAAGACGCACTTCCGGCGTCGTTTCGGCCAGGGCAAAAGCGGTCACCGGGCGCGGCGGATTTAGGGCGGCCGGCACGCTCATGGCCATCTTCAGGACGGCACCCGGCGGGCAAACCGTGTAGCGGGCCACCCATTCGACGAAATGCCGAGAGGTATCGGGCAAGGGCGGCGCATCCAAACGGGCCGAGACGTTCTTCGTCTTCTGCTCCGCCACCTGGCCCTCGCCCACGCCCCAGACCACGCCAGTGATATGACGACTGGCCAGGGGCACTGTGACAAAATCCCCCACCGCCAGGGTCAAACCGTCGGGCACGCGATAATCGTAGGCGCCGCCAAGCGGCAGCGGCAGCATGACGCTCACCCGTTCACCGGCGACAAAAGAAGCATGCTTGGATTTGGCAGGCGGACAGGGCATGGGCTATAGTCTAGCAGGTCGCATACGATTGGCTTGCCGGAAAGAGAACGGGATGACCGCTAAACACGACGACGCAAAGGTAAAGGACGGACCGGCGCCCAAACGCGCCAAAATCACCGGCGACCAGGTGACGGACTACCTGCGCGATCATCCAGAATTCCTTGCCGACCATCCGCAGGCCCTCGAAAATCAGACCCTGCCCACGCGGTGGAGCGACGACCGGGTCGTCGATATCCAGCAATTCGCCCTTGAACACCTGCGCGGCGAGATCGACAACCTCCGTTCCTGCGCCATGGACCTCATCGATACCAGCCGTGGCAACCTATCCAGCCAGACCCATACCCACAGCGCCGTCCTTGCCTTGATGGGGGCCAAGACCTTCGAACAATTGATGCGCGTCGTCAGCGACCAGTTGCCGCTTTTGCTCGATATCGACGTCGCAACCGTTGGCTTCGAACCGGGTCTGTCGCCACTCCCCGGCCTTGTTGCCGCCGACGTTTGCCGCCTGCCCAAGGGCACCGTCGATGGCCTGGCGGGGAAGGGCCAAGACGTGATCCTGCACCACGAAATGGCGGACGATGGCACCGTCTTCGCCGCTGGCGCCGGGCTGGTGCGTTCGGCGGCCCTGGCCCGACTGCACCCGACCGCAGGCCGGCCTGTCGGCCTCTTAGCCCTGGGTTCGCGCGGCGACGGCGTCTTTCACACCGGTCAGGGTACAGAGCTCGTGATCTTCCTGGCCCGTGTCCTGGAACGCTGCATCGACCGCTGCCTGGAGGGCTAGCACCCCTTCGCATATAACATCCGGGTGGAATCGGCGGGCCACAAGCTGTACCATTGGATATGGCTGGCACCCACAAGATATCGTCTTCCAGCGGTGATCAACCAGAGCCGCTTGCCCTTGTCGCCGAGCCCGCCGTCGCGGCCGCCGCCGCCGAGTGGCGCGATTGGCTGGCCCACGAGCGTCGCGCCTCGCCCCACACCCTCAACGCCTACGGACGCGACTTGGCGGACTTTTTCGGTTTTTTGACGCGGCACGCGGGCTATCCGCCGGGCCTCAGGGAATTGGGCGATCTCTCTCGCCGCGACTTCCGCGCCTATCTTGCCGAGCGCAACGGACGCGGACTAAAGCGCGCCTCGACGGCGCGGGCGGTGTCAACGCTGCGCGGCTTCTTCCGCTTTCTCGACCGCGACGGATTAGTCCACAATGCCGCCGTCGCCCACCTGCGCGCACCCAAGGCGGCCAAGTCGGTGCCCAAGGCGCTATCCGAGGACGAGGCCATCAGCGCGGTGGAGGAAATCGGCCAGCTGAGCGACGAGGCGTGGATCGCCAAGCGCGACACGGCACTACTGATACTGCTTTACGGCTGTGGGCTGCGCATCGGCGAGGCCCTGGCCCTCGACCACGGCCAGGCGCCGACCGGCGATTCCCTGATCGTCACCGGCAAGGGGCGCAAGGAGCGTCTGGTGCCGATTCTGCCCGTCGTCGCCGAGGCCGTTCGGGACTACCTCGACCATTGTCCCTATGCGCTTGGCGAGGGCGACCCTTTATTTGTCGGCGCTCGTGGCCGGCGCCTCAACCCCGGCGTGGTGCAGCGCCAGGTGCGACGGCTCCGGGCGTTCTTGGGCCTTCCCGAAACGGCGACGCCCCATGCGCTGCGCCACAGCTTTGCCACCCATCTCTTAGCCGGCGGCGGAGATCTGCGCACCATTCAGGAACTGCTGGGCCATGCCTCACTGAGCACCACCCAGCGCTACACCGAGGTCGACCGGGCGCACCTGATGGCAGTCTACCGCGATGCCCACCCTCGGGCGCGCGGCTAAGCGTCCCTATTTTCGCCCCAAAATGAAGAGCGCCAGCGGACCCAGGGCAACGACGACGCCCAAAGAGGCGAAGGCAAGGCCCCAGGCGAACACCGAGCCGGTGCCGCCGGCCAGATCGAGCACTACGCCGATTGCAAGCGGGCCGAGAAAACCGGCGCCGAAACCGCACAAAGAATGCATGGCCAAGGTCGCTCCGCGCCGTCCTGGTTCGGCGGCAAGTACCGTCCCTGTTGTCAGCGCCGCCGAATCGGCGTGCATGAGGGTGGCGTAGGCAACCGCCAGGACGACCACCCAGCCATAAGGCAGGGACGCCGTGAAACCGATGCCGACCGCGGCCACCGCCGAGGCCAGCATAAGGGCAGAAACCACTCGCCGACGGCCAAAGCGCGTGGCTAGTTCCTGCCCGCCAATGCTTGTCGCCACGGCCAGGAGGCTGGCGATGGTGGCCACCGTGGTCGGCGACGGCCATCCGCCTTGGTCATGAAAACTCAAGGCAAAGACGAGAAACACCACAAGCCAGGAGCGGAATCCGAATAGTTCCCAAATATGCGCGGCATAGCCCAGGATGTAGCCCATTGCGAGGCGATTGCGCAGCACCGGGCGGAAGTCGAGAAGCCGGGTTGGCACCAGCGCCTGTTGGGGTTTCAGGGGGCTGAGCGCAACGGCGACGAGGATCAGGCCGAGCCCGGTCGCCACCGCCGCCACCGCGAATGCGGCGCGCCAGCCGAACATCCGACCCACCTCACCCGCCATCAGGAATGAAAGCCCCGTGGCAAGGCTGAAGCAGGCGGTATAGAAGGCGACGGCGCGCGTCTGTCCCGGTCCCTCGCAACGGTCGGTTAGCGCCCGCAGCCCCGGCATGTAAGTGCCGGCCAGCCCCATGCCGGCGAAGAGGCGAAAGACCATGGCCGACCAGAACCCCTCGGCGAAGAAAGCGAAGCCGGCGGCCGCGACGGCGGCCAACGCGGCGCCGACCATATAGACGCGGCGCGCGTCGATGCGGTCGGTGAGGCTGGAAAGCACCGGCACGGCGATTGAGTGGCCGGCGAAATAGATGCCGGCGATCCAACCCGCCTCCGTATTGCTAAGATGCCATTCGGCGAAGAACGTCGGCAGCAGGGCGGGAAAGGCGAAGACCCCCAGCATGGTCAATATCTGGGCCAGGCAAAGTACCGCCGTCAGGGCGACGACCCCGGTCAAGGGCGTGTTACCGGGCGCTCTGCCCCGTCTCCCAAAACAGCGAGCGCCAGCGGTCCCAACAGCACTGCCGCGCCGATGGTAGTGAAGGCTAAGCCCCAGGCCAGGGGCGAGGTGCCGCCGCCGGCCAGATCGAGAACTACGCCGAAAACCAAGGGCGCCAGGAAGGCGCAGATGAACCCGAACATCGAATGGACAGCGAGCGTGAGGCCGCGCCGGCCCGGCTCGGCGGCGTCGAGTGTGCCACTGTTGATGACCCCGGCATCGGCCTGGACAAGGACCGCGAAAAACCACAGCAGGGCGACTACGGCAAGATATGGCAGGCCGGTCGAAAACCCCAGCGCGGCTCCGGTCACGGCCGAAAAGACCATGATCCCCATGACCCATTGGCGGGAACCAAAGCGGGTCGACATTTCGGCGCCGACGATGCTCGACAGCATGGCGATCATCGCGCTGATCATGGCAACCGTCGTCGGTACCAGCCAACCCGCCTCATCATCCCCAAGCGCCAGGGCGAAGGCGAGAAAGGCCACCGTCCACGAGCGCAGGCTGGTCAGCTCCCAGGCATGAACGCCGTAGGCCAGGATATAGGCCATTGCCCGGCGGTTGCGCAGCACCGGACGAATATCAAGGAGGCGGGTTTTTTCCTTCGCCGCTAGGGGACGAACCGGTCTCAGCACCACCGCCACGATGATCAGCGCCAAGGCCGCCGCGATGGCCGCGACGGCAAAAGACCAGCGCCATCCCCAGACCGAGGCGACCTGGCCGGCAACCAAGAACGATGACGCCGTGCCCAGACTGAAGGTGCCGGTATAGACGGCGACGGCGCGCGCCTGGCGGCGGCCTTCATAGCGATCGGTCAAGGCGCGAAGACCTGGCATATAGGTCCCTGCCAGGCCCATACCGGCCAAGGCCCGGAAGGCAAGCGCCGTCCAAAAGCCCTCTGCGAACAGCGCGAAGCCGGCCGAACCGATGGCCGCCAGCGCGGCACCAAACAGGTAGATGCGGCGGGCGTCGACGCGGTCAGTGAGGCTGACCATGACGCCGACGACGGCGGCGTTGGCGCCGAAGTAGATGCCGGCGATCCAGCCCGCTTCGGTGTAGCTGAGGCCCCACTCATCGAAGAAGACGGGCAACAGGGCGGGAAAGGTGAAAACGCCAACCAGCGTCAGCACTTCGGCGACGCAAAGCGTCGCGGTGAGAAAGACGCCGTGACGCGCCGCATTGGGCATGACCAAAGGGAATTCAGCCGTCAGATGTGGATGGCGCGTCCGGCGACACCCAACGCCGCCTCCTTGACCGCCTCACCAAGGCCCGGATGGCCGTGGCAGGTACGCGCCAGATCCTCCGCCGAGGCGCCGAATTCCATCGCTACCACCGCTTCTTGGATTAAATCGCCGGCTGCCGGCCCGACGATGTGGACGCCAAGAATGCGGTCGGTTTCGGCGTCGGCGAGAACCTTGACGAAACCATCGGCGTCAGCATTGCAACGCGCCCGCGAATTAGCGGTGAACGGGAACTTGCCCACCGCGTAGGCCACGGCGGCCTCCTTGAGCTGCTCCTCGGTCTTTCCCAAGGACGCCGCTTCGGGCCAGGTGTAGACGACACCCGGGATGGCCCCGTAGTTCACATGGCCCGATTGGCCGGCCAGAATCTCGGCCACGGCGACGCCTTCGTCCTCGGCCTTGTGGGCCAGCATGGCGCCGCCGATCACATCGCCGATGGCGAAGATTCCAGGGACGTTGGTCTGAAAGCCACCGTCCACCTTGACGAAGCCGCGTCCGTCCAAGTCCACCCCAGCCTTTTCCAAGTCCAGGCCCTCGGTATAGGGCCGCCGCCCGATGGAGACCAAGACCACGTCGGCCTTAACGGTCTCCGCCTTGCCGCCGGCGGCGGGTTCGACGGTCAGTGAGACCCCGGTTTTTAAAGCCTTGGCGGTCGTCACTTTGGTTGACAGACGTACTGTCATGCCCTGCTTCTTGAAGATGCGCAGCATGGTCTTGGCGACTTCGCCGTCGGCGCCGGGCAGGATATGGTCGAGGAATTCGATCACCGTGACCTGGGCGCCCAGGCGCCGCCACACCGAGCCCATCTCCAAGCCGATAAAGCCGGCGCCGATCACGACCAGGGACTTCGGCACCTTGGCCAGCGTGAGCGCCCCGGTGGAGCTGACGATGCGCTTTTCGTCAATGGCGACGCCGGCCAAGGGCGCGACGTCGGAGCCGGTGGCGATGAGGATGTTCTTCCCTTCCAGGGTCTGCTTGGCACCGCCCTTAAGGGGTGTCACGGCGACCTTGCCGGCGCCGGCCACGGTAGCGGTGCCGATGTGGTAATCCACCTTGTTCTTTTTAAGCAGGAAGGCGATACCCTTGGTCAGGTCGCCAACCACGGCGTCCTTGCGCTTCATCATGGTCGCCAGGTCAAGGCCAACCGTACCCGCCTTGACGCCGTGCGCCGCCAGTTCTTCGCGCGCCATTTCATAGTGATGGGATGATTGCAAAAGCGCCTTTGTTGGAATACAGCCGACATTGAGGCATGTGCCGCCAAGCGCGCCGCGCTTTTCCACACAAGCCACCTTGAGGCCCAATTGGGCAGCCCGGATGGCAGCCACGTAACCGCCCGGTCCGCCGCCGATGACGACGAGATCATAGGTATTATCGGTCATTGGGACCCCTCACATATCCAGCATGATGCGGCTCGGGTCCTCGATGCACTCCTTGACGCGGACCAGGAACGAGACCGCCTCGCGGCCGTCGACGGCACGGTGGTCGTAGCTCAGTGCCAGGTGCATCATGGGCCGGGCCGCGATGGTACCGTCGGCGAGAACCATCGGACGTTGTTGGATCTTGTGCATACCCAAGATGCCCGATTGCGGCGGATTGAGGATAGGCGTTGAAACGAGCGAACCGAAGACGCCACCGTTGGTAATGGTGAAAGTGCCGCCCTGCAACTCTTCGATCGCCAGTTTGCCGTCACGCGCGCGCTGTCCCAGATCAGTGATGGTCTTCTCGATATCGGCGAAGCTCATGGCATCGGCGTCACGCAGCACCGGCACCACCAAGCCTTGTTCAGTGCCCACGGCCACGCCGATGTCGTAGTGGTTCTTGTAAATGAAATCGGTGCCATCGATTTCAGCGTTGACCGCCGGCACCTCACGCAGCGCCACGACGCAGGCCTTGACGAAAAACGACATAAAGCCAATCCGCACCCCATGCTTCTTCTCAAAGGTGTCGCGGTACTGGGCACGCACGTCCATGACGGCGCTCATGTCGGCTTCGTTGAAAGTGGTCAGCATGGCAGCCGTGTTCTGCGCCTCTTTGAGGCGTTCGGCGATACGCTGGCGCAGGCGCGTCATGCGTACCCGTTCTTCGCGCGGACCAATCGGCCGAGGCGGATATTGGGCCTCGGGCATGGCGGCGGCCGGCTGAGCAGGCGGCAACGGTGCAGCGGGGGCTGTCTCGCCGCCCTTCAGGAATGCCAGCACGTCGCCCTTGGTCAGTCTTCCGTCCTTGCCGCTTGCTGCGATTCCTGCCGGGTCGAGGTTGTTTTCTTCAACCAACTTGCATACCGCCGGCGACAAAGGCTTCGCTTCGGCTACCTGCGCCGGGGCCGGTGCTGGTTCTGGAGCGGCGGCCGGTTCGGCTGCCGGCGGCGCTTTTTTGGCGGCGGGCGCGCCCTTACCCTCGGTAATGGCACCCAAGAGCGCTCCGACCTCGACGTCGGCGCCTTCGGCGGCCGCAATCTCGCTGAGCGTCCCGGTTGCCGGGGCGTTGACCTCCAGCGTCACCTTGTCGGTTTCCAACTCGAGCAACGCCTCGTCCGTTGCTACGGCATCGCCGACCGCCTTGAACCATTTGGTGACCGTCGCCTCGGTAACCGATTCACCCAGGACGGGAACCTTGATCTCTGTCGCCATTCTGACCTCTCCTTAGTTTTTTTTCGGCCGCCGGAAGGGTTGCGGGATATCGTCGACGCTTGCCGTCAGGGCCCATTCGACCAATTCGGCCTGTTCCTTCTGATGGTTTGCCAATAGCCCCGTCGCGGGTGAGGCTGAAGCCTTGCGCCCGGCGTAGACGGGGCGTTCGGCCTTGCCGCGCAGTTCGTCGAGGAGGTTCATCAGGCGCGGATAGACGAAGGTCCAGGCGCCCATGTTGGCTGGATCTTCCTGGCACCACACGACCTCGGCGCCTGGGAAGCGCGCCAATTGCTGCAAGACACCCTGGCGCGGCCAGGGATAAAGCTGCTCGACGCGCACGATGGCGACGTCCTTGATGGCGCGTTCCTGGCGTCCCTCGACGAGGTCGTAATAGACCTTTCCCGAGCACAGCACGACACGGCGGATATTCTTGTCGACTGCTAGGCGCTCGCCATCAGGCAGCACGCGGTGGAAGCGCGTCCCGGGTCCCAACTCGGCAAGCTTGGATATCACTTTCTTGTGGCGCAGCAGTGACTTGGGTGCCATGACGACAAGGGGCTTGCGGAAGTTACGTCGCACCTGACGGCGCAGCGCGTGGAAGTAGTTTGCCGGGGTCGTCATGTTGACCACCTGAAGATTATCCTCGGCGCATAGTTGGAGATAGCGCTCAAGGCGCGCCGAGGAATGCTCCGGACCCTGGCCCTCGAAACCGTGGGGCAACAACATGACCACCCCCGACATGCGCAGCCACTTGGATTCGCCCGAACCGACGAACTGATCGATGATGACCTGTGCACCGTTGGCGAAGTCCCCGAACTGACCCTCCCACAACACCAGGGCGTTCGGATCGCTGAGGGTGTAGCCGTACTCGAAGCCGAGCACCGAAAACTCCGACAACGGGCTGTCGATGACTTCATAGCGGGCCTGGCCACGGCGGATGTGGTTGAGCGCCATGTAGCGCTCCTCGTTGTTCTGGTCGACGAACACGGAATGACGCTGCGAAAACGTGCCGCGCCCCGAATCCTGGCCTGACAAGCGCACCGCAGTGCCGTCGTTGAGCAGCGTACCGAAAGCCATCGCCTCGGCTGTCGCCCAGTCGATACCCTCGCCGCTCTCCATCATCTTGCGCTTGGCCTTAAGTTGGCGCGTCAGCTTTGAATGAAGGGCGAAGTTGGCGGGCGCCGTCGACAATGCCGTGCCCACCTCAAGGAGTGCCTCAAGGGGCGCCGCTGTGTCGTCTTCGTGCAATTCCTCCTCGCCCGAGAACTGCACCAAGCCCTTCCAGCGTCCTTCCAGCCAGTCGGCCTTGTTGGGCTTGTAACCCGCCGCCGTCTCGAAATCCTGATCCAAGCGGGTGCGGAACGCGGCAACCGCGTCCTCGCTCTCGGCCTCGGTGACGACGTTTTCGGCAATCAATTTGCGGGAATAGATGTCAAGCGTCGTCGGATGCTTGGCGATGCTGCGATACATGATGGGCTGGGTGAAGGCCGGCTCGTCGCCCTCGTTATGGCCGAAGCGCCGATAACAGAACATGTCGATAACCACGTCGCGTTTGAATTCCTGACGGTATTCGGTAGCGATGCGGGCGACGTGGACGACGGCCTCGGGATCGTCGCCATTAACGTGGAAGATGGGGGCTTGATTCATCTTGGCGACGTCGGACGGATAGGGCGACGAGCGCGAATAAGACGGGCTTGTTGTAAAGCCGATCTGATTGTTGACGATGAAGTGGATGGTGCCGCCGGTCTGGTATCCGCGCAATTGCGAGAAGCCAAGAGTCTCGGCCACCAAACCCTGGCCGGCGAAGGCGGCGTCGCCATGCATCAAGAGCCCCATGACCTGATGATGGTCATCGTCGCCGATCAGGGTCTGCTTGGCACGCACCTTGCCCATGACCACCGGGTTGACGGCCTCCAGATGCGACGGATTGGCGGTCAGCGACAGATGGATGGAGTTGCCGTCGAATACGCGGTCGGAAGACGTCCCCAAGTGATACTTGACGTCGCCCGACCCCTCGACATCGTCGGGATGGGCGGGAATACCCTGAAATTCCGAAAATATGGCCGTATAGGGTTTTCCCAAGACGTTGGCCAGAACGTTGAGGCGGCCGCGGTGGGGCATGCCCAGGATCACTTCCCTGAGGCCAAGCTGGGAGCCTCGTTTGAGGATCTGCTCAAGCGCCGGAATCAAAGATTCCCCCCCGTCGAGACCGAACCGTTTGGTGCCCACGTGCTTAACGTGGAGGAAGTTCTCAAAGCCCTCCGCCTCAATCAGGCGTTCGTGAATGGCACGCTTGCCCATCAGGGTGAATTGGGTGCGGTTGTGGATGCTTTCGATGCGGCGCTGAATCCAGGCCTTTTCGTCCGGCTCTTGGATGTGCATGAATTCGACGCCGATGGTGCCGCAGTAGGTTTCCTTGAGCACCCCCATGATTTCGCCAAGCGTTGCCGTCTCCAATCCCAGTACGTTGTTGATGAAGATGGGACGGTCGCGATCGGCGTCGGTGAATCCATAGCTCTTGGGGTCGAGTTCAGGATGGTGGGTGTTGCCCTCAAGGCCCAAGGGGTCGAAGTTGGCGATCAAGTGACCCCGCACCCGATAGGACCGGATGAGCATCAGCGCTCTGATGGAATCGAGGGTCGCCGCGCGGACCTGTTGGGCGCCTGCTCGTTGGTCAAGGCCGGCCGCGACGGTGGCCGGCGGCAAACCTGGCATCGTATCCCCGTCGTCGAGGCCCACGACATCCGACGGCAACGGTGCCCAACTGGCGCCCTGCGACCCGTTTCCCTGGGCGCCGTCGTCGTCGAGCTCCATGAAGAACGAAACCCAACTCGGGTCGACCGAATTGGGGTTCTCCAGGTAGCGCGAAAAGAGCTCGGCGATGTACGTCGCGTTGCTCCCAGTCAACATCGAATCGGGGGGTGCTGCCATGGTCCTGGTCTGGGTGCCGCAAGTCGGGGCGCCCTTCCTCCGCTGCCTTCGGGGTTCGTTTTAGCCTTTCACCACGCTTAACATGGTACTTCCGATGGCCGCTGGCGAGTCCGCAACGTGGATACCGGCGCCGCGCAGGGCCTCGATCTTGTCGCCCGCACCACCCTTTCCGCCCGATATGATGGCTCCCGCGTGGCCCATGCGCCGGCCCGGTGGCGCCGTCAGTCCGGCGATGAAACCGACGACGGGTTTCTTGGTTTTTGATGACTTGATAAGCTCGGCCGCCTCCTCCTCAGCACCGCCGCCGATCTCTCCAATCAGAACAATGGATTCGGTTTCCTTGTCGGCGAGAAACAGTTCCAAACAATCAACAAAGTTGGTGCCGTTCACCGGATCGCCGCCAATGCCGATACAGGTCGATTGACCCAGCCCGACCGTCGTCGTCTGGGCCACCGCCTCATAGGTCAGAGTGCCCGAGCGCGACACGATCCCGACCGAGCCTCGAACGTGGATGTGCCCTGGCATAATGCCGATCTTGCACGCGTCCGGAGTAATGACGCCTGGGCAATTCGGACCGACGAGGCGTGTTTTCGAGCCTTTGAGGACGCGCTTGACGGAGACCATGTCGTGGACCGGGATGCCTTCGGTGATGCACACCACGAGCGGCAACTCGGCGTCGATGGCCTCTAAGATGGCGTCGGCCGCGAAGGGCGGCGGCACATAGATCACCGAGGCATTGGCCCCGGTGTCGGCGGCCGCCTCGGCGACGGTGTCGAAAACAGGCAGATCCAAATGCGTCGTGCCGCCCTTTCCGGGCGTCACGCCTCCAACCACCTTGGTGCCGTAGGCGATGGCCTGTTCGGAATGAAAGGTTCCCTGGGCGCCGGTGAAGCCCTGGCAAATTACCTTGGTGTCGGAATCGACAAGAACCGCCATCACTGGGCCTCCTCTACAGCCCGGACCACCTTATCGGCAGCGTCGGCCAGATCATCGGCAGAGACAATAGGCAGGCCCGATTGGGCAAGTATCTTTTTGCCCAAGTCCACGTTGGTGCCCTCAAGCCGCACCACCAGGGGCACGTTGAGGCTGACCTCGCGGGCCGCCGCGACGACGCCCTCGGCGATGACATCGCAACGCATGATGCCGCCAAAAATATTAACCAAGATGCCTTCTACGTTGGCATCAGACAAAATGAGCTTAAAGGCCGTCGTCACCCGTTCCTTGGTGGCACCGCCGCCCACGTCGAGAAAGTTGGCGGGCGCCCCGCCGCACAGCTTGATGATATCCATGGTCGCCATTGCCAAGCCGGCGCCGTTGACCATGCAGCCGATACTGCCGTCCAGCTTAATATAATTGAGGTCGTGGCGCGCCGCTTCCAGTTCGGCCGCGTCTTCTTCGTCCTCATCGCGCAGTTCCTCCACGTCCTTGTGGCGGAATAGTGCGTTGTCGTCGAAGTTCATTTTGGCGTCTAGCGCGATCAGATCGCCGGCCGCGGTGACGACCAGCGGGTTGATCTCGACGAGGCTGGCGTCGAGCCCAACGGTGGCCTCGTAGACGGCATTAAAGAATTTTACCGCGGCACCGATCTGTTTGCCCTCCAGGCCGAGACCGAAGGCCAGCTTGCGGCCATGGTAGGGCCGCATGCCGACGGCCGGATCGACATTAACCTTGAGGATCTTATAGGGCGTCTTGGCGGCCACCTCTTCGATATCCATGCCGCCCTCGGTCGAGGCCATCAAGGTGATCTCGGACAAGGCACGATCGACCAACACGCTAAGATAAAGCTCGCGATCGATCTTGCAGCCGTCCTCGATATAAACGCGCTTAACCTCTTTACCCGCGGGACCCGTCTGGTGGGTGACCAGGGTCATGCCCAGCATTTTGTCGGCCGCGGTGCGTACCGCTTTGACGGACTTCACCACCTTGACGCCACCGCCTTTGCCCCGGCCGCCAGCGTGAATTTGTGCTTTAACCACCCAAGCCGGCCCGCCCAGGTCCTCCGCCACCGCCTCGGCCTCAGGCGCCGTATAGGCGACGGCGCCCTTAGGCACGGCGACACCGTAACGGCTAAGCAACTGCTTAGCCTGGTATTCGTGAATGTTCATCGTCTTTATTCCTCTCCGCCCGCCTGAGAGCCGCGGCTCAGCATTTATTTTCGTTACTTGCCTTTGGCCGCGGCGCGACGCAGCTTTTTGGTAGCAGCAACCAGGGAGCGCACCGCTGCTACCGATTTATTGAAACGAATTTTCTCCTGGCGATCCAGCTTGATCTCAATGACCTTTTCTATACCTTTCGCCCCGATGATGCAGGGCGCCCCGACATAGAGACCCTTGACCCCATATTCGCCTTTCAGATACGCCGCGCAAGGCAGCACCCGGCGTTTGTCCTTGAGATAGGATTCGGCCATCTCCACGGCCGCGCTGGCCGGGGCGTAATAGGCCGACCCCGTCTTCAAGAGACCAACAATCTCGGCGCCGCCGTCGCGTACACGCTGGATGATCACGTCCAGCCGCTTGCGGGTCGTCCACTTCATCGCCACCAGGTCCGGCAGCGGAATGCCGGCGACCGTGGAATATCGCTCCAAGGGCACCATGGTGTCGCCGTGCCCGCCCAACACAAAGGCCGTGACGTCTTCGACGGAAACATTGAACTCTTCGGCCAAAAAATAGCGGAACCGAGCCGAATCCAAGACACCGGCCATGCCCACTACCCGGTTGTGGGGCAGCCCCGAAGCCTCGCGCAGAACACCGACCATGGCGTCCAGCGGATTGGTGATACAAATAACGAAGGCGCCGGGGCAGTTCTTCTTGATGCCCTGTCCGACGGAAATCATGACACTGGTGTTGATGCCGATCAGGTCGTCGCGGCTCATACCCGGCTTGCGGGCGACCCCGGCGGTGACGATGACCACATCGGCACCCTTGATTTGGCCATAACCGTTCGCCCCGACGACGCGCGCGTCGAAACCTTCGATGGGTGAGGATTGGGCGATGTCCAACGACTTACCTTGGGGAATTCCCTTCAAGATGTCGAACATGACGACATCCCCCAGTTCCTTTAAGCCGATCAATTGAGCAAGTGTGCCACCGATGTTACCGGCCCCAATCAAAGCGATCTTATTGCGTGCCATAGTAATGTCCCCCGAAATTCGTCCTCGAATTGATCCTAACCACCTCATGCCGCAGCGCAGCATCCATGCCGTGTGTTACCGCTTTTCCTGGCCCAGGGCAAGGAAAAGGCCCGGGAACACCTATCTTTTGGGGGCCGCTAAGCCATGGTCGCAAAAAGCGAATTCGGCCCTCGCAAAAAAATCCGATGGCAGTTGCGAAACGGTCTTCACAGGCGGGCCGCAAGCCCGGATAATCGCCTAGCCGCCGGGACTGGCCCAGCCATAAGGGAGACCGAACGTGATGAACCTTGCCTTCCAATCCGCTGTCCAGTTGGTGAGGAAACTCCGCAACGGACAAATCGGCTGTCGTGCACTTCTTGAGCACTACCTGGATCGGGTTGATCGCCACAACCCGGCCCTCAACGCCATCATCGCCTTCGATTTGGAGGGCGCGCGCCAGCGCGCCGATGAGGCCGACCAAGCGCTGGCCAGGGGAGAATTGTGGGGTCCGCTGCACGGGCTTCCCATGACCGTCAAGGAATCCTACGACGTGATCGGCATGCCGACGACCTGGGGTAAGCCCGATCTTGCCAACAACATTGCGGCGAAAAATGCCGTCGTTGTCGATCGCCTGATCGACGCCGGCGCCATTATTTTTGGCAAGACCAACGTGCCCTTGCTACTCGGCGATTGGCAGACTTTCAACGATATCTACGGCACCACCAACAACCCGTGGGACGTGACGCGCGTTCCAGGCGGCTCGTCGGGCGGCTCGGCAGCGGCGCTGGCGGCGGGACTGACGGGCCTTGAAGCGGGCAGCGATATCGGTGCCTCGATCCGCAATCCGGCGCACTTCTGTGGCGTTTATGGCCTCAAGCCCACTTACGGCATCGTACCGCCGCGCGGCCAGGCATTGCCGGGCATTCTCACGGCCAGCGATCTCTCGGTCGTCGGTCCCCTGGCTCGCAGCGCCGACGATTTGCGCCTCGCCCTGTCGGTCATGGCCGGCCCCGACCTGCTTGATGCTCCCGGCTGGTCCCTGCGCCTGCCTAAGCCTCGGCAAAAGCGTCTCGCCGATTACCGAGTTGCGGTAATGCTGGAAGATCCAAACTGCGATGTAGACTCAGATCTCGCCGACCGCCTTCAGACGACCATTGACGGCCTGGCCAAGGCTGGCGCCCAAATCGACGATAAGGCGCGGCCCGCTATCGACATGACGCGCTCGCACGAGCTCTACATCCAATTACTGCGCGCCGTAACCACGGCGCGCCTACCGATTGAGGCGTTCAACGAGGCAAAGGCCCAGGCCGCCACCCTGCCACCGGACGATAAAAGTTATGCCGCAGAAGTCGCCCGCGCCTCGACGCAATACTTTCGCGACTGGATGCCGGCAAACGAGGAACGCACCCATTTGCGCTGGCGTTGGGCCGAATTCTTCGAAGACTTCGATGTCCTTCTGTGCCCCGCCGCCGCCCGGGACGCCTTCCCCCACAACCACAAAGGCATCCGGGGCGACCGTACCATTGAAGTTAACGGCAAAGAGATGTTGGAGGTGAACGAGCTATTCTGGGCCGGGCTCTCCTCCGTCGTCTATTTGCCTTCAACGGTGGCGCCGATCGGATTGACCGCGTCGCGGCTACCCGTCGGCATACAGATCATCGGCCCTCACCTTGGCGACCTGGGCACGATTCACTTCGCCAAACTGATGGCCAAGGCGCTGGGCGGCTTCGCGCCGCCACCGGGTTACGAGTAAGAAGGCATTCAGCGGCCGCCGCAGACGGGGACCAGGGCACCGGTAACGTAAGAAGCGGCGGCGGACAACAGCCACAGCACCGTCTCGGCCACCTCAATTGCTTCGCCGCCGCGCCCCATGGGAATCGTCGCCGCCAGCCTATCGACGCGATCGGGCGCGCCGGCGGCGGCGTGGATGCCGGTTTTGATGAGGCCCGGGTTGACCGCGTTCACCCGGATGCCCTCGCCCGCCACCTCGCGCGCCAGGCCAATTGTAAAACTATCCACCGCCCCTTTTGACGCGGCGTAGTGGACGTATTCGCCCGCCGCACCCAAGGTCGACGCTATGGACGAGACCGTGACGATGGCACCGCCCTTGCCGCCGCGTTTAGTCGAAAAACGGCGTACGGCCTCGCGGACGCAGAGAATGCAGCCCGTGACGTTAATCGCCAGCACTTGCTCGACAAGTGCTTCATCGATGTCTTCGACGCGACGCATACCGCCTGTGATGCCGGCGTTGGCGACCAGGGCGGTAAGGGGGCCGAGCTCAGCCTCGACGGCGGCAAACAGGCGTTCCACCTCGGTCTCGCGGGCGACATCGGCCTCCACGGCAACTGCCTGCGATCCGGCCATGCGGATATCGGCGACGACCTCCTTGGCCTCTTCCGCCCCATTTCGATAGTTGACGCCGACGGCGTAACCCCGGCTCCCGGCGAGGCGCGCCACCGCTGCACCGATACCACGGCTAGCGCCGGTCACCAGGACGACGCCGTTCATGGCGCACCGGCCATCGTCGGCGCCAAGCTTGTCTCCATCTCGCGGCGGAAACGAGCTGTTTCGTCATCGTTATCAGCATCAACGTCAGACCAACACAGTGTGGCGCCTTCTGCGACATCGTTCTTGAGCGCCATGCCGTGGGCCAAGCCGATGGGCAGTGCGCCCCGCTTCAGGGACGCGGCGGACGGCATCAGGCGCCCCCAAACCGTGGCCCCGCCCTCGCCGTCAAGGACCTCACCCGCCACCAGGTCACGTTTGGCGGTGGCTGCCACGTCGGCGCGAAAGCCGGTGGCGCATCCCGTCGCCTGGTCCATAAGGCCGGCGTAGGCAACGCTGATACCAAGCTCGAGACCGATCAGGTGGTAGGGGCGCCAAAGTGCCGTGTAGCGGCCCGAAGCATCGGTGACCAGGCCGTAATCGGCGAAGCAGCGTTCGACGTAGTCCGACGGCGCCTCGAAGACGACATAGACTCCCCAGCGCAGATCGTCGTCAATGTCTCGCCCATGGCGGTCGCGGCTCGAGATCACCTCAACCTGGCCCTTGTGGTGAAGACAGCCGCCGTCAGCCGGCGGAATCAAGGTGCCCGCCAAATCACTCGTGGCGCATGGCGGGAAGGCAAGGCCATCGGGCGACGGCGTTAAACCGGTCGCATTGGCCACCGCCGCCATCTCAATGGCCGACTTGGTGCCGTCGAGGAATGAATTAAACATCTTGGCGTTGAGGCCGCTGGCCTGTGCCCGCTCGGCGCCAAGCCCGTAGTGATCCCAAACGGTTTCCGGCGTCGAGACGTGGAAGTGGGGCATATAGAGGGTCCCCTTGCCGGCCGCCACGACATCGAACCCCGAGGCCCGCGCCCAATCCACCTGTTCGCAGATCAACGCCGGTTGGTCGCCATAGGCCAGCGAATAGACAATCCCCGCCTCGGCGGCGCGGCGCGCTAAAAGCGGACCGGCCAGCGCATCGGCCTCCACATTGACCATGATGATGTGGCGCCCGAAGCGGCAACAGTCGAGCACATGGCGGATGCCGGCGGCCGGATCGCCGGTGGCGTCGATGACCACGTCCATGCCGTCGGCGGCGATGAGCGCCCGTCCTTCGTCGGCAACGAACGTGCCGCCGCTCTTGAGGGCAGCGTCGAACGAGGCCGCCTCGGTCCGTTCCTCGGGCCAGCCGGTGGCTGCGAGCGCGCGGTGCGCCGCTGGGACGTCGAGGTCAGCGACGGCCAGTAGATGCAAACCGGGCGTGCGCCTTGCCTGGGCCAGGAACATGGAACCGAACTTGCCCGCTCCGATAAGGCCGACGCGGATCGGCCGCCCCTGTTCGGCGCGCGCCGCAAGCATGCTATGGAGGTTCATGGCGTGGCCTCCCCTATTACCCCTGCGGGGTCAAGGCCGACTGAGGGCGTGGCTCGGTATCCGACTGGCTCCGGCGAAGCGCGCCGAATAGCCGCCGCCGGTGTTTAAGCTTTAGGTCGAATTTGACCTGGTCAGATCCAGGAAACCAGCGGAGCGTTATTTGATCCGCGCTTCCTTGAACATCACGTGCTTGCGCACGACCGGATCGTACTTACGGAATTCCAGTTTCTCGGTGACCGTGCGGGGGTTCTTCTTGGTCACGTAATAGAACCCGGTATCGGCACTACTGACCAGCTTGACGAGAATTGTGGCGGGCTTGGCCATGATCCCACTTTCCGTTTGAAGAGTTCTTAGACGCGTGAGGCCGGCACCATACAGGCGGCGCCCCGCCTGTCAAGGGTTTGGCCGGTCAAGGGCTCGGAGGTTCGGTGCTCGCCATCGCTGTGGACGAAGACAGATCCAAGGCCTGGCTGTACAAGGGAATCGCGTCGAACAGGTGGCGCGCGACGGAAAGCTCGGTATCGCCCATTCGACGCTGTCCGGGACAGACGGCGCGCAGATCTCGGCGCCGTTCCTCGTCGTATAGTCCGACGCTGCGCCAGTTGGCGTGCCTCTCGACAATCCCGATACGCCCGCTCAATGCCGTCTTTAGCTCATCCGCGCCATCGCCCGCGGCGCCACTTGTGCAGATGCCGGGCGAGATGCCAAGACCGTGTATGGCATAGCCCGAGGGCGCGATGAAACGCGACCAAGTCAGCGTTAACTCGCCGTCGTTGGGTAACCGTATGACCGTTTGAACCGTTCCCTTGCCGTAGGATGTTGTGCCGACCACCACGGCCCGCCCTCGGTCTTGCAACGCCGCGGCGACGATCTCGGCGGCTGATGCGGATTTGCCGTCGACCAGGACGACCATGGGCAATCCCTGGGCCAAATCGCTGCCGCCCGCCTCATAGCGATGGATGCTGTCGGGATGACGACCTCGGGTCGAACTGATCATGCCTTCGGAAAGAAATAGATCGACCAGACGAACCGCCTGCTTCAACAGACCCCCAGGATTGCCGCGCAAATCCAAGATTACGCCACGCAATGGATCGCCCTGCCCCTGGCGCTCCATCCGCAAGGCATCGGCGGCGCTTCGGGCGGTATTCTGATTGAAGCTGGTTACCCTGAGGTGAAGAACGCCGTCTTTGCGCCGCGCGACGACCGTATCGGGTACGATATGGGCGCGAACCACCTCGAAGCGCAGGGGAAGCGCCGCCCCGGCACGGCGAATGGTCAGGACGACGCGGCTCTTCACCAGGCCTCGTAACTTGGCAACGATTTCGTCCTTGCTCATGGCTTCGGTGGGAAAACCGTCAATGTGGGTGATGCGGTCGTTCGCTTTGAAGCCGACCTTCGCCGCCGGCGTGTCCTTCATCACCGTGGTGACCCGGATCGTCCCGTCCTCGGCTCGAAAGCGGATGCCAATGCCGCCAAAGCCATCGCGCCGGGCCCGGTTGCGCTTCGCATCCTCGGCGCCGGAATAGCGGGAAAACTTGTCGAGACTCGAGAGCGCCCCGTCGAACACCGCCTCATAGATATTCTCGACGTCGGCCGCCTTGAGAGTCCGCGACACCGAACGCCCGGCGGCCAACACCTCGGTGGTCAGCGAGACCCATCCCTTGATATCGTCGTCCTTAGGCACGGCGAAGCGAGCGACCTCGTTATCGGAATCCAACAATGCCACCATGGCCTCGTTTCGCACCACGATCAACGCCGGGTCAATGGCACTCAACCCGCGCAGGCCCTCGAAGGCCACCGTGCCGATAGAGATTGGATCAATGTACTTGTCGACGATGCTGCCGTACCCAGCGGCAAAGGTTTCCCGCGCCGTCTCCCTGGGGAATGCATCCGCCGCCCGGTCCGGCATCTGGCGCGCCGGCGCGCAGGCCGCCAGGGCCAGGACCAACACCAGCGTAAAAGAGCGCAATCCATTGGTGTAAAAGACGTTCATGACGCCGATTGTCCCTTTTTTTCGGACTCCCGTCACTATTTGTCTTTCCGGGCCATCTTTTTTGTGCGTCGGGGCCGGGCAGCGGTGGCGCTATCGACAAGGTGGACGATTAGGCCGCCGGTCACTGGGTCGGCCTCGGCAAGACGCACCTTGACGTCGGCACCCAAGCGGAAACGCCGCCCGCCGCGGCGCCCCCTGAGTTCGTGGTGCGCCGCGTCATGGACATAGAAATCGTCGGGCAGAGCGCGCATGGGAATTAGCCCGTCTCCGCCGGTTTCATCGAGGGTGACGAACAAACCGAACCGGGTGACGCCGGTTACCCGGCCGGTGAAGACCTGGCCTACCCGCTCGGCAAGATAAGCCGCGGTAAATCGGTCGACGGTATCCCATTCAGCGGCGGCGGCGCGGCGCTCGGTCATCGAGAGGTGCTCGCCGGCCTGGGTTAGATCCCGGGGCTCGCCCTCCGCCTCGCCCTCACCAAGGCCAACGGTGCGGATCAGCGCCCGATGGACAACAAGATCGGCGTAGCGCCGAATCGGCGACGTGAAATGACAATAGCGGACCAAGGCCAAGCCGAAGTGGCCGATGTTGTCGGGTGCATACTGGGCCGGCACTTGGGCCCGCAAGATGACCTCGTTAACGACCCGTTCGTGGGGCGTTCCAGCCACCTTGGCAAGGATGCGATTGAACAGTTCAGGCCGCAGGGCCTGGCCGCGATCCAGCTTCATCCCGAAGGTCGAGAGGACGGCTCGCAAACCTTCCAACTTTTCCCGCGATGGCTCGCCGTGAACCCGATAAAGGGTCTGCGTACGGGCCGACTCCAAGGTCTCCGCGGCTGCGACGTTGGCCGCGATCATGAACTCCTCAATCAGCTTGTGGCTATCCAGGCGGTCCTGCGTCTTGATGGCCAGAACCGCGCCGGCGTCATCCAAAACGATCCGCCGTTCGGGCAGGTCAAGTTCAAGCACGCCACGCTCGTGCCGGGCCTTGGCCAAAGTCTCATACGCGCCGTAAAGGGGTGCGATAACGTCTTCCACCAATGGCGCCGTTGCCGTGTCGGGGTTTCCGTCCGCCGCTGCCTGCACCTCCTCATAGGTAAGGCGCGCCGCCGAGCGCATAAGGCCACGGCAAAAGCGATGGCGCTTGAGCCGACCCTCGGCGTCAATCCACAGATGCGCGGCAAGGCAGGGCCGGTCCTCATCCGGCTTGAGTGAGCACCACCCGTTGGACAGGGCCTCGGGCAGCATGGGGACGACACGGTCTGGAAAATAGGCCGAGTTGCCGCGCTCGAAAGCGACCTGGTCCAGGGCGTCGCTGGGCCGCACGTACCACGCGACATCGGCGATGGCGATCACCAGATGCCAGCCGCCCGGATTGTCGTCGCCGTCGTCGGGCCGGGCCCAGACTGCGTCATCGAAGTCGCGTGCGTCGGCGCCGTCGATGGTGACCAGGGCCAGGTCGCGAAGGTCCTCGCGCTGGCCCAGGGTTGCCGGACCGGCCGCTGCCGTCAGATCCAGGGCGGCGGAGTCGAAGGTCAAGGGAATGCCGTGGTCATGGATGGCGATCAGGCTGACCGCGCGGGGCTGATCACCCTTTCCCAGGCGCTCCACGACGCGCGCCCGGCGCAGCCCCAGCTTGCGGCCCGGCAGCACCTCGGCCTGCACCAATTCGCCGGGATTGGCGCTTCCGGCATCGTCGCGGGCAATGACGTATTCGCTCTTTTTGCCGCGCGTAGTGGGCCTGAGGCGTCCCTCGCCAGCAACCACATCAAACACACCAAGGACCGTCGACGGCGCATCGGGAAGGCGGCGGATGGTCCGTCCTTCATAGACCCCGCCGGCGCGCGGGGTAAGTCGCGCCAGTATTCGCTCACCCAACCCCGGCGCCGTGCGGCCTTTCTTTTCGGGCGCCATAAAGATGGCTGGGGGCGGGCCGTCCCGCTCCCACGAAACAGGCCGGGCCAGAACCTCACCGTCAAGATCCGTGCCTGTAATCTCGACCACGGTGACCCTGGGCAACAGAGGACCGGTGTTGCCGCGCCGGCGCCCGCCTGGGATCAGTCCGTCGGTCTTCAGCTCTCGCACCATGGCCTTGAGGGCCATCTTCTGGTCGCGTCCAAGACCGAAGGCGCGGGCGATCTCGCGCAGCCCTGCCTGGCGCGGACTTTGCCCGATGAAGGACAGAATCTCCGCTTTGCTGGGAAGAGGGGCGGACTTTGACGGCGACTTGGTCAATCGCGAACTAATCGTTCTCGATGGCGGCGCCCTTGGCGGCGCCCTTCGCGGGTTTCTTACGCTTGGCGGCCTTGGGTTTCTTCTTGGCGCCCTTCCCCCCCTTGGCCGCCTTGGCGGCGAGCAATTCCACGGCCGCGTCGAGGGTCACGGTGTCGGGTTCCATCGACTTGGGCAGGGTGGCGCGCAGGGCCCCGTGCTGCACGTAGGGACCAAAGCGTCCAGCACGCACCGTCACCGGCTTGCTGTCGTCGGGGTGATCGCCCAGCGTCGTTGCCTTCGCTCCGGCCGGCGCCTCGGCGATTAAGGTCACGGCTCGGTTGAGACCGATGGTCAGCACGTCGTCGTCCTTGAGCGAAATATATTTGCCGTCGTGGCGGATATAGGGGCCGTAGCGACCGATGCCGGCGATGATCTCGGCGCCACTCTCGGGATGGGAGCCGACCTGGCGCGGCAGAGCCAACAAGGCCAGGGCCCGCGTCAGGTCCAAGGCCTCGGGGTCCGTACCTTTGGGTATCGAGGTCCGCTTAGGCTTTTCCTTGGTCTTGCCTTTGCCTTTAACCTCCGCGGCGTCGCCAAGTTGCACGTATAAGCCATACGGTCCCTTGCGCAGCCACACGGGCAAGCCTGTGTCCGGATCGTCCCCCAGCAACTTGGGCCCGTTGTCCGTGGCGCCGTTCGCTCCGCCCTCGCCGTCGGCGACCAGCGGGCGGGTATAGCGGCAGGCAGGATAATTGGCGCAACCGACGAAGGCGCCGAACTTGCCCAGCTTGAGGCTCAACCGCCCTTCGTCGCAGCTCGGGCAGGCACGGGGATCACCCCCATTGCCGTTGTCGGGAAAGAAGTGGGGGCCAAGAAGCGTATTGAGAGCCTCCAGCACGTCCGTGATGGTGAGCTCCCGGGTCTCACCGACGGCCTCGTCAAAGGAGTCCCAAAACTGGCGCAGAACTGCCTTCCAGTCGGTCCGCCCACCGGAGATATCGTCGAGCTGGTTTTCCAAGTCGGCGGTGAAGGTGTACTCGACATAGCGCTCGAAAAAGCTGGCCAGAAAAGCGGTCACCAAGCGGCCCCGGTCCTCGGGTTCGAAGCGGCGTTTTTCCAGGCGCACATATTCGCGGTCCTGAAGAACGGAAATGATGCTGGCATAGGTGGACGGACGCCCGATGCCCAGTTCCTCCAGCCGTTTGACCAGGCTCGCCTCGGTGAAGCGCGGCGGCGGCTGGGTGAAGTGCTGTTCCGGCGTCACCTCACCCGTGGTCATCGCCTCACCTTCCTTTACGTCGGGCAGAATGCGGTCGTCGTCATCGACGGGCGTGTCGTCCCGGCTTTCTCTGTAGAGCCGGAGGAAACCGTCGAACACAACCATCGAGCCGGTGGCCCGCAGCATCGCTGATTCGTCCCCGGCACCCACGTCCACCGCCACCTGATCGAGGACGGCGCTTTCCATCTGGCAGGCCACGGTGCGTTTCCAGATCAGTTCGTAGAGGCGCAGCTGATCTTTGTCGAGGCGCTGGGCCATATCGCGCGGTCGGCGGGTAACGTCGGTGGGGCGGATGGCCTCATGCGCCTCCTGGGCGTTCTTGGCCTTGGTCTTGTACATGCGGGGCGAGTTCGGCACATAAGATTCGCCGTATTCGCGCCCGATCAGGTCGCGACACGCAAAGACCGCCTCACCCGCCATATTGACTGCATCGGTCCGCATATAGGTGATAAGGCCAACTGTCTCGCCACCGATATCAACGCCTTCGTAGAGCCTCTGCGCCACCTGCATGGTGCGTTTGGCGCCGAAGTGGAGCTTGCGCGAAGCCTCCTGCTGGAGAGTCGAGGTGGTGAACGGCGGCGCCGGGTGGCGGCGCGCCTTCTTGCGCTCGACCTTGGCGATGGCGAAGGCGGCGTCCTGGATGGTAGCCACCGCGGCGGTCGCGGCGGCCTCGTCACCCAGTGCCAGCTTGTCCAGCTTGACGCCGTTGAGATGGGTCAACTGGGCCGTCAAGGCGTGGTCGGCGGCGGTGCGGAACGCAGCCTTCACGGTCCAATATTCATCGGCGCGGAAGGCCTCGATTTCCGTTTCGCGATCACAGATCAGGCGCAGCGCCACCGACTGCACGCGGCCCGCCGAACGGCTACCAGGAAGCTTGCGCCACAGCACGGGCGATAAGGTAAACCCGACCAGATAATCAAGCGCACGACGCGCCAGGTAGGCGTCGATCAGTTCGCGGTCGAGCTCGCGCGGATTACGCATGGCCTCAAGCACGGCACCCCGGGTGATCTCGTTGAAGACGACCCTTTTCACGTCGATGCCGGTTAGCTTGTTGGCCTCTTGCAGGACCTCTTGCACGTGCCACGAGATGGCCTCGCCCTCGCGGTCCGGGTCGGTGGCGAGGTAAAGGTGGTCCGCCCCCTTCAGCGCCCGAGCGATTTCCTTGATGTGCTTTTGGGCCCTGGGATCGATTTCCCAATCCATGGTGAAATTGTCGTCCGGGCGCACCGAGCCATCCTTGGCCGGAAGGTCGCGCACGTGGCCATAACTGGCCAGCACGGTATAGTCCTTGCCCAGGTACTTATTGATGGTCCGGGCCTTGGCCGGAGATTCGACGACAACGACATTCATGGTGTGTGGCTAAACCTTCTCAATCAATGCAACTTGGTTTCCCGGTTGGCGCTCCAGGCGTCCCGCCAACTCCAGTTCCAGCAGGACCATGGACACGACAGCCGGGGAGAAATGGCCATTACGAATGATTTCGTCAACCTTAACCGGCGTCGGAGACAAATTTTCCATGATCGCGGCGCGCGCCGAATCGATCTCGCCATGGCTCGGAAAATCCGCCTGAACGCCCGGGATACTGTGGGTTTTTCTGTCACTGAGCGGCAAGCGAAGCGTATCGTTGAGGGTTCTTATCACATCTTCGGCTGATTCGGCCATCGCCGCCCCCTGACGCAATAAGTCATTGGTGCTCCGCGCCCTGGGATCGAGGGGCGACCCGGGCACCGCAAACACCTCGCGGCCTTGTTCCAGGGCAAGACGCGCCGTGATCAGAGAGCCCGAACGCAGGTTGGCTTCGACCACGACGACGCCCAGCGCCGTGCCCGAGATCAGGCGGTTGCGACGGGGAAAGTGGCGTGCCTGCGGAGAGACGCCGGGCTCGATTTCAGAAATGATCACCCCGCGCTCGGCAATCTCGCCGTGAAGACGCTCATTCTCCTTCGGGTAGACCACATCGATACCGCCGGCGACCACGGCGACCGTGCCCGTTTCCAGGGCCCCCGCATGGGCGCTGGCGTCAATGCCCCGGGCCAGTCCAGAGACCACAACGAAGCCGCCTTTTCCCAAGTCGGCGGCTAGCTGATTAGCGAAACGCCGGCCGTTCAACGAGGCATTGCGGGCGCCAACCACGGCGACGATGGGCCGCGCCAGCAAATGACCTTGACCCAAGACGCCGATCAGTGGCGGCGCATCCTCTATGTGAGCCAGGTTCGGCGGGTAGCCGGGCTCGACCCGAGCAACGAGAACGGCGCCGATCGCTTCTTGGGCCTCCATCTCACGCTCCGCCACCGTCAGCGGACACACCGTCATAGGTTTGCGCCGCCCGCCGCGACGCGCCAAATCAGGTAGGGCCGTGAGCGCCAGGGCGGCCGTTCCGAAGCGTTCGATCAACCGATAGAACGTGATGGGACCGACGTTCTCGCTGCGGATGAGCCGCAGCCAGTCCAGCCTCTCGGCAGCGGAAAGGGTTCGGGTCGGTCCGTCCATGGCGGGCGAGACTGGGGTATGGGCCCCCGCCCCGTCAAGGCCCTGCCGTCGCCGGGTTCCGGCGCGCAATGAGGCGTCGCTCCCAGGCCAGCGCTGTTTTAACGATGAAACGCAGGTCGTCGTGCTGTGGTTGCCAGCCGAGGGCGGCCCGGATCCGCTTGGCGTCGGCCACCAACTCTGCGGCGTCACCAGGCCGACGGGCCGCCGTCCGCGGATTCAACTTCACCCCCGCCTCAGCCTCGACGGCAGCCAGCACCTGGCGCACCGAGGCGCCGCCACCGTATCCGCAGTTGAGGATCAGGGATTCGCCACCACCGGCAAGATGGCTCAGTGCCGCCAAGTGGGCCTCGGCCAGGTCGCTGACGTGCAGGTAATCGCGCACGCAGGTTCCGTCTATGGTGTCGTAGTCAGCGCCAAAAATCTCAATGCCGTCGCCGAGCCCCAGTGCCGCCTGACAAGCGCGCTTGATCAGATGGGTAGGCTGAATCGATGACTGGCCCGTGCGTCCCTCGGGATCGGCGCCGGCAACGTTGAAATAGCGCAAGATGGCGAATTGCAGGCCGTGCGCTCGGGCGGCATCGCACAGCATTTGCTCTGCCATCAACTTGGAATGGCCATAGGGGTTGAGGGGTTGGGTCGGTGCGTCCTCGCCAACCGGCAACCGGATTGGCTGGCCGTAGACGGCGGCCGTCGAGGAATAGACGAAGCGCGTGATCCCGCCGGCCAGGCAGGCACGGATAAGATTAAGGGTAACGCCGGCGTTGTTGGCGTAATAGGCGAGGGGATTGTCGACCGATTCGCCGACCACGATAGAGCCGGCGAAGTGCATCACCGCCGTGCACCCGTAATCGCCGATCAGCGCCTCGACCCGACCCCGGTCGCCGGCGTCGCCGACGATCAAGGTCACGTCCCCGGGAAGCAAGACCCGATTTCCTGTCGATAGGTCGTCTATGACGACGACGCTCCGGCCCGCGTCATGCAAGGCCCAGATCGCGTGACTGCCGATGTATCCGGCGCCGCCGGTCACAAGAACCGTCCCCTGATCGTTCACCAATCGCCCTTCCCGTCAATACTCAGTCCGAACCGGAACACTAGGTCCTGTCGGCGGCGGCTTCAATGCCCGGCGGCAAGAGCCGTCCAGACACGCGCGTTCCAAGCACCGAAGGCCAGTTCGGCGGCGCCGGTCAAGGCTTTTGACACGCTTGGCGCCGGCAGCATCTTGGTCGGCGACGGCTGGGCGAATTCTGCAAGCGAGACGGTGTCCAAGACAACGCGATTCCTCTGGGCGTTGTACAAGACGATGGTGGAAAAGGCGCCTTCGACGCCGTTGCCCAGCTCGCGCACATCAAGGCTGATTTGGTAGACGCGGTTAGCGGACATTGTATAGGGCGCCTCGGTTATGAACATGAAGGCGCGGAAGGAAATGTCCTTGCCTTTGTGGCGGCAGCGCCACGAGACATCATAGTCCGAGGTATCGAAGATCTCGTCGGGAACCGCGCTGTTGCCGGCAAAATGAATGGTGAATGTACAACTCGCGCCTCCGGCCCGGGAAACCTTGCCCTCAAGGTCACTCTCCAACGAACCATCAATAAGAGGAACCAAATAGGAATTATAAACGAAGGCCTTACCGCCCTTTCCGTCCTTGACGTTTAACCAGCCGTCTTTGGTAAGGCCAAGCGCCTCGACCTTCTGGCCCTTCTTGAGCTTCCCCTTCTTGGCGCTCTTTGTCGTCGGTTTGGCCCGCAGATTGACGTCCTTGATGGCAAGGTAGCGGTCGCTCGGCAGGTCGCGGGCACCATCCTTGCCCCCTGTCTGGGCCGCCACCGGCCACGCCGGCGTCAAGAAAAGACCCAACACAAACATCAAAACGATACAACGGGCAAGGCGTGTCGCCATCAAGCGGTGGCCGCCCCATGATCGTCGGAAGCCGACGGCAGGTGCCCCCATGATATCGCTATTCCCGATTCTAAAGCACCGAAAGAGTTGCCGCTCATCATACCACTCCGCCCGTCACGGGTCACGGCGTCCCTTTTTATGAGAGCGGGACTGTACTTCATCGAACCGTCGGGGCTTTATTGGCACGAGATTGGGACTGGGCACGGCGGGACACAGCCATGGCGATAGAGTCGGTGTCGGAAATCAAGGCGGGACTGGACCAAGGACGCCGTCTACTCGGCCTGGACGTGGGCGCGAAGACCGTTGGCCTGGCGCTGTCCGACGTCACTTTGACCGTGGCCACTCCCTACAAGACCCTGCGGCGGAGCAAGTTCGCCGACGATGCCCGCCGGTTGCGCACAATCGTGGAGAACGAGGGTGTCGGCGGCCTGGTCATCGGCCTGCCGCTTTCGATGGACGGAAGCGAGGGTCCACGCTGCCAGTCCGTGCGTCAGTTCGCCGCCAACTTGCTGGAAATCTTCGAAATTCCCGTCACCTTCTGGGATGAACGCCTGTCCACGGCGGCGGTGGAGCGGGTCCTCATCAACGAAGCCGACATGCCTCGCAAACGCCGCGCCGCCCTCGTTGACAAGATGGCCGCCGCCTACATCCTGCAAGGGGCGCTGGACGCCCAGACGGCGCCGCAAATCTAAGAGCGCGCCAGTGCCTTGCGCCTGAGGCGCGGCCCGACGTATAGTCGGGACTTATGAGCGATACTGCCTCGGACGTCTTGGATTTCCCGCATCGCCACCTGTTGGGAATCGAAGGTCTTTCGCCCGACGAGATCACCCTTCTCCTCGACCGCTCAGAATCCTACGTCGAACAGAACCGCCAAGCCGACAAAAAGAAGTCGATCCTGCGCGGGCGCACTATCTTCAACTTGTTTTTCGAGGCTTCGACGCGCACCCGCACGTCGTTCGAGTTGGCCGGCAAGCGCCTGGGCGGCGACGTCATCAATATGTCGGTGGCAACCAGCGCCATAAAGAAGGGCGAAACCCTGATCGACACGGCGATGACGCTCAACGCCATGCACCCGGACGTCTTAGTCGTTCGTCACCCCAATTCGGGGGCTGTCAATCTCTTGGCCGAAAAGGTCAACTGCTCTGTCATCAACGGCGGCGACGGGGCCCATGAGCATCCCACCCAGGCGCTTCTGGACGCGCTGACCATTCACCGCCGCAAGGGGCGCCTGGCGGGTCTCTTGGTCGCGATTTGCGGCGACATCCTACATTCGCGTGTTGCACGGTCCAACATCCATCTTCTGAACACCATGGGCGCCCGGGTACGCGCGGTGGCACCCAAGACCCTGGTGCCGTCTTCAGCGGAACGCTTGGGCGTCGAGGTCTTCGATGACATGAATGCGGGCCTCGCGGACTGTGACATCGTAATGATGCTGCGTCTGCAAAGCGAGCGTATGCAAGGCAATTTCTTCCCCTCTATCCGCGAATACTTCCACTTTTTCGGCCTCGATTACGAGAAGCTGGGCAACGCCAAAGAGGACGCGCTGATCATGCATCCGGGCCCGATGAACCGGGGTGTCGAGATCGATTCGGAAGTAGCCGACGACTATGGGCGCAGCGCCATCCGCGAGCAGGTCGAGATGGGAGTGGCGGTCCGCATGGCCTGCCTCGAGATTCTGACCCGCACCGTTTCAGAGACCGAGCCGAGGAACCTGTGATGGCGGTCAAGCCGAGCCAAACCCAGGGACGGGTCGCTTACATCAACGCTCGCCTCATGGATCCGGCCTCGGGCCTCGACGTAAAAGGCGCGCTGCTCACCGATGGCGAGATGATCGCAGATTTCGGAACCCAACTCTTTGCCGACGGTCTTCCCGAGGGGATAGCCACGGTCGATTGCCAGGGCTTTTGTCTGGCACCCGGCCTGGTCGACATGCGCGCCCAATTGCGTGAACCGGGTGACGAAAACAAGGGAACACTGGCCTCGGACGGGCGCTCGGCGACGGCGGGCGGCGTCACCAGCCTGGTCTGTCTGCCCAATACCCAGCCGGTAATTGACGACATGTCGGTGGTCGAGTTCGTCGCCCGCCGGGCGCGCCTGCTTGGCCTCGCCAAGGTCTACCCATACGGCGCCGTAACCAAGGGTCTAGAGGGCCGGGAACTGGCTGAAATGGGAATGCTGGCCGAAGCCGGGGCACTCGCCTTTACCGACGCCATCAAGGCCGTGGCCGATGCTCAGGTCATGCGCCGCGCTCTCAGCTATGCCGCCACCTTTGGCCTGATGATCATCGAACATCCCGAGGAACCCAGCCTTGCCGCCGGAGGTGACATGAACGCCGGCGAGACGGCGACACGGCTCGGGTTAACAGGCATTCCACGCCAAGCCGAGGTAATAATTGTGGAGCGCGACATTCATCTTGCCGAACTGACAGGTGCGCGCATCCATTTCGCCCACGTCTCGACCGCCCAAGCCCTTGATGCGGTGCGCCGAGCCAAGACACGGGGCCTGGCCGTGACCTGCGACACGGCGCCACCCTACTTCGCCCTCAACGAAATTGAGGTGGGCGATTACCGCACCTTCGCCAAGCTGTCGCCGCCCTTGCGCGCCGAAGATGACCGCGAGGCTGTGATCGAGGCGCTCAAGGACGGCACGATCGACACCATCGCCTCGGACCATACGCCCCAGGACGAGGACGCCAAGCGCCTGCCCTTTGCCCAGGCTGCCTTCGGCGGCGTCGGGTTGGAGACCCTGCTCGCCGTTACCCTCGAGCTTTATCACAATGCCCACTTATCCTTGGCCGAGACGCTGCGCCTGATCACCCAGGCCCCCGCCGACCTGCTTGGCCTGCCCGCCGGGCGGCTGGAGAAAGCGGCGGCCGCCGACCTTATCTTGTTCGACCCCGCCCGCGGCTGGAAGGTCGACGCCGACAAGCTGTTGAGCAAGTCCAAGAACTCGCCCTTCGACGGACGACCGGTACAGGGCCGGGTGGTCCGCACCGTGGTCGATGGTCGCACCGTCTTCCAGTTGGAAGACTGATCTCCGATGGAAGCGATCGGCTGGACGCACTTGGCAGCGGCGGCGGCCGGCTATCTCTTGGGCTCGATTCCCTTTGGCCTGATCTTGACACG
The DNA here is from genome assembly GCA_030754885.1 of Rhodospirillales bacterium. Taxonomy (GTDB): domain Bacteria; phylum Pseudomonadota; class Alphaproteobacteria; order Rhodospirillales; family JASLLZ01; genus JASLLZ01. The sequence goes on along the minus strand of JASLZL010000097.1, from coordinate 59,803 downwards.
CCTGGCCGGGAGCGGCGATTTGCGTACCATCGGCTCAGGCAATATCGGCGCCACCAACGTTTTGAGGACGGGACGCAAGGGCCTGGCCGCTCTGACCCTGGTGCTTGATGGCGGAAAGGGCGCGGCGGCCGTCCTTGTCTGTGGCACGTGGGGAGCCGAGGCCGGTCTTGCCGCCGGTCTCGCCGCCGTGCTCGGCCACAACTTCCCCCTGTGGCTGCGCTTCAAGGGAGGCAAGGGGGTGGCGACCACGTTGGGCGTATTGCTGGCCGCCGTCTGGCCGGCCGGTGTGGGGGCCTGCCTGACCTGGCTCGGCGTCGCGGCGCTTTCGCGGTATTCCTCATTGGCCGCCCTGGCGGCACTGACGGCGGCACCGTTCTATGCCTACTGGCTGGCCCAAGGTCAGGCGGCGGGCCTGGCGGTGGGCCTAGCGGTTCTGGCGATCATTCGCCACCACGCCAACATCGGACGTCTGTTGCGCGGTGAGGAGCCCAAGATCGGCGGTCGGGGCAACTGACAAGGATTTCCTTCTGGAGGACACGTCATGGTCATCGACAAGACCTACACCCACTCCGACTTCCGCGGGCAGATTTTCATGCCGGCGCCGGTGACGCCCTTCGCGCCGGGGGGCGATCTGATGCTCGACGCCTATAGCGAAATCCTTGAGTGGTACCTCGGCCACCAGGCCGACGCGCTCTTGATCGCCGGTAATAACGGCGAGGGCTACGCGCTGAGTTCCGACGAACTGCGTCAGGTTACCGAGACCGCGCTCAAGACAGTGGCCGGGCGGGTCCCGATTTTCGTCCATGTGAGCCGGACGTCGAATGCCGAAAGCATCGCGCTCGCCCGGGTGGCGGCGGATGCTGGTGCGCCGGGTATCTGCCTGATGGGACAACCCTTCATCCACGCCGCCACCAAGGCCGAGATCGTGGCCCGCTTCGAAGCCGTGGCCAAGGCCGTGCCCCTGCCCATGCTGGCTTTCAACTCCATGCACTACACTCAGTTCTGCTTGACGCCCGACATCCTGAGCGCCATCGCCGACGTGGCGCCTGTCTGCGCGGTGAAGAACACGGTCACCGATTTCGACCATATCACCACCATGATCGCTGAGCTGGGCGATCGCTTCCCCATCATGTGGGGCGGGGCGACGACCCTGATAACAGGGCTGTTGCTGGGCTCGGGCGGCTTTGTCGGCACCGGCGTCGAGTTCTTCGGCCGCGACTGCAAGGACCAGTTCCTGGCGGTGCACGACATGACGCCCGAGGAACGGACTAATCTGGCGCTGAGCTTCGGCCCGGTCACCAACGCCGTACAACGCCTGTCGCCGCCGCCCTCGGGCCTTAAGGCGGCGCTCAACATGATCGGGCTTCCGGCCGGAGTGCCGCGCGAGCCGGTGCAACCCGCGACTCCGGATGTAGAGGATGCGATCCGGGACGTGTTCCGGCGCATCGGCATCCTTGAGGAGCACGCCGTTAAACGCGCGTAGCCAGGCCGGTTGCCGCGGCTTCACCCCGGTGGTAGTACTCTCCTGGGCCGGTCACCGGCCTTCTCCATTTCCAAGGTATGAAGCCGATGCCGCTGGATGAATCCACCGTCAAGAACATAGCCTTTCTGGCCCGCCTCAAGGTTCCGGATGAGGAACTGGAGCGCTTGGCCAGCGAGCTTTCCAACATCATCGGCTGGGTCGAACAGTTGGCCGAGGTTGATACCGAAGGCGTCGAACCAATGACAAGCGTCGTCGAAATGACGCTTCCCAAGCGCCCCGACGCGGTCAACGACGGAGGCGACCGAGAGCGCGTCCTGGCCAACGCACCGGAACCGATGTCGGGCTACTTCGCCGTTCCCAAGGTGGTGGAATGACCGACCCGTTGACCGCGCTGACCCTGGCCCAGGCACGCGACGGCCTGGCCTCGGGCGACTTCACGTCGGAAGAATTGACCCGCGCCCACTCCGGTGCTGTCGAGGCGGCCCGCGATCTCAACCTCTTCATCACCGAGACGCCGGAGCTCGCCCTCGAACGCGCCCAGGCATCCGACACCAGACGCGCCAAGGACGCGGCCGCCGGCCCCATGGATGGCATTCCCATCGCGGTCAAGGATCTCTTTTGCACCGAGGGCGTATTGACGACCGCCGGGTCCCACATCCTTGACGGCTTCACGCCAACCTACGAGTCCACGGTTACCGCCAACCTGCGAGCCGCCGGCGCGGTGATGGTGGGCAAGACCAACTTAGACGAGTTCGCCATGGGTTCGGCCAACGTAACCAGCTACTACGGCCCGGCGAAGAACCCGTGGAGCACCGGCGACGGCAAGGATCGGGTGCCCGGCGGCTCGTCGGGCGGCTCGGCGGCGGCCGTGGCCGCGCACCTGTGTTCGGCGTCGATCGGCACCGATACCGGCGGCTCCATCCGCCAGCCGGCATCGTTCTCGGGTATTGTCGGCCTCAAACCGACCTATGGGCGGTGCTCGCGCTGGGGCATCGTCGCCTTCGCCTCGAGCCTCGATCAGGCCGGACCGTTGACCCGCACCGTACGGGACGCCGCCATCATGCTGGGCGCCATGGCCGGCCACGACGCCAAGGATTCCACATCGGCACCGGTCGAGAAGCCCGACTTCGAAGCGGCGCTCGGCGGCGGTGTGAGGGGCCTCAAGGTCGGCATCCCCCGGGAATACCGGATCGACAGCACGCCGGGCGAGATCGAAACCCTGTGGCAACAGGGTATCGAGTGGCTGAAGGACGCCGGTGCCGAGCCCGTGGATGTCGCGCTACCGCATACGAAATATGCCCTTCCGACCTACTACATCGTCGCCCCGGCCGAGGCCTCGTCCAACCTGGCCCGCTATGATGGCGTGCGCTTCGGCCTGCGCGTGCCGGGCGAGACGTTGGACGAGATGTATGAAAACACCCGAGGCGAGGGCTTTGGCGCCGAAGTGCGCCGCCGTGTCCTGATTGGCACCTACGTCCTGTCGGCGGGCTATTACGACGCCTATTACGTCAAGGCTCAGAAAGTACGCACCCTGATCGCCCGGGACTTCAAGAAGGCCTTCGAAACCGTCGATGTGATCCTCACCCCGACGGCGCCTTCGGCCGCCTTTGCCATCGGCGAGAAGATGGACGATCCCATCGCCATGTACCTGAACGACGTCTTCACCGTGCCGGCCAGCCTGGCCGGACTGCCCGCCATCTCGGTGCCGGCGGGGCTCGACCCCCAGGGTCTGCCCTTGGGGCTGCACCTCATTGGCCGACCGTTCGACGAAGAGACGGTATTGCGCGCCGCCGAGGCTCTGGAGACGGCCGCAAGGTTTGACACCAAGCCCGCTTACCTCGAGGGGGCCTGAGCCATGGCCTACTTGATCGAAGGCACAAGCGGTGATTGGGAGGTCGTGATCGGGCTTGAGATCCACGCCCAGATCGTCTCCGAGGCCAAGCTGTTTTCGGGTGCCGCCACAGCCTTCGGTGCGCCGCCCAACGCTCAGGTCTCGCTGGTCGATGCCGCCATGCCCGGCATGCTGCCAGTGATCAACGAACACTGCGTCGCCATGGCGGTGCGCACCGGTCTCGGACTGAACGCGGAGATCAACCTGACGTCCGTCTTTGAGCGCAAGAACTATTTCTACGCCGACTTGCCGGCAGGCTATCAGATCTCGCAGTACGCCCAACCCGTGGTCGGCGAGGGCACGGTAATTTTGGATTTGGCCGACGGCTCGACCCCAACCGTTGGCATTGAGCGCCTGCACATGGAAATGGATGCCGGCAAATCGCTCCACGACCAAGACCCCCGGCGCACCTTCATCGATCTCAACCGCTCCGGCGTAGCCTTGATGGAGATCGTCTCCAAACCCGACATGCGCAGCCCCGAGGAGGCCGGGGCGTACTTGCGCAAGGTCCGCTCCATCGTGCGTTATCTCGGTACCTGCGACGGCAACATGGAGGAAGGGTCGCTGCGCTGCGACGTCAACGTGTCGGTGCGCCATCCGGGCGAGGACCTGCGCACCCGGACCGAGGTCAAGAACGTCAATTCCGTGCGTTTCGCCATGCAGGCCATCGAATACGAGGCCAACCGCCAGGTCGAAGCCTACGAGGCCGGCGGCGACGTGGTTCAGGAAACGCGCCTGTTCGATGCCGGAAAGGGCGAGACCCGTACCATGCGGTCCAAGGAATATGCTCACGACTACCGCTATTTTCCCGACCCCGACCTGCTGCCCTTGGTTCTAAGCCAGGATTACGTGGATGCGATCAAGGCCGACCTTCCCGAACTGCCGGACCAGAGGAAGGACCGCTATATGGCCTCGGACGGGCTCACGGCCTACGACGCCGGCGTGCTGGTGGCGGAGAAAGAGACGGCCGACTATTTCGAGCGCGTGGCCAAGGGCCGCGACGCCAAGACCGCCGCAAACTGGGTGACCGGCGCCTTATTCGGGACGTTGAACCGGCTTGACCTGGCGATCACCGAAAGTCCGGTGACGGCGGACGACCTGGGACGGCTGTTGGACCTCATCGCCGACGACACCATATCGGGGCGCATCGCCAAGGACGTCTTCGACGCCATGGTGGAGACCGGCAAGGAACCGGCGGCCATCGTCGAGGAAAAGGGCCTGCGCCAGATCACCGATATCGGCGCCATCGAGGCCGCCATCGACGGCATTATGGCCGCCAATGCCGATCAGGTAGCCCAGTTTCAGGGCGGCAATGAAAAGGTGATCGGCTGGTTCGTCGGCCAGGTGATGAAAGCGACCCAAGGCAAAGCCAATCCCCAGACGGTCAACGCGCTGTTGCGGCGCAAACTTGAGACGGAAAAACAGCCATGAGAGTGATCGTGCGCACCGTAGCCGGATTATCCGCCGCCATTGTTTTTACCGCCGCGGCCCTGGCTGATCACAGCGACGATCTGCAGCACCGCGACATCGTCGTCGGCACCGGCACCGAGGCGGTGATGAAAGCCCGTGTCGGCGTCCACTACACGGGCTGGCTTGAAAACGGCAAGGAGTTCGAATCAAGCCGCGGCCTGGACAGCCCCCTCTACTTCGTCATCGGCACCGGCGAGGTCATTCAAGGTTGGGAGGAAGGCGTCAAGGGTATGCATGTGGGCGGCAAGCGCGAGCTCATCATCCCACCGGAGATGGCCTACGGGTCAAAGGGAACCGCCACCATTCCGGCTAACTCGACCTTGCGCTTCGAAGTCGAATTGATGTCGGTGGAACGCCCCCCCTACATTGACATCGACAACGTGGTATTGCGCCGCATGCTGGAAGACGGGGTCAGGATCGTCGATATCCGCACTGCTCGCCAATGGACGGGCACCGGTACCATTCGAGATTCAGAGCGGCTGACCGCCTTCGACGAGACCGGCAGCCTCAAGGCCAATTTTCTACCCCGATTAAAGGCCTTGGCTGAGCCCGACGAGAAGCTCATCTTGATCAGCCAATGGGGTATCGGTTCCAAGTTGTTGGCCGAGATGCTGGCCGAAGGCGCCGGTTACAGCGAGATCTACAACGTCACCGAAGGTATCGGCAAGTGGATCGCGGACGGCTACCCCGTTAGTCGCTAGCCAGTCGCATTCATCAAGGCGGGCACCAAAAGGGCGGCAAAAGGCGCCGCCCGCGCCGCGTCATCCTCGTCGTAGTAACCTTCCTCGTGCAGCAAGTTCACGGTGCCCAGGAAAACGCCGTCGAACGAGACCGGCACGTTGATCACCGAGCCGAGGTCCAGGCTTTCAATCAGCGCGTGGTCGGGAAACCTGTTTCTAATGTCTTCCTTGGTGCGTCCGATGTAGGGACGGCGCTCGCCGACCGGAATGTCACCCCACGAATTGTCGCGCATGGGCTTGCTTCCACCGGCTGAATAAGCATCGGGCATGTTGGAATACATGCGCCGGTTCCGGCGTGCCTTCATATCGGCTGAGAGAACGGTGAACAACTTGTGTCCAACAACATCGCCAAGTGCCCGATCGACGGCCTGAAAGAGGGCCGTGGGTTGGTCCGCCAGGGCGCCGACGGCGGCAGCTTCGCGAAAGGCCGGCCAGGGATCAATCGTTGGTTTTTGGGCCATGGGGGATATCCTTCGCCGATGATGGGGCCCCAGTTTCGGTGGACCGCGCCGGGCCTGTCAACTGCGGCCGGACGGCGGGCGTACCACCACGGCGGCTTGCGCCACCGACCCCGAGGTGCAAAGCTACGCAAGCCTGCAAATCGACGCCCCCCAAACTGACGCCATGGCCAGCCTGTTCAACTTCTCCAACATTCTTCGGGTGCTCAAGCAGCCGAACTACGGCCTATACGCCGCCGGCAACATCATCTCTCTGATTGGCTTTTGGATGCGCAAGGTGGGCGTCGGCTGGCTGACCTGGGAGTTAACGGGGTCAGGCGCCTGGCTCGGCATCATCGCCTTCGCCGACATGTTCCCAGTCGTTGTCTTCGCACCAGTGGCGGGGGCGATAACCGACCGCTGGGAACCGGCGAAGGTCATCAAGCTGGCTCAGATCCTGATCATCTCGCACGGATTGGCGCTGTTTTTTCTGACGGCCGGCGACATTATCACCATCGAGATACTGCTCGTGCTCGAGGTCGCGCTGGGCTTCTTCTCGGCGCTGGATCAGCCGGCACGCTTGGCCATCATCCCCATGCTGGTCGGACGCCGCGACCTCTCGGCCGCCGTCGCCATCGGCTCGGTTTCGTTCAACACGGCCCAGTTCATTGGGCCGGCCGTCGCCGGCGCCATCATCTTGTTCGCCGGCGTTGCCGGCACGTTTGCCGCCAACGCCGCGGCATACATGCTTTTCCTGGTCATCATGTTCCGGGTGCGGGTGATCACCAAGGCACAGACGGCGCCGGCACAAGGTCGAAGCATTCTCGGCGGACTGGCCGACGGCATCCGCTACGCCGCCAACCACCCGGGCATCTCCTCGGCGCTCATCATGATCACCGCCATCGCCCTCTTCGCCCGGCCATTTTTCGAACTTTTCCCCGGCTTCGCCGACGCCGTCTTCGAAGCCGGCCCCAAGGGCCTGGCAATACTGACATCAAGCGCCGGTGCGGGGGCGATCGTCTGTGGCCTGTGGCTGGCCCAACGGGGTGATCCGGCCGGGCTCCCACGCGTCATCGAGCGCAGTTTCCTCATCGCATCGATTGCGCTCGTCGTTTTCCTTTCAACCGATTTGCTATGGGTGGCGGCACCCGCCGTCGTCGTCGTCGGTTTTTGCATCTCCTCGGTCGGTGTCGGCACGCAAATCCGGTTACAGACCTCGGTCGATTCCGATGTCCGCGCCCGCGTCTTGAGCCTCTATGTGGTTCTCTTCCGAGCCGTCCCCGCTTTCGGCGCCTTGATCATGGGGGCCGCGTCGGAAAGTTTGGGCCTGAAGGTTCCGGTGGCCGTTGGCGCAGGCCTGACATTCCTTGTCTTTGCCTGGGCAAGCCTGCGCCGCCGGGGCAAAGCGGCCGATGAATAGGGACGACGCGGCGGAGAGACAACCTCAGGGCAAGGGCTCCCTCAGGGGCATGGCTTTCATGCTCGTCTCTGGCCTATGCGCCACCGGCATGAACGCTACCGTCCGCTATGCAGCGGCCCAGGTGCATTCCTTCGAAATCGCCTTCTTTCGCAATTTTTTCGGCGCCATCATGTTGGCCCCGATTTTCATCCGCCACGGCACCAAGCTGTTGCGGACACGCCACATCGGCCTGCACGTCCTGCGCGGAACCTTGCAAAGCGGCCAGACACTGACCTTCTATGTCGGCGTGACCCTGTCGCCCCTGGCCAAGGTGACGGCGGTCAACTTCACCGCGCCCCTAATTGCCACCGTTTTGGCCTGGTTCGTGCTGGGCGAGACTTTTCGGGCCCGTCGAATCGCGGCCTTGGCGTTCGGTTTCGCCGGCACCATGGTCGTTATCCGTCCGGGGTTCGCCGATTTTGACTTGGGCGCGGTCCTGGTTCTTTGTTCGGCCAGCCTGTGGGCGGTGAACATGATGATCTCAAAGGTCCTGGCACGTACTGATTCCAGCATCACCATCACGCTTTACACATCTCTTGTCGCCCTGCCGATCACTTTGATCGCGGCGCTGCCGGTTTGGCAAACACCGACGCCCGAGCAGTTTCTCTGGCTGGCGGCGGTGGCGGCTTTCGCCACGATACGCCACATCACCTTCGTTCAAGCCTTTCGCGAAGCCGACGTAACCGCGGTCCTGCCATTCGACTTCACCAAGCTGATCTGGGCCTCGGCCATCGGCTATGTGATGTTCTTCGAGACTCCCGACGTCTGGACCTGGGTTGGCGGCATCATGATCTTCGCCGCCGTCACCTATATTGCCTACCGGGAACAGCAGGTGCAGAACCAAATACCAAGGAGCGGTGATAAAGATCCCTAGGGGTCTTTATCACCGCTCCTTGGTTTTAAGGCTTGAGCGTCAAGGTATCGTCGCTCACCTCATAGCCCGAGAGCCGGCCGAGAAAACTCATGCCGAGGAGGGAGTGCGCCATCTCTGCCCCATTGACCGAGGCCCGTACATCGTCAAGTGCGATCGGTCCGATGCGAACCCGGCCAAGACGCACCGGCGCGCCGAAGACAATGCCGTTGGCGGTGCGGTAGCGCCGGGAATAATCGAGCGACGCCACGTCGAAACCAAGGCGCCGGGCGTCGGCTGGACTAAGGACTACGTCAGAGGCCCCGGTGTCGACGAGAAGGCGGAGCACGACGCCGTTGACCTCGGCCTCGACCACGAAGTGGCCGCCCGTAGCGGCACGGAAGCTGACGGCGTCACCTTCGACGACGCCGCGCTGGGGCATGACTTCGCCCATCAGCCGCTCGCCCAGCCTCTGCGCCTGGTGACGGTAGCTGTAGCCGACCAACAAGACCAAGGCGATAGCCACCCACGTCAGGGCATGACGCAAAGCACGGCCCGGCCGCCGGCGCCAGTGCAGCACCGCGCTAGAGCCGACCAGGGCTAGTAATAAAACCATGTAGGTCAGGCGCATTCGCCCGCCGCCGTCTTCCAACACTTCGGGATAGCGCCCGGCGAGAGTGACCACCAGGGCGGTGAGTGCGACCGCCGGTACCACCAGCCACGGCCACAAGCGCCGACGTTTCATGTTAATTCCTCAGGACGCCGCGCGCCTGGGGGCCGCCTCCTCAAGCACGCCGCAGCGCACCAGTGCGTCGTTCAAACGGGCTTCATCGTCGGGGGAAAGCGCCAGCACGGGTTCGCGCGGCAACCCGGCGGGCAAGCCGAGCATGACCAGCGCCGCTTTGATCCCGGCCGGGCGGGTGCCGATGAATTGCACCGCGGTGAAAGCGTCGGTGATGGTGCAATGGAGATGGCGCCTTTCAGCCGTTGTCATGGCGGCCGTCTCCATGATGCGCCCGGCCCCGGCACCCAAAAGTTCCGGTCCCGTCGAGATATAGCCGGCGGCGCCCAATTCCATAGCCGGGATAATATAATGCGCCGGCCCGGTCAGGATGGCGAAGCGATCGGCGAAACGCTCAATAATCCGCGTCAACTGCACAAAGTCGTTCGAGGCTTCCTTCAAGCCGACAACAGGGACGGCGTCGCAAAGCACCTTTAGCATATCGGGCGTCATGTTGAGGCCGGTGCGGCCAGGGTGGTTGTAAAGCAAGATGGGCAGCGGCACCGCCTGGTGGACCGCCTCGATGCGGCCGACGATCTCGGCCGTGGTGCCGTTTAGGACATAGGATTGGGGCTGCAAACAAAGACCGTCGGCGCCCGCATCGGCGGCAACGCCCGCCAGTGCCACGCTTTTGGCCGCGGTGATGGCGCTGGCACCAACAAAAACAGGGACCCGGCCCTTGACCTCTTCAATCGCCGCTCTGGTAATGCGGCCCAGCTCGTCGGCGGTCAGGGCCCAGGCCTCGCCGTTATCGCCGGCAACCAAGAAGCCGCCGACCCCACAGTCCAGGTGCCAACGAATAATCTCGCCATAGGCGTCGAGCATAAGCTCGCCCTTGGCATTGAAGGGTGTCACCGGCGCGATCACTTGGCCGCCCACCATCAGATCGCTCATCGTACCGCCTCCTCCCAGTTGATGCGAAGGCCTCCATGGTAGCCGATCACCAAGACGACGGTGGTTATATTTTCCTGAAGGCCGCTAGTCGGATCGTTCGCCGAGTGCTCCCAGACGCTGGCGCTCGATCTCCGCCTCGTTCAACAGCCAGGTGCGGAAGGTCGATATCTTGGGCCGTTCGGCGGGGATTTTCGGGCACACGATATAGTAGGCAAAGTCGGCCGGTATGGTCACATCGAACGGTTGGACCAAACGGCCCGACAAAAGGTCCGCCGTGGCCAGGACACTACGCGCAAGCGCGACACCTTGGCCTTCGACGGCGGCGTCGATCACCATGCTGGTCTGGTTGAACACCGGTCCTCGCGTGCTGTCTATGTCGCCGACCCCTGCCGCCGTGAGCCAGGCCGGCCATCCCCCGCGGCTCAAATCGTGTAGCAGCACATGGTGGCAAAGATCGGCAGGTATGCGTAGCGGCGTCGGCCCATCCATCAGGGTCGGGCTGCAGACGGGAAATACTTCCTCGGCGGCGAGCCGAGCGACATCGAGATCCGGCCAGTGACCGTCGCCGTGACGAATGGCCATATCCACATCTTCGCGCGCGAAATCGGTATGGCCCATCGATGCTCGGATGCGCAAATCGATCTCGGGGTGGCGGGTGATAAAATCACCGAGCCGGTGGACTAGCCATTTAGAGGCAAAATTAGGGGATACGCTGACCGTCAGCACCCCAGCGCTCTCGTGATCGAGAAGCAGTTCGGTGCCGGCAGCGAGCCGATCGAACGCATCGCGTACAACAGGAAGATAAGCCTGGCCCGATTGAGTGAGCGTCAGACCTTGATGCAGCCTGTGGAACAGTTTGACACCCAGTTGCAGCTCCAAGGACTTGACCTGGTGACTGACGGCCCCCTGCGTCACGTTTAGGTCCTCAGCCCCTTTGGTGAAACTCAGGTGGTGGGCAGCCGCTTCAAATGCCCGTAGCGCTTTCAATGAAGGCAAATATCGAACCACTACATCCTCTACATGAGAAAAATTAGGTCACCATACCAATAAAAATGCTTTGTCAGCAAGCGGTATCCTCGATCAATATGGCGAGAATCACCTATAAACAAAGGAGATAACGATGACACATCCAATGAAATACGCCCTCCTTGAAAGGCGAGAGCATCAATTCTTTTCGGCCATAATCGGGTCTGCGGCGACCTTTTGGAGCGACTGGACCTTTGTCCGGCGGTCCTTTAACCGAATGGTTCAAACGGTCGATCTTTGGCACATGCGCGCCCGCGGACGGAGGGACCTCGCGCGCCTGGACGACCATTTTCTCCGCGACATCGGTTTGTCCCGTGACGAGGCGGCACGCGAGGCTAGGAAGCCGTTTTGGATGTCTTAATCGCCTCGATCGGCGAATGCCAAGCCCATTTGCCAGAATGCCGCTTCGAGGCGGGTGGCTTGGCGGAAGGTTGTGGCGAGGGCGGCTCGGCGCCCCTCGCCGCCGCGCCGATCCATCAGGCGATCAAGCTCCGCCACCTCCGATCGGGCCACTTCTTGATAGTCATCGCCGGCATACATTTCGATCCAGGCGCGATAGGGATTATCGGCTAGCGAAACCGCCGGCGCCTGCGCCAGGGCGGCGCCGATCTCCGCATAGCCGACGATGCACGGCGCCAGCGCAACGTGCAGGTCAAGTAAGTCGCCGGCCACCCCCTTTTCCAGGACATAGCGGGTATAGGCCATGGTTTCTTCGGCTTCGGGCAGGGCCTGCATGGCCGCCTCGTCGAGGCCCCAAGCGGCGCAGAACTCGACATGGAGTCCCATCTCCATATCGATGATGGCGGAAAGACCCTGTGCCGCCTGGCGGATGTCGTCGAGGGTCTCGGACTTGTACGCGGCCAGTGCGTAGGCACGGGCGAAGTGGATAAGAAACAGGTAATCCTGGCCCAGGTAATGGCGAAAGCATGCCTGGGGCAGAGTGCCGTCGCCCAAGGCCCGAACGAAGGCGTGCTCCGTATAGGCACGCCACTCCTCGGCACAGTCCGCCTTCAGGCGGTCGAACAGCGTAGCCGGCATAACCACCTAATCCAATAACATGTTTCGCGTCTCCGCCGGCAGGCGCACCACCAATCCATCGAGCTCCTCGGTGATGGTAATCTGACAGCCCAGCCGCGAAGTTCGGGCAAGGCCGAATGCCATGTCCAGGATATCGTCCTCCTCCTCGCCGCTTGCCGGCAGGCGGCCGTGCCATTCGGGATCAACAATAACGTGGCACGTGGAACACGCCATGGAGCCCTCGCAGGCACCCTCCAGGTCGATGTCGTTGTCGTGGGCGATGTCGAGCACGGTGGCGCCGTCGGGGGCATCGACCTCTCGCCCTTTTCCGTCAGGTTCGACGAAGGTCATCTTGAAGACGCGACCGGACACTATGCGGCGCCGGCAATCGCCGCCGCCTTGCCGAGGCGGTTGATTTTCCCGGCCAGGCGCCCAACGGCCCGGCGATCGGTTAGCGTTGTTGCCTGAAAATCCAGATAGACCGGAGAATTCTGGGTCAGCGCGCTCATATGTCTCGCCTTGTCTAGTGCTCTAGGATCGGTTTCGTTGTCTCACGCTTTGGCTGATGGGACAAGAACCCGACCTTCCGCGCCGCCGCCCAAACGTTCGTTGATCTCGGTCCAGGCGGTGACGAAACGCTCCACTTCGACCTCGGTGCTGGTCCATCCCAGGCTGACCCGGATGACGCTCCCCACCACGGTTTCGCCTAATCCCATGGCGCTCAACACGTGGCTGGGTCGCACCTTGCCCGACGAGCAGGCCGAGCCGGCGCTGACCGCGATACCGGCGAGATCGAAGGCCATCACCTGAGTCTCGCTGGCCACCCCCGGCATGGCAATACACGACGTGTTGGGAAGGCGCGGCGCACCTCGCCCCACCAGCACGGGCGCCGGCGTCAACCGGCCCAGCCTTTCCTCCAAGCTGTCACGCAGCCGAGCCAACCGCTGGATCTCTTCACCACCACCGATGGCGAGAGCGGCGGCCCCAAAGCCGGCAATCAGAGGCACCGATTCGGTTCCGGCGCGACGCCCACGTTCCTGACCGCCACCGCGCGTCAGCGCCCTTAGCGTCACATTCGCGCCGACGATCAACGCACCTATGCCCTGTGGTCCGCCCATCTTGTGAGCCGAAAGCGTCATCATGTCGACGCCGAGGTCGGAGAACGAAGTGGCCAACTTGCCCACCGCCTGCACAGCGTCGCAGTGGACCAAGGCGTCATGGCGCCGTGCAACCTCGACAACACCGGCCACCGGTTGGATGGTTCCGGTTTCGTTATTGGCCAGCATGACCGAGACTAATGCCGGGGTCCCTTCTAGGGCGAGCTGCGAGTCCAGGGCATCCAGGTCGATGACGCCGTCGCCGTCAACGGGTACGATCTCTTGGGATGCATCGGCATTGAGAATGGAATCGTGTTCGACTGCCGACACCAGTACCCGTCGGCGGCCGCAACCGCCGAGCGCCAGGTTGTTGGCCTCGCTGCCACTGCCGGTGAACACCACGTCTTCGGGACGTGCGCCGGCAAGGGCGGCAACATGCTCGCGGGCGTCGTCCATCAAGTGGTGGGCGGCACGGCCGAAGCCGTGCACGGACGACGGGTTTCCAACCATCGACAGTGTCCGCACCACAGCCTCAAGCGCCTCCGGCCTGACCGGGGCGGTCGCGTTGTGATCAAGATAGACGGCGCCGTTCACGGCCCGATAATTCCCGAATTAAGGGGCGGAAGCAACCTGTTGACGTTCCATGACGCCATGGAACAATCCGCTGGCTCCCAGCACCCGGCGTTGACAGACGTCGGCCAGGGTCACCGAGCTGAGGAACAGATAAATCTGGTTTCCCAACTCTTCCCAAAGGTCATGGGTCAGACAACGGCCCTTGTCGAAACGGCACCCGAAGGGGGAACCCGGCTGGCACCGAGTCGCCTTGATAGGCTCGTCGACAGCCAAGATGACGTCGGATACCCGCGTCTCGTCGGCGGTATGGGATAACAGGTACCCGCCTCCTGGTCCGCGCACGCTTTTTACCAGCCCCCCCTTGCGCAACTTGCCGAACAATTGTTCGAGATAAGAAAGGGAGATGCCCTGCCGTTCGGCGATGCCGGCCAGGGAAATCGGCTTGCCGGAACTGTGGCTAGCTAGGTCGGCCATGGCCATCACCGCGTAACGCCCCTTTGTGCTGAGTTTCACGTCCTCGCTCCTTCCTTACGCCGTTCTCGCCGAAGCCGCCGGGATCGGTATTTTTCTCGCTGACCTGTCCACATCGGTCAATGAGCAAACAGTCGGATTACTTACCGGCAGTCGTCGATATCCTATTGATGGCCCTTGAAAAACATGCGTTCTGCTCTATTTTACGGTCCAGGTGGATTGGAAAGGCGCGTCCCGTTCCCCCCGGAACAAAATGGAACTCCGTTAAGCCAATTCATTCTGAGATATAAGATGCCCCACCACGTCGATCAAGATTAGGTTCCAGAAGTTTTAGCATTGTTCATTAATATACCGAGTAATCCCATCAGCATTGGCAACCTTAGGAAGCCTCCTATTTTGACAACGAGCCATGCCTGAAGTCATCTTCAACGGTCCGGACGGCCGCCTTGAGGGCCGTTATCACCACCGCAAAGGGGCCACGGCGCCGATAGCGCTGCTGTTGCACCCCCATCCGCTGCATGGCGGCACCATGAACAACAAGCTTGTTTACACCCTGTACCAGGTGTTCGTGGATCGTGGGTTTTCGGTGCTCCGTTTCAACTTTCGTGGCGTCGGTCGCTCTCAGGGTGAATTCGACAATGGGCCGGGAGAGTTGAGCGACGCCGCTTCGGCACTCGATTGGATGCAGAGCTACAACCCGAATGCGTCGGGATGCTGGATCGGTGGGTTTTCGTTTGGCGCCTGGATCGGCATGCAATTAATGATGCGTCGGCCCGAAATCAGCGGCTTCATATCCTTGGCGCCACCGGCCAGCGTCAATGATTTCACGTTTTTAGCGCCCTGCCCTTCGTCCGGTCTCATCATCCACGGCGAGAAGGACGAAGTCGTTCCCGTTTCTTCGGTCGGCAAGCTGGCGCAAAAACTATCCAGCCAAAAGACCATAAAAATCGACTACCAAGTGATTGCCGATGCCGACCACTTCTTCCAAGACAAGATCGATACTGTCAGCACTCTCGTCAGCGACTACCTGGACAAGGCCCTGGACAAGGCGGCGTAGCACCCCCTGTCGAAGCGCTCAATCCGGTGCCTTGTGGAAAGTCCCGCCGGTTGTCGGCTTGGCCACGCCGGTGGTTTCCGGCAGGCTCAGGGGCAGGCCGTAACGCGACCGCACAGCCAGGTACGCAAAAGCCTGAGCCTCCAAAACATCGCCGTTCCAGCCTACGGACTCGACGGTCTCAACAGGTGCACCGAGAGCCGTCGACAGGGCTTCCATCAACGATCCGTTGTGGCGCCCGCCACCTGCCACCAGCCAGCGCCGCGGCACCTCGGGCAAGAACTGCCGCGCCCTAGCCACGGAGGCGGCCGTCAACTTGGTCAGGGTGGCGGCGCCGTCAGCCGGCGAAAGCGAATCCAAACCCGCTAAGTCGAAAGTGTGGCGATCCAGAGACTTTGGCGGTAGCTGGCGGTAGAAAGGATGATCGAGTATGGCGTCGATGATCGCCTCGTCGGCTGTTCCCGCGCTGGCCAGGGCGCCGTCCTCGTCAAAACTTTTTCCCGTCTGGCTGAAGATCCAGTCGTCGATAGGGGCATTGCCGGGGCCTGTATCGAAGGCCAGGATCCTTTCGTCACCGCCGTCCGAAGATGCCGATCCGATCCACGTAATGTTAGCGACACCGCCAAGGTTCACGATGGCCAGGGGTTTCTCCAGGTCACGGGCCATAACCGCGTGGAACAAGGGCGCCAGGGGCGCGCCCTGGCCGCCGGCAGCGACGTCTTGGCTACGAAATTCGTCAATCACAGATATTTTTGTCAAAGTGGATAGGTGCTCCCCGTCGCCGACCTGCCGGGTAATTCCCTCACCCGGACTGTGCCAGATTGTGTGGCCATGGAAGCCGATAAGATCGATATCAGACGCTGTCATGTCGTTTTCGGCAAGCAAGAAGCGTACAGTCGAGGCGTGTTTGACGGTCAGGTCCCGAACAACGGACTCCAGTTGTCCGCCATCATCACCCGCGGCGCCCAGAATTCCGCGAAGCCGCGCCCGAAAAGCGGCGTAATAGGGTACGGTCGTGTTAGGGCCAAAATCGAAAATGCGCTCGCCGTCCGTACGCAGGATGGCGGCATCTATCCCGTCGAGCGAAGTGCCGCTCATCAATCCAATTGCGACCAGTGGGGTCCGTTCGTTCATGCGTTCCTCTTTCCCCCGCAACATTGTACCTTATGGGGGATTGTGATAATTACCCGCCCGTTACGCAAGCATTGGGAATCAATCCCATGCGGCGGGCCAGATTGGGCGCTCATCCCAGCCTTGGGATCGGGGGCGAACTGACAATGACCACCCACCGATCGGACTTTATCCGCGCCGTCGTTGAACGCGGTTATCTGCACCAGTGCACCGACCTCGACGAACTCGACTCTCGGGCCGCCGAAGGCGTTATCACCGCCTACATCGGCTTTGACTGCACGGCACCAAGCCTGCACGTCGGAAGCCTCGTGTCAATCATGCTTCTACGCTGGCTGCAACGGACAGGCCACAAGCCGATCGTTCTAATGGGCGGCGGCACGACCAAAGTTGGCGACCCTTCGGGAAAGGACGAGTCTCGTCAAATGCTGAGTGACGACCAGATCACCGCCAATATGGCCACCATCAAACGGGTCTTCTCTGCTTTCCTGACTTTCGGTGATGGCCCCACGGACGCCATCATGGTTGATAACGCCGAGTGGCTGGACGATCTTCGCTATATCCCGTTCCTGCGCCAATACGGCGCCCATTTTTCGGTCAACCGCATGCTCGGTCTGGAAAGCGTAAAGGCGCGCCTCGACCGGGAACAACCGCTTACGTTCCTTGAGTTCAACTACATGGTGCTACAAGCTTACGACTTCCTGGAACTGTGCCGACGCCACGACTGCACTGTGCAGATGGGTGGATCGGATCAATGGGGCAACATCGTAAGCGGCGTCGAGTTAGGGCGCCGAGTGGACAGCTGTGCCCTTTTTGGCCTAACCACACCACTCTTGACCACGGCCTCGGGCGCCAAGATGGGTAAGACCGCGAAGGGCGCGGTGTGGCTCAATGAAGATATGGTTCCGGCCTATGATTATTGGCAGTACTGGCGTAATACCGAAGACGCCGATGTTGGCCGATTCCTGCGCCTCTTCACCGAATTGCCGTCAGACGAGATCGCCCGATTGGAGGCCCTCGAAGAGGCCGAGATCAACGAAGCGAAGAAAATACTCGCCACCGAAGCAACCAAAATGTGCCACGGCGATGCCGCCGCCGCCGCCCTGGCCACGGCGCAAAGGACATTCGAAGACGGCGCCAGAGGTGATCAACTGCCCACCATCGAACTTTCCCGCCACGATTTGGACACAGGCTTCGCCGCTTTCGACATTCTGCACCGTGCCGGCCTTGCCGCCTCTAAGAGCGAGGCAAGGCGGCTCATCAAAGCCGGCGGCGCGCGTCTCAACGACACCGTCATCGGCGCGGAAACGCAGACCGTCGGCACCGCCGATCTCGATCCCGACGGCGTCATCAAACTGTCCGCCGGAAAGAAACGCCACGCCCTCGTACGAGCGGTTTAAGTGTCCAAGTCTTAACGAGAATTCTACTGAGAATCGGTGCTGGTGGCCGGTTTCGTCTCTATCCCTTCGAACAATCCGAACAGCTCGCGCAGGAAGCCGGGCGCCAGGGCCGATAGCGGATTGACCTCTACTTTCGGTTCCTCGGTGGGGCCATGCATCCGGTAGGTTGCGGCAAAGACTCCGCCGCCCTTTTCCCCGCCGGTGAACAGATCGCCGAGCAGGGGAATGTATCCCAGCAAGCTGTTGATGACATAGGCAGGCACCACCGTCCCTTGTAGGTTAACGAAATCGGCCGCCGTATAGATACTGCCCGACGCCGTGAAGCCTAGAGAAGGTCCGGAAGCCCGGGCCTCGGATACTTCGAGGACGCCGCCCTCGAAGACGAACGGCGCATCCAGCGTGGTGAAACTTAGCCCGTCACCTTGTAGAGACTCCAATATACCGGTGAGCGCCATGATGCTGATCAAATGGGCCAGAGCCGGGGCTTCGACCACGCGATACCCGTCGATCACCAGGCGCGCCGTCAGGGGGGAGCTTGGCTTGCTGTCGTCGAACGTGCCGTTGAGCTTTAGCGCACCGCCCGCCATGCTTTCGTAGAGATCAAAACCACGCAAGGCTGCCCCGGCGTCTTCGGCGCTGATGGTCAGGGCGCGCGTTTGCCCGTCCGCGGGCTTGACCGTCAACTTGAATACCTTGTTTCCTTCCAAGTGGCCCTGCAAATCGATGTTGGTCCATTTGCCACCGCGACGCGAGACGATGCCCGCGACCTGCTCCAAGTGCCGTTCCTCGCCCAGCCATACCCGGTCGATATTCATCGAGACGACGATATTGGGTTCTTTGTCGGGCCGCTCTGCAAAGTCCCCTTCCAGGTTGCCCACACGCAGATCGTCGAGAGTGGGGGATAGATCGAAGCTGGCGCCTTTAAAATTGGCGTCCCAGCCACCATTCGGCATCGGCACCAATACACCGGTCAGATCGTTGCGGTCGTAAACAAAGCGATCGAACACCAGACGCGTTACGCTCTTGCCGTCAGGCGCCATTTGAGCAGAACCCCGCACCTCCAAGTTTCCGGCCTCGACGGTGAACTGGTCGATGGCACGGACCCGGTCGTCGCGCATCGTCAGGTCCACCTGGGCGGTGCCGGGAACACCTTTTGACTTGATCCACTTAAGGTCGGCTAACAGAAGCTGGGTCTCTGTCAGATCAAGCTTGGCCCGAACCTCCCGGCGCCGGTCGTCGAACTCCGTTACAGTCACCTTGGCCTCGCTGGGCCCTCTGATGGTCTCTCCGGTGAAGGGGGCAAAGTCGAAACCCAAGCTCGTAGCCCATTGTTCTTGCTCGACACGGCCTTGAATTTGGTATCGGCTGCGGAAATCCGGCGTGTCGCCAAAGTTCCGCCGCCATGTCAACGAAACCGGAACGGCCCCCAAGTCAGCGTCACCGCTCACCGTCATCGCCTCATTGACCACTTTGACGTTCAGTTCCCCCTTTACGATGTCCATCCCACCAATGATGTCGGCGATCGCCACTTCCTTGAGCCGCGAGGAAGCGGACACCTTGATGCGATCCGCCGAAAGGGCATGTTCGACGATGAATTGCAGGTTGAGTTGGGTACTCGCTATGCCACTGGTCTTGTCGGGAACAAGTCCGATCGTTGAGGCAAAACCAAGGGGCTCGTGCTTAATCAGTTCGATGGCGTTACGCACCGGTCCTTCGATGGTAAGAGCGACGTCCGCATACTGGTCATAAGCGTCCAGACCCGTGAAAATGACGTGGCCCTCGGGCACCTTCAATCCGCCACCTCGTCCGCCGCTCACATCGATCTTGAGCCGCTTGCGATCGAACGTTATCGCACCCGCCACATTTCTAACCTTGGGCATGGGCGCCAGGTAATCGACCGTAACTCCTTGGAGATCCATATCTCCGTCAAGGGCGACCAATTCGAAGGACCCGTCCTCCGTCGTCTTGAACGAAAGTCCGGCATTGACGCGGCGCAACGCCCCATCGGACAGATTGGCGGTAATCCATTGGTGCGCGTCAGTTCCCCATGCTTTCGGCCAATATTGCCCCACCTCATCAATGGGCACGTTTCCAAGCGATCCCTTCACATTTCCCATGAGGCTTCCGCCGTCACTGTCGATGGTGGCGCTGAGGCTGACCGTGGGGCCTTGCAGGTCGGCCTCCAGCGCCCCCACATTGAGACTTTTCTCGCGGGCCAAATAGCGGCCTCGGGCCTGCACCGACTTCAAGGGTATCGCATGCCCGTCAGAAGCAGGCAGTACGAACCGGCCCCGCTCACCCAGCTCGGCCCGCAGGTCATCGAACACGAGACTCCCTGACAATCCAGTATAGGAGCCCCTCACAGCCAAGCTCTCGATAGGCAAAACTTGTGCGAACGGGGTGGGCAACCGCAACCGCCCCGAGGCACCTTTCAAGCCAAAACCGATCTTGTCCACCGTGCCGTCGATGCCTATGGCGCCAGTAATTGTTCCCTGAACCGGCAGGTCAAGGGCGGCCAAGGGGGCAAGTTGGGCGGACAAGTGGGACAGTACAGACAAATCTATGGCGCCGAATTCCATACCGAATTTGAGATTCCGGTCGGCGGCCTGATAGATGCCGTCGATGTTGACATGGGTCTGCTGATCCTCGACCGACAGATCGAAGGAGATGTCGCCCTTGATGCCGGTGAGCGTACGGACCAAGCTCATCTGATTCGCTGGGGTCCGCCATGTGGTTCCCAGACTCCGGTCCTCGAACGTCACGTCGGCGTCGACGATGACCACCCGGGTCAGATAGCTCAGGGCGTTACGTGGATCGGGCCCGCTTTGCAAAGCGTCCAACACCAGCGACAATAGCCGATCCGACCCCACCGCACCCTGACGGGAACCGACCTCGAAGCGACCATCCGCGTGGCGAACGAGAAGAAGACTGGGACGGAACAGATCGATACTTTTGGGCGCCACCAGACCGCTCATCATTGCCCTGGCGCTCAACGAAAGCGAAAGTTCGGGCACACTGGCAATCACCTTGTCATCGGGATCGACGGCGCGCACGTTAAGAACGCGGATATCTAAGGTGCGTTCCCAACCTGCCCAGGTCAGAATGGTGTCGTCGAGGCCGACGCGGAATGACTTTGGGTCGGTCGTCAGAACACGCTCGATATAGGGCGAAAGGAAAGCAAGCGAAATGGGCCCCACGTTCAACCGCCAGGCGAGCAAGATGATCAGGATCGCCAGGCCAGCCGTCAGGCCGCCGATCAACTGAAACAGAGTGCGAAACGTTCTTGTCACCACGCGATTTATCCTCACTTAGACCATGGCTTGACCGCGGTCCACCGTTCCCGCAGTCTGCGGCAAATCGGAGTAATTGAAAATGCACGATTTCGGCCTCGTCTCCGAGCCGGAAAATTTGCCGGGCGCCGCCAGCGCCGAAAGCGCCCGAACGGGTATTGAACGTTGGCGCGAAAGTGCCGGAAATGTGGGCGATTCCGATTTGGCCCGCTTCGCCGCCGCATTTCCCGCCAAGCCGGCCGAACGCCGCTTGCTCGACGCGGTATTTGGCAACAGCCCGTTTCTCGCTCAATGCGCAGCCAGCGACCCCGCCGCGCTGCACGACATCGTCACTCTGGGTCCTGACGCTGTTGTTGATGCGATCATGGAGAGCCTAGAGGTGGCTCGCGCCGCTGAACACGACGACGCGGCGCTCGGTCGCCTTCTGCGCATCGCCAAACGGCGTTTGGCGCTGGCCGTGGCGATGGCGGACATCGCCGAGACTTGGACGTTGGAACAGGTCACCGGGGCCATGTCCGATTTCGCCGAAGCCGCACTGAGCGTCGCTGCCGCCCATCTCTTGCGCCAAAGCGCCCGGGCGGAAGCCTTTTCGTTGCCCCATGCCGACGATCCGGAAAAGGAATCGGGTCTCGTCATTTTGGGTTTGGGGAAGTTGGGCTCGCGGGAGCTTAACTATTCCAGCGACATCGACTTCATCGTTCTATACGACCCCGACAAGTTCGAAACGGAGGACACTTCGGCACTGCACAACCACGTCGTGCGCCTGACCCGCAACCTGATCAAGCTGATGGAGGAACGGACCACGGATGGTTATGTATTTCGCACCGATTTGAGATTGCGGCCGGATCCCGGTTCTACCCCCATCGCACTGTCGGTCGTTGCCGCCGAAACCTATTATGAAAGCCTGGGTCAGAACTGGGAACGCGCCGCCATGATCAAGGCCCGACCGGTGGCCGGTGATCGCAGTGCGGGCCGGGCTTTCCTTAAGTGGCTCGGCCCCTTTGTCTGGCGCAAGAGCCTCGACTTCGCCGCCATCCAGGACATTCATTCGATCAAACGCCAGATCAACGCTCACCGCGGTGGTGGGCGCGTCGCCATCGCTGGTCATAACATCAAGCTGGGACGCGGCGGAATTCGCGAGATTGAATTCTTCGTTCAGACCCAGCAGTTGATTTGGGGCGGGCGCGAGACTCGGCTACGTTGTGCAGCCACCGTCGATTCCCTCCTAGCCCTCGCGGAATGCGGTCAGATCGACCAACGCACGGCGGATGACTTGATTGACGCCTACCGCGCCTTGCGCCGAATTGAACATCGCTTGCAAATGATCGACGATGAGCAAACCCACAGCATGCCCGACAGCGTCGAGGGCTTGGACGGCTTTGCGACGTTCCTTGGCTACGACGACGCCGATGCCATGACCCAAAATCTGATGACCACCCTGCGCACGGTCGAGAGCCACTACGCGGACTTGTTCGAAGACGCGCCAACCCTCAGTGCGCCCAGTGCGGCGGCGGGAAATTTGGTGTTCACGGGTGGCGAGCCCGACCCCGAAACGCTGAGGACCATTGGACGCTTAGGGTATGGAAATCCGCCAGGAATCGACCGCGCCATTCGGGGCTGGCATCATGGGCGCTATCGGGCAATGCGCAGCACCCGCGCGCGCGAAATTTTGACCGAGCTGGTGCCGGTGCTCCTAGAGATATTGGCGCACATGTCTAACCCCGACGACGCCTTTATGCGCTTCGACGGCTTTCTGGCGCGGCTTCCCGCCGGGGTGCAGCTATTCTCCATGTTCCATTCCAATCCCCACCTACTCGACCTGGTCGCCGAGATCATCGGTGGGGCGCCCCGTTTGGCCGAACACCTGAGCCGACGGCCGTTCATCCTGGACAGCGTGTTGACCGCCGATTTTTTTGAACCGCCGCCGTCTCCAGAGGCCTTGGACGAGGAACTGGAACGACTCCTAGTCCCGGCGGCGAGCATTGAGGGCGTATTTGACGTTTGCCGGCGCTGGGCTCACGACCGCAGGTTCCAGATCGGTGTACAGAGCCTACGCGAAAGCATCGAACCTGGGGCAGCTGGCATCGCGCTTAGCAACATCGCCGAGGTGGCCCTGAATCATCTCCTGCACCACGTCGAGGGAGAATTCGTCCATCAGCACGGCCGTATCGCGGGTTCGGACTTGGTGATCATCGCCATGGGCAAGCTGGGCGGCCGCGAAATGACTCAGGCTTCGGATCTTGACCTCATCTTCGTCTACACTGTGCCCGAGGGCACCGAGGCCTCGGACGGAGCGCGTCCCCTATCGCCAGGCCATTATTTCGCCCGCCTCTCGCAACGTCTGATTGCCGCGGTGACGGCACAGACGAATGAAGGGAGCCTCTACGACGTTGATATGCGCCTCAGGCCCTCGGGCCATGGGGGCCCGATCGCGTCAAGCCTTGAGGCGTGGGTCCGCTACCACGATGGTTCGTCATGGACGTGGGAACACATGGCCCTCACCCGTGCCCGGGTCGTCGCCGGCTCCGGCAATCTACGACGCGATATGGAAGATCTGATCCACGGCGTGCTGACCCGGCACCGGGACCCCGACGATCTGGTGGTTGCCGTTGCCGACATGCGTGAGCGCATGGCCAGCGAGCACCAAACCGATATCGTTTGGGACGTGAAACACCTGCGGGGCGGTTTGGTGGATGTGGAGTTCATCGCCCAGTATCTGCAACTACGCCACGGCCACGACCATCCCGCCATCTTGGCAACCAACACGCGCTCAGCCCTAAAGCAATGCCGCGACGCCGGCCTGCTGGACACCGCGACGGCCGGCCAACTGATCGAGGCCCTGGACCTGTGGCAGGCCATCCAGGGCAAGCTGCGCCTCGCCATCGCCGGTCAAATCGGCAAGGATTGGGAAGATCAGGTTCCCCGCGGTCTCCAGGCCGATCTGGCCAAGGCGGGCGGCGCCGTTGACTTCGCGGCCCTGAAAGAGAAAATGCGCTTAATCGCCGCCACGACCCACGTCCATCTAAGGGCCATGATCGCCAAACCGGCGGCGGCACGGAAAAAGGAATTCGGCTCATGAGCATCAATCCCGGCGACCGCGCGCCCGACTTCGACCTCCCCACCGATGGCGGTGGCACCCTAGCGGGTAAGGACCTGAAGGGTAGAAAGGTCGTTCTCTACTTCTATCCCAAGGACATGACGTCGGGCTGCACCAAGGAGTCGATCGCCTTCGCCGAGGCGTCGCCCGAGTTCGAGCGAGTGGGCGCCACCATCGTCGGCGCCTCCAAGGACAGCGTCGCCCGGCACGACAAGTTCAAGGCCAAGTACGACCTTCCCTTCACTCTCATATCCGATACCGAAGGCACGCTATGCGAAGCCTATGGCGTGTGGGTGGAGAAGAAACTCTATGGGCGCAATTACATGGGAATCGAGCGCGCCACCTTTCTCATCGACGAAAAAGGCGTGATCCGCGAGACTTGGCGCAAGGTCAAGGTGAACGGCCACGTCGAGGCGGTTCTAGAGGCAACCCACAAACTGTAATTCTAACGGGTACGGCAGCGACCCGTCCTGACTGGCGCGGCGGCGCCGGTTTCCGCCATGAAAAAGGCAAATTGTTAACGCAACCTTGGCAGTTGTGGGGCTTAACTGTGCCAAAGCAAGGAATGCGCCGTGCTTTCGTTTGAATGTGTGGAGACCATGCCGGACCCTAATATCGGGGACCTCCGAATTCTGATCCTCGACGATGACGCGGATTACCGCGCCCGCATTCGGGACGATCTTGTGGACTTGGGCATCGCGGACGTGGCAGTGGCCGACGACCCGCTCGCGGCCCTTGACGCCATGCGCGCGCGGACCGTGGATGTCTTGGTCACCGAGCGTTATCTCTCCTTCGTCCGCTTTTTGCGCACCAGCCACAAGCGGCCGTCTTCACACGTTCCCATTCTCATGGTCAGTTTCCGTAGCCGCCAGGATGACATCCACGAGGCGCGGGACGCCGGAGTTGATGATTTCCTGGCCAAACCCGTCGATGCGCATCAGCTGCTTGATCGAATCATGGCGGCTGTTGGCCGCAACCTACCGTTCGTCGAAAGCGAGGCCTATGTCGGTCCGGACCGGCGGCGTGAAGAAACGAACTTCGAAGGTCTCCCGGATTCCGACCCCGTCGACGACCCGGATACTCGGCTCACCGAAGCGGAGATCGCCGTCCTCTTGGAGCGTGACTAAGAACTGTCCTTGGCGTTATTCTTGGTATCCTCGGTACCCTCAATACGTTGGGCCAAGGCGGCAGCCATGAAATCGTCCAGATCGCCGTCGAGGACGGCTTGGGTGTTGGAGGTCTCGACACCGGTGCGTAGGTCCTTGACCATCTGGTAAGGCTGTAGGACGTAGGAGCGAATCTGATGGCCCCATCCGATGTCGCTCTTGGCCTCGTGAGCGGCACGGGTTTCGCTTTCGCGGCGTTGCAGTTCTGCCTCGTAGAGCCGTGCGCGCAACATGTCCATGGCAGTCGCCCGATTGCGGTGCTGTGAGCGGTCGTTCTGGCACTGCACCACGATGCCGCTCGGCAGGTGGGTGAGGCGAACCGCGCTGTCAGTGCGGTTGACGTGCTGACCACCGGCCCCCGAGGCGCGGTAGGTATCGACGCGCAGGTCCTTGTCCTGAATATCGATCTCGATTCGGTCATCGATCACCGGGTAGATCCAGACCGAGGAGAAACTGGTATGGCGCCGCGAACTCGAATCGAAAGGCGAGATGCGGACTAACCGATGCACGCCGCTCTCGGTCTTCAACCACCCATAGGCATTGTTTCCAACAATCTTGAGGGTAGCGGACTTGATGCCGGCCTCCTCGCCGGCGCTCTCCTCCAGCCATTCGACTTTATGGCCATGGCCTTCACTCCACCGTGCATACATGCGGACCAGCATCTCGGTCCAATCCTGAGCCTCGGTTCCGCCGGCTCCGGCATGGACTTCCAGATAGCAGTCATTGCCATCGGCCTCGCCCGACAACAACGTCTGTAATTCTTCCTTGGCGGCGTGCCCGTGCAGTTTCTTAAGAGCGGCCTCGGCCTCGGCGACCACGTCGCCGTCATCCTCGGTCTCGCCCAACTCGATCAGTTCCAGGTTGTCGGAAAGCTCCCGCGCCATGACATCCAGGGTCGTGATGCCCTGTTCCAAACGGGTGCGCTCGCGCATCACCGTTTGGGCTTTCTCCGGGTTACTCCAAAGATCAGGATCTTCGGCGCGGGCGTTAAGCTCCGCTAGCCGGCGTTGCGCGGCATCGTAGTCAAAGATGCCTCCTCAGCAGGTCGATCGACTGCTTGATCTCTTCGACGATCGACTCGGTCTCGGCACGCATTCCCTTATTCTCCGTCGCCGCGTTCACGGTTCCCGAGTTTTATACCAAGGATCGTTATTAATAAAGGCCGCCCGTGCCGGTAGCCGAATCTCCACCGGCGCCAAATCCTTGCAATACCTCTCCTGGACCGGTCGGCACCGTGCCTGGCTTAAAAGCCTCGAAGATAACGTTGCGCTCGCCGGGCTGCGCTAGCGCACCTGTACCAGCGTTGACGCGCACCAGCCGTATGCCCGGCGGTATGCGGAACGGGATGGACGGCCGGCCGGCCAGGGCTTCGGCCATGAAGTCGCGGAAGATGGGCGCGGCGACCGAGGCGCCCTGCTCGCTACGGCCGAGGGTGCGCGGCGTATCAAAGCCGGCGAAGACGCCCACCGCCAGATCGGGGGAGAAGCCAACGAACCAAGTATCGATACTATCGTTAGTGGTACCCGTCTTGCCCGCCAGTGGCTTGCCCACCGCCTTAATACGCTTTCCGGTGCCTCGTTCCACGACGCCTTGAAGAATGGACACGATCTGGTAGGCGCTGCCCGGGTCGGTAACGGATTCTCGGGTGTCGGGCACGGTGGGCACCGATTGGCCGGTCCAGTGAGTGGCGCGGCAGCCCGTACAAGTGCGCTTGTCGTGACGGATCACGGTGCGCCCGTGACGGTCCTGGATACGGTCGATCAGGGTCGGGGTAATGTGCTTGCCACCGTTTACCAGCATGGCGTAGGCGGTGGTCAGGCGCAGCAGGGTCGTCTCTCCCGCGCCAAGCGCCATGGACAGACTACGCGGCATGCGTTCAACGATTTGCAGGCGCTCGGCATATTCGGCCACTTTCTCCATGCCGATGGTTTGAGCCAACCGAACGGTCATCAGATTGCGTGATTTTTCAACCCCCAGCCGCATGGTGCTGGGGCCATAGAAGCGGTTGGTGTAGTTGGCGGGGCGCCATTTGGGCAGGCCCGGTCCCTGGTCGATGACGAAGGGTGCGTCGAGGATCAGCGTCGACGGCGTATAACCACTGTCCATCGCCGCCAGATAGACGAAAGGCTTGAACGCCGAGCCCGGTTGTCGCATGGCCTGGGTCACCCGATTGAACTGGCTGCGCCCATAGTCATAGCCCCCCGCCATCGCAAGCACCCGCCCAGTGTGGGGATCAAGCGCCACCAGGCCCCCTTCGATGGCAGGAATCTGACGCAACGCATATGTGCCCTCGGGATAAGGTTCTCCTTTCTTAGGCGTCGGCGCCGGTTCCACCGCCACAACGTCGCCCGGGGACAGCACGTCCGCCGGCCGACGAACGCGGGGCCCCACCCTTTGATCCTTCAGCGAAGCCCGCGCCCACTTCATCTCGGCCAGGGGAATGTGTCCACGGGTGCCGTCCGCAAAACCGATTTCGGCGCTTTTATCATCGACGCCCAACACCACAGCAATGCGTTTGTCGCCCAGCCCCACCACCGGGTGCATGCGACTCAGCTTGTGCAGCCAATCGAAACCGGGCTCCAGGTGGGACAACGGCCCGCGCCAGCCATGCCGGCGATCATAGGCTTCCAGACCCTGGCGCAGGACCCGCTTGGCGATTTCCTGCAATTGCGGAGCGAGGGTGGTACGCACCGAAAGGCCGCCCTGATAAAGCTGATCCTCGCCGTAACGTTCGGCAAGCTCGCGGCGCACCTCCTCGGCAAAGTAATCGGCCTTGACGAACTCGGTGTCCGAGCGCTGGCGGATCAAAAGGGGCTCGGCGCTGGCCTGTGATGCCTCCTCGGCGGTGATGAAATTTGCTTTCTCCATGCGGCCGATCACCCAATCACGTCGCGCCCGAGCAGCAAGGGGATGGCGCAAGGGATTGTAATTGTTGGGTGCTTTGGGCAGCGCAGCGAGGAAGGCTGCCTCGGCGACAGTCAAATTGTCCAGCGGCTTGTCGAAATAGTTGAGTGCCGCCGCCGCTACGCCATAAGCCCCGAAACCGAGATAAATCTCGTTAAGGTAAAGCTCCAGCACCCGGTCCTTGGGAAAGGCGCGCTCGATCCGGAAAGCCAAAATCGCTTCCTTGAACTTGCGATCCCATGACAGTTCATTGCTCAACAAAAAGTTCTTTGCCACCTGCTGGGTGATGGTCGAAGCTCCGACTAGGCGCCGGTTGCTCCCCATGTTCTTGATGTTGGTGACGGCGGCGCGCACGACGCTCAAGATATCGATACCCGGATGGCTGTAGAAGTTCTTGTCTTCCGCGGCAAGAAGCGCCTGCACGACCCGCTTGGGCATCGCCTTCATGGGAACGAAGATACGCTTCTCGATCGCGTATTCGGCCAGCAGGCGCCCATCGCCGGCATGGATGCGGGTGGTGACCGGCGGTTCATAGTCGGCCAACTGGTGATAGTCGGGCAGGCCCTGGCCGAACCGGTAAAACACATAGACCACGCCTCCCGCCCCCAGGAAGGCGAAAACCAATAGAACGCCGATCAACGTGAAAAACGCTCTAACCATCTACCCTTCGAACCCAGCACGGTGTCGCGGAGAATTTCGATACCGGACAATTGTGACAAAGTTATGGCCGCCGAGATTCTGGCTCAACACGAACTCATGCCAATCCCATCGGATTGCTTTGAGTGGTGCGGCGCGCGGGCTCCTTGGTTGCCGTATCGCGGTCATCCAGGGTCCGCACGTCTACCCGTCTTTGGCGGCTGTCATGAATCCATCCGACGCAGAATATACCCCATCCATTTTTTCCTCATCCTGTTTTTTGAACTCATCATATATTCCGCTAATTTTATCGCCTGTTCCCTCGCCGTACATGAAGACCATTTTGGCCAACTCATCGGCGTCCCTCATAAAACCAAAAATGTCTGCAAACAACGTCATGAACACGAGGTTGAAGTGGGACTCGGTAAACTTTTCGGCCTTTTTATCAAATGAATTATTGATTATAGCAAAGAAATTACGTTTATTTTCATCAAATTCTTTAATACTATAAGTATAAGAATAAGTATATTAAATAAAAATCTCCTATATTGCTCATTTAATATTATTTTTTTCCAAATAAGAGCGTCGTCATTAGAGTGACCAAATGGGCATCGTCGTCATCAACGACGAAATAATTGAGCTCGGCTTTCATGTCTCCTCACCCGGGCATGAGGCCGCTCCATTAAAGGGCTTATCCGATCGCCCGCGATATGCATCCACGAAAATAGACTCCTCTTCTGCTTCCCATGGCGTCCACTGAACGGTCATTATGCCACGGGCTCGTTCTCGACGTCCGCCGGCGCCGTTTCAACACGGTCACGTCCGTTGTGCTTGGCGGCGTAGAGCGCCTTGTCGGCAGCGTTGGAAAGCCTTGAAGCATCATCGTAGCTCGGGAACTGGGCGACGCCGCAGCTCATGGTGACCGAGAACTCCCGGCCTTCCGAATTATGGCGCATACTGGCAAAGGCGCGGCGCAGTTCATCGAATATTCGGTTTGCACCTGCGGCATCGGTGTCTGCCAGGACGGCGGCGAATTCCTCGCCACCCATGCGGCCGACGATGTCGGTGGCACGCAGCCGTTCTTTCATAAGCCTGGATAAACTTTTAAGCACGGCGTCCCCGGCGGCGTGCCCGTAGGTATCGTTGACGGCCTTGAAGTGGTCGATATCGACCATGATGAAGGCAAGCGGCGTGTTGGCCCGTCGGGCGCGGTCGATCTCGATCTCCAGCTGCTGCTTGGTGTTGGTATGATTGAGAAGGCCAGTCAAGCTATCGCGCATCATCATGGAACGCAGATAGCGAAAGCGCCGGGCCCGAACGGTCACGGCCAGGATCAACTCCTCGGGGTTGAGGGATTTGCTGAGGAAGTCGTCGTCGCCACGTTGCAAGGCCTGTAGCTGCCGCTGCACGTTTGTTTCTTCCGACAAGAAAACAATGGGAATGGTTGCGTAGGAAGCCTGCTGGCGGATTACCGCCGCTAATTCCTGGCCACTGCAACCGGGCATGTGAAGGTCCATTAGTATGAGCTCGGGTCGGAATTCCTCCAACGGCTCCACGATTTTCATGGGATCATCGACGGTGGCCGTGATCATTCCGGCCCCCCTGAGGATGAGCTCGGTATGCCTTACAACCTCAGCATCATCGTCAACAACGAGGACGCGAAACGGCTCGTCATCAGTGCCTAGGGTCAATCGGTCCAGAAGATCAACGACATCCGCGATGTTGGCCGGTTTGACCAGATAGCCGTCGCAGCCGGCGCGCACTGAAGCCAGACGTGCCCGAAGGTCTTCGCGCTCGGAAAGAAAAACCACGGGACAATTCAGCGTGCCGTCGCCGCGAAGCAAGGCAACCACATCGATCCCCACCCAGTCACCGCTGGCAAAGATGATGTCTAAAATGACCGCCGCAGGTCGCATCTCGGCAACCGCATCTCGCAGCGCGGTGGGATGGTTGAGAACGCACACTTGGAAGCCGAAGCTTGTGAGGTCGCACTCCAATTGCTGCGCCACCGATTCGTCATCCTCGACCAAGATGACGGTCCTTTCCCTTTCGCCGTCGGCCGGCGCGTGAACCTGCGTGGGTGGCTGACCGGTCGCTGTCAGAGGCGGGTTGGGTGAAACATCCGCGGCCCGCCTCAATTTCTCCAGCAATTCCTCAATATCGCTTCGCTGCTCGGGCGAGAGCCGCCTCGCATCTTCGAGGATCGTGTCACAGAGTATCTCCAGATTGCGAGCCACTTGGCCGAGGGTCGCATAGCCGAAGGTAGCGCCGGATCCGGCCAGTCGGTGGGACATCACGCGAACAGCCTCAGCGGCCTGGTGAACTTGATCCGCGGGCGCGTCTTCGCGCAACGAATGCGCCGCCTGGTCTATATCGTCCAGCTTGCCGGCCAATGTCGCCGCGTAGGCGGCCCATTGAACCTCCAACTGGCGTCGCAATTCAGCTTGAACTTCGCTCACGAGCCTATCTCCCGGGACGCGCCGTTCGACTGGCGGCAGCCCGACCCATCGTTTTTCCGCTCCGAACTCGAATTTCCTCGGGAAGCCCCCCGGACATCACGTGGAAATTCCACTCCCTCAATATAGGTTTCGCCGCCCGATCTATAAAGAGAACTTCTTCCTGACCATGTGACCACCCTCGAAATCGTCTTCGGCTCTCCCTCCCGTGCCGGATTTGCTGCCCTCTACGGTTCCAAGCTCAGGCGGTCGAGCCATTCCCGGGTATAAAATCAGACCCGGCGCGTTCTGCCTGTTGTCTTTGGGCTGTCGATTTGGCACCTTAGGGCTCGTCTATCGGACCATTCGAGAAATCCCGAATTTTATCAACCTTCGTGGAACATCATGAACGCAATGCGATATGAAGCTCCCGGCTCCATCGACGAGGTGGTGGCCCTTCTGGCAGCCGCCGACGGTGATAGCCGAATTCTTGCCGGCGGTACGGACTTGCTGGTGCAAATGCAATCGGGCTTCGTCAAGCCCGGCTTAATCGTCGATGTGAAAAAAATCGCCGAGGCGACGACGATCACCGCCGAGGATGGCGGATTTCGCATCGGGGCAGCAGTTTGCGGCGCCGAAATAGGCGAGCATGCCGATCTTAAGGAGGCTTGGCCCGGTGTCGTCGAGGCGGCGGAGCTGATCGGTTCGGTGCAGATACAGGCGCGGGCAAGCCTGGGCGGCAACCTGTGCAACGCCTCGCCCGCCGCCGACAGCGTGCCGGCCCTGATCGCCGCCGGCGCCGTCTGTTCCATTGCCGGGCCCAAGGGCCGCCGGGAGGTGCCGGTTGCCGACATCGCGACGGGTCCCGGAGAGACATCTCTCGGCACCGGCGAAGTCGTCGTTTCCATCCACCTGCCCGCTCAGTCGCCGCGATCCGGAGACGCCTATCTGCGCTTCATTCCGCGCACTGAGATGGACATCGCCGTGGTCGGCGCCGCCATTAACCTGAGCCTCGACGAGAACGGCCAGTGCAGCGCGGCGCGGGTCGTCCTTGGGGCCGTTGCGCCGACGGCGTTGCTGGTGACCGAGGCGGCGGATGCATTGATCGGCGGCCCGGTCGACGACGCGGCGCTGGAGCGTCTGGACGCCGCCGCCCGCGCTGCCTGCCGGCCCATCGACGATAAAAGGGGCACCGCGGATTACCGAACCAAGGTGTCGGGCGTCTTGGCACGCCGCGCCGCGGGAATCGCACTGGAGAGGGCGAGGAGCAATTCGTGACAAAGCATCATGTATCGACGACGATCAACGGGGAGCCGGCCGAGTTCCTGTGCGAGCCGCAACAGACCTTGCTCGACGTACTACGCGACGAACTTAACCTGACGGGCAGCAAGGAAGGCTGCTCGTCGGGCGATTGCGGCGCTTGCAGCGTAATCATGGACGGTCGGGTGGCCTGTGCCTGCCTGGCGCTGGGCGTCGAGGCAGAGGGCCGTTCTATTGAGACCATCGAGGGCATGGCCGAGGGCGAGACCCTGCATCCCCTGCAACGCCTCTTCCTGGAGGAAGCGGCGCTCCAGTGCGGGTACTGCACGCCTGGTTTCCTGGTCGCCGCCAAGGCCCTCCTGGACCGCAAGCCCGATCCCACGGAGACCGAGGTGCGCTTCTGGCTGGCGGGGAATCTCTGCCGCTGTACGGGTTATGACAAGATTGTCCGCGCGGTCCTTTCGGCGGCCGCCGAGATGAGAGGGTAAGAGCGAATGGACGGCCAGGGTCAGGACTTCAAATGGATCGGCAAGCGCACGGTGCGCCCCGACGGCGTCGATAAGGTCACAGGCCGCGCCAACTTCGGTGCCGATTTCTCGCTGCCCGGCATGCTCGTCGGCAAGGTCCTGCGCAGCACCCACCCCCACGCCCGCATCCTTTCGATCGACACCGAGAAGGCCCATGCCCTACCCGGTGTCAAAGCCGTCATTACCGCGGCCGACTTGCCCGACATCCCGTCCGAGGAAGCCCACTTTGGCGAAGACCCCACCGATTTCCGCCACGTCTCGCACAACGTCATGGCGCGCGACAAAGCACTTTATGACGGCCACGTCGTGGCGGCGGTGGCGGCGACCAGTGAGTCCATCGCGGACGAGGCGCTTGGCCTGATTGAGGTCAACTACGAGGTCTTGCCCCACGTCCTCGACGTGGAAGAGGCCATGAAGCCCGGCGCGCCGCTGGTGTTAGAGGACCTCATCACTGGGGGTGTCACACCGACGCCGAAGGATCCGTCGAACATCGCCAAACGCGTACAATTTGACCTTGGCGACACCGAGGCCGGGTTCAAGAAGGCCAACATGGTGGTTGAGCGCCGCTTCACCACCAAGCCCGTGCATCAGGGCTATATCGAGCCCCATGCCGTGGTCGCCAGCACATCGGAGGACGGACATACCCTGGTCTGGTGTTCGAGCCAGGGCCATTTCATGATCCGCGCCGCCTGCGCCAAGCTCTTGGGGCTCGACGTCTCTCAATTGCGCGTCATGCCGGCCGAGATCGGCGGTGGCTTCGGCGGCAAAATCACGGTCTATCTGGAACCCCTGGCCGTGCTCCTGTCACGCAAAACGGGCCGCCCGGTGAAGATGGTAATGACCCGCGAAGAGGTGTTCCGTGGAACGGGACCGACTTCGGGTACGGTCATGACGGTCAAGATCGGGGCGACCAAGAAAGGTCAAATCACCGCCGCCGAGGCAACGCTTGCCTATCAGGCCGGCGCCTTTCCAGGTTCCCCCGTGGGGCTTGGCTGCATGACGGCCTTTGCTCCCTACGATCTGGAAAACGTCAAGACAGTAGGCTTCGACGTGGTGGTCAACCGGCCCAAGGCCACGGCCTATCGGGCGCCGGGCGCACCGCTCGCCGCCTTCGCGGCCGAGAGCGTCCTTGACGAACTAGCCAAGGCGCTGGACATCGAACCCTTGGAATTGCGCGAAAAGAACGCCGCCAAGGAGGGCACCAAGGCCCCCTATGGCCCGCGCTTCGGTCCCATCGGATACGTCGAGACCCTGCAAGCGGTAAGGGATCATCCCCACTATTCGGCGCCGCTTGGACCCAACCAGGGGCGCGGCATCGCGTCCGGTTTCTGGATGAATTTCGGCGGCCAGTCGAGCGCCGTGGTCAACGTCAACGAAGATGGAACGGTCGTCGTGACCCTGGGTCATCCAGATATTGGCGGATCGCGTGCCTCCATGGCTCTCATGGCCGCCGAGGTTTTGGGCATCGATATCGCCAAGGTACGCCCCATCATCGGCGACACCCATACGATCGGGTTCAGCGACATCACAGGGGGAAGCAAGGTGACCTTCGCCTCGGGCATGGCGGTGGTCGAGGCGGCGGGCGACGTTGTCGCCCAGTTGCGCGAACGCACGGCAATGATCTGGGAGGTCGAGGCTGAAGGTGTCGTTTGGGAAGACGGTCACGCCCTGCCGGCCAGCACCAACGTCGGCGAGTTCGAACCATTGTCGCTGGCCCAGATCGCGGCCATGGCGGCCAAGATCGGCGGTCCGATCAGCGGCCGCGCCTCGATCAACGCCAAGGGCGCCGGACCCGGCTTTGGCACCCACATCTGCGACGTCGAAGTGGACCGCGAGACGGGCCGTGTGGTGGTCCTGCGCTATACGGCGGTCCAAGACGCCGGGCGTGCAATCCACCCCGCTTACGTCGAAGGACAGTTGCAGGGCGGCGCGGCACAGGGGATCGGCTGGGCGCTGAACGAGGAATATGTCTACGGCGACGACGGCCGTTTGCAGAACCCGGGCTTCCTGGATTATCGCATGCCGGTTGCTTCGGACCTGCCGATGATCGATACCGTGATCGTCGAGGTGCCCAACCCGAATCACCCGTTCGGCGTGCGCGGCGTCGGCGAGGTTCCCATCGTACCGCCGCTGGCCGCCGTGGCCAACGCGGTCGAGAACGCCATCGGCGTGCGCATGGCGGACCTTCCCATGTCGCCGCCACATATCCTGGCCGCCCTCGAAGACAAGGCCTAGTCCCGTGGCCCAGGTCGTGCTGACCAACGAACTGGCCAACCAGTTCGCCGGCGGCGAGACCAAGTTGGAGGTGCCAGCGGAGAACGTGCGCCAGCTCATCCGCGCCCTCGAGGAACGCTATCCGGGAATGGGGCCGGAGCTGGAAGCCGGCATGGCGGTGGCCATCGACGGCGAAATCTTCGCCGATCCCTTCTTGGAACCCATCGGCCCCGACAGCGAGGTCTACTTCCTACCCCGCATCGGCGGCGGTTAGGAAACCGGGCAACCCCCGCTCACGCCTTCAGATCGAAGATCACCATCAGATCGCCGTTGCGGTGGCGCATGGTGGGATGGACGTCGTGGCGGAATAGGGTTGAACGGATGTGGCCGTCGAACAGGTGCACCATGTCGTCGGTGTGTTGGTAGCGCGTCGGCTCCTTCTTGATGTCCAGCGCGCGGTTTAATTCCTCGTTGCTGCGCGGATTGTACTGACACTCGATGAGGACGAAGGCGCCGGGCCGGGCGACACGTAGCACTTCGGCGGCAACCGTGGCGTTGTCGCGGCTGTATCCCAATACCCAGCCCAGGATGACGACGTCGAAGCTGTTGTCGTCATAAGGCATGGCGTGCATGTCACCTATGTCAACGAAGGGGGAATAGGACTGAAGATCGAGGCCGCGGATGTTCTCGGGTTGGAACCCGGACCCGATCAGGTTCAAGATCTCGGCTTCGGTGCGCGGCCCGACGGTCAGAACCTTCATAGTCTTGTGGTGCAAGATGAAATAGTTGTTGCTGCGCAAGGGATTGATCAGCCGCCACGGCCGGTCCAGCTCCTCGACATTGCGCAACGCATCGAGGTTGTGTTCGAGGGCGTTCTCGATAACGCCGTCCGAGACCACGTCGGCGGTGCTCACACCGTCGGATTTGACCCGGCTCAAGCGGCTGATGGAGAGCATCGAACAGACATCGGGGATCTGCAAAAGCTGATCGGGTTTTTTGTTGATTAGCCCGGTGACCTCGGCCATGTCTTCGGCGGTGAAGGCGAAGCCGGGGGCCTCGGCGCTGTCGGGTGGGTCGGCTGTCATGAGCTTTCTCCTTGTCACGGCGGCGCGGCCGGCCTCAGAAACAGCCGGTTGACGTAGTCCAGCGTTGGCGTCCCCACCACCCAGTCCGGAACATGGCCGGTCGCGGGCGTGCCCAGGTCAAGCGGTTCTAAAGTCTCTTGAATGCGCGGCGAAACCCCATAGAGCACTTGGCAGACCAAGCGGTCCCCACTGTCGGGAAGAAGCCCTTTATGAATACCCCGGGTATTGGCCAGAAAGGACGTACCCGACGGGCCGGTGAGGATCGCCGGCCGGCGGTTGAATACCCTTTCCACCTCGGCGTCGGTCTTGCGCAATCGCTGTAGATACCAGGCGTCGAAGTCGGTCTCGCCGCCGGACCAGGCTTGGCGCGCTTGGGCCACGATTGCGGGCCGGTGGGTGCCTTCCACGTAGATGTGCGGACCGCTTTCGGCGTCAACATCGGTGAGATAAATGAACAACTTGCAAATGCGGTAGTCGTCGAGGTCGAAGTGGAAGAATTGTGCCTCCCGGGCCTCGGACCGCCCGGCGAAGGACCACCAGGCGGTGTAGCCCAGAACGGTCGGCAGGGCGCCAAGGTGATGGGCGACGGCGGTAAGGGTCGTGGGATCACTGGCGATAGCGGCCAAATGGGGACACCCCACCACCGCGGGCATGGGGTATTGGGCAACGTTGGCGTCCTTGACCGCAGCCACGTCGCAGAACGGCCGATCATCGCCCGGATCGACCATTTGGGTCTCAAGATAGGCGCGCATATCGGCGACTGCCTAGCCATTTACAGTGCCCAGAGGCGCGTGTCCCGCTTCGTCCAGGGCGCTGGCAATGGCGACGGCCTTGGCCTCGTCCACCTCCATCGGTAGGCCAAGGCCGAGGTGACGGCGCTGAAGCCGGTCGATGGCCCTGATCATAAGGCGCTCGACCTCTACGTTGTAGGTGGTGACGATGACTTGGATTGCACGCTCGTGAAGACGGCTGGCCAGGGCGTGGTCGCGCATTCGCTCGGCCTCGACGGGGAATAACGCACGCAAGGGCGTGAATTCGGGTTCCGTCATAATCAGCGCCTGCAAATCGACGAACCAATTTGTGATGGTTTCATAATTCGACATATTGAGATCGATCCCGTTGCGCCGGCGGCGCGAAGTGTAACACGATCGTCAGGCGCTTAAGCTTGTCATCCGGGCGCCATGTGGGCAGGATCGCCGGCAACGCGAATTCCGATTACGGAGGACGGTCACCATGAAGATGACGGGCGGCACCACCAACTATGGCGAGGACGTGGGCATCTTGATGCTCGATACGCGCTTTCCCCGGCCTCCGGGCGACATCGGCAACGCGTGGAGCTTCGATTTCCCGGTGCGCTACAAGACGGTCAAGGGCGCCTTCCAAGAGATGATCATGAAGCACGAACCGGTGCCCGAGCTTCTCGATCCCTTTATCGAGGCGGCGCGCGAGTTGGAGCGTGAAGGGGTACGGGCGATCACGACCAGTTGCGGCTTCCTGGCACCGTTTCAGAAGGAGCTGGCGGCGGCCGTCGGCATCCCGGTGCTGGCCTCGGCGCTCCTTCAGGCCCCACTGATTCACGCCATGCTGCCGCCTTCAAAGAAGATCGGCGTCTTCACCGAACGTGCGGTCTATATGAACGAACGCCACTTCAACGGGGTCGGCTGGTCGACCGACGATATCCCCGTTTACGTCAAGGGCATGAAGGACGACGCCGTCTTTCCCGCGGTCTACATCGGCGACGGAAACGAGTTGGATACCGACGTGCTGATCGCCGAGATGGTGGAGATGACCAAGGAGTTCATGGACGAATGTCCGGACGCCGGCGCCATCTTGTTTGAGTGCACCAACATGTGTCCCTTTAGCGCCCATGTCGCCGAAGCCTCAGGCCTGCCGGTGTTCGACGTCAACACGCTGATCAACCTCTTCCACAAAGCCGCCAACCCGACGCCGTTTCTGGAATAAGACGGCAAGACCATGGTGGACACGCCGGGAATATCGCCACCGCGGGACATGTTTTGGGATATGCTCGAGGCCGTCCCCGCTTGACCGAATACCTCTTATCAGGAGGCTCCCATGAGCATATTAACCGCAGATCTTTACGACCACTTCGACGATGAGCTGGCGTTGTGCGAGCTTGTGTTTCGCGATTTCGGCGGCGTGGCAAACTTTTCAGGCCCAATCGCCACGGCACGGGTGTTGGAGGACAACACCAAGGTGCGCGAACATCTGGAAACGCCGGGTCGGGGCCGTGTCCTGGTGGTTGACGGTCAGGGTTCGATGCGCCGCGCCCTGTGCGGCGACAACGTCGCCGCCATGGGAGCGAAGAATGGCTGGGCCGGCCTGATATTCAACGGCGCCATCCGCGATGCGGTAGCCATGAAAGGCATTGGGCTTGGCTTGAAGGCCCTCGGCACCAGCCCGCGACGGCCTCTGAAAATCGGTGAAGGCGAGATCGAGGTCCCGCTTACATTTGGCGGCGTGACCTTCCGGCCCGGCGAATGGGTCTATGCCGATATCGACGGCGTGGTGCTTAGCCCGCGCGAACTCACCCTGCCCGAAACGCCCTGATCTGGGCGCCGCCCTACTTAGTTGGTCGTGAAAAAGTCCCTCGCCTGCGGCTCGGTGTACTTTTTCCCGGTATCAATACGGCCAAATCGGACCTTGAGGCGGCTCGGCGGGCCGATTTGAGATTCTGTTCCCAGCCACGCCATTCAGCGTGGCTGGAGCCTTTTGCATGGTCTTGCGCTCTTCTTGCGCAAGACCATGCAAAAGAGAACAAGCGAAAGGTGGGCGCCGGGCCGCCCCAAGCCCACCTTTCTCATTGCCAACATTGAAGAAAAGTACGACTTAAGCGCCAGCGAAGGACTTTTCTTCACAGTCAACTATTTTACCGGATCGAGGAGCGCCAGATCGGTGACGAACAGGTGGCCCGAGGCGTGGGTGATCATCTCAGGGATTTTGGATGCCTGAGCCACCGCTTGGGCCGTGACGCCGCAGGCCCAGAACACCGGAACCTGATCGGGGCCGATGGGATTGGCCTTCCCCCAATCGGCGCGGCCGATGTCGTCGATGCCAATGGCGGCGGGATCGCCGACGTGGATCGGCCCGCCGTGGCACTGGGGATAGCGCGAGGTGATCTCGATGACCTTGACCACCAGTTCGTTGGGGATCGGCCGCATGCTTGCCACTACCGGCCCGGCGAAAATACCTGCCGGCTCGCAAGCCATGTTGGAGATATATTGCGACGCCCGCGCGTCTTCGTCGACCAGATGGGGCAAGGGGATCTTCGCGTCCAACATGACCTGATCCACCGAGAGATTACAGCCGGTGAGAAAGGCGACGTGGTCGGGGCGCCAGAGATCACGGATGTCACTCATTTCTTCGACAAAGCGACCCTCGCGGTAAAGGCAATAGGCGGGGACGTCGGTCCTTAAATCGGCACCCGGAGCAACCCGTTTAGGTTCCGGATCACCGGGGTCAGTGACCTCCATCAGCGGCAACGATTTTGGGTTGCGTAGGCAAAAACGCATGAAATCGAACGCGTAGCGCTCTTCCAAAATGACCAGATTTGCCTGTTCCCGCCCCAATGCCAGACGCTTGGTGGTATGAGGCCAGCGACCCGCACGGATGTGGGCGCGCACTTCGGCGGCGCTGAGGCGTTCCAGGTCCGAGCGCACCAGAGCCCCGTCGGGTGCCTCCTTTTGCGTTGAGATGTTCATCCGCAGAGGGTCAACGCCGCGTGGGCACAAGCCTTGGCGGTGATCATTAGTTCCGACACCAAGACCCGTTCGTCGGGGGCCGGCCATTCGGGATAGACCTTGATGTCGCCCGGGCCGTACTGAAGCGAAGGGATGCCGCTTGCCGCGATGACGTTGCCGTCACCGTAGTTGCCGATGCGCTCGACGCTGCCGATCTGCGCCGGTTTCCCCGACGCCAGCTCCTGGCCCTCGGCGACGGCGCGCACCAGCGGATGATCAGAAGCGATCTCCATGGGGTCCATGAAATAAGGATCGGTGGGACCGTTGGCCGGGATGGTCAACTCATAGTCAAGATTGGGAAGG
Organism: Rhodospirillales bacterium; assembly: GCA_030754885.1. Taxonomy (GTDB): domain Bacteria; phylum Pseudomonadota; class Alphaproteobacteria; order Rhodospirillales; family JASLLZ01; genus JASLLZ01. Next base: position 19,357 of record JASLZL010000097.1, on the reverse strand, counting down.
TCGTTGATTCCATCCAAGACCCGCTGCACGTCCTGGCGCACGCTGTTGAGCGTCATGCCCGGAATCGTCCGTACCTGGAACATTAATTCGCAGCCGCGTCCATAATGATCCTTGCCGATGCTGTCATAGCGGATCATAGGAAAATCGGCGAGTTCGGGGTGGGGCGTGTGGCTGAGCCAGTTGTTGGGGAGCTTGTTGGTAAGGCTAGGTCCGAAGCGGCTGATGAGATCAGCCTGTTGCTCAATCGCATTGGTGTACTTGCTTCGCGCCTCGGGCGTGAAACGGAAGAACAGCCCAGGCGTTGTGGTGGTGATCTTGACCCGCAATCCGCCCGTACACACGGTCCCGATGGTATTAGCCGCGTGTTCGATGTTGATGCAATAGTCGGCGCCGACGCCTTTGCTGAGCAGCGTCCGCGTCCCGGTGCCGCCGACCTTGTGGGCCGCCACCGGGCACATGACGATGTCGCCCTTGAGTTTGACTCCGGCCTCTATCAGTCCTTCGATGCCGCTGATGGCGGCGGCCATGCCGCCCTTGTCGTCCTGGGCGCCGAGGCCCCACAGCCAGCCGTCCTCAAGCTTTCCTTCGTAGGGGTCGACGGTCCAACCGGACATCGTCACGTTGGTATCCATGTGGCCGTTGACCATCAGGCTGGGTCCGCCGCCGGTACCCTTGAGCGTAGCAATCGGCTGGCGCGTCGTGAGAGTGTCGTCCCAGGGGTGGGTGACCTCCATCATCTCGACGACGAAACCCATATCGCTTAGGTATCCGTCCAGGTAGTCGGCGACTTCGTGCTCCTCGAACAGCTTGCTTGGCATGCTGATTATCTTGCGCGCCAGGGTGACAAGCCGATCCTCCGAGATCGTTTCAAAGGCTTTTTTCGAGTCCTCGGACTGAGTCATCGTTTGCTCCCATTTGTTTCTTGTGTCCGCCTGGTACCTGTAAAGGGATCGTGGGTTGCCCACCGACAACCCACGTCAAGGCCCTTTAAGCGCGCAGTAACTTTGTGAACTCCGATACGTCCTTTAGTTTCTCGAAACCATCCACCGCCGCCTTGATCTGGGCGATGCGCCGGGGCGAATAGCGGCTTCCCGCCAAGATATCGAACTTGCGATTGATTTCGGCATCCGACATCGGGTTCTCGGGCTCGCCGGCTGGCAGATTGACCCGCTTGGTGTGGGTCTTGCCCGCGGTCGTGGTGATGGTGACCACGGCTGGCCATTTGTTGGGCCAGATCTTGTTGAACCCTTTGTCGTGCACCAACTTGATCCGCTTCATGACCTGGCGTACCCGGCGGTCCTTCAATTTCTTAAGGACGTATTCGTCGTCGTAGGACGCCCACATCCCGTCCTCGCCTTCCAACAGGGCGAGGGCGATCTGGAACTGGGCCGAGAAGCGCGGACCATAGAGCCCCTTGACGCCCGTCCACGGCACCGGGTCATCGACGTACCACGCGCCGATGGCGTGGATGCGGGCAACCACCTTCTTGATATTGGCGGCTTTGAGGTCGTGTTTCTTAGCGATGTCCATGGCCGCCTCACGCGACGAATGGATGTGAAAGCAGCCCGGATATTTTTTGTGCGCCACCTCGCCGACGAGGAACGGCTTGCCCAGGTTCGCGATCAGTTTTTCAGGCTTGGAGCGATCGGCGTAGAGGGCCATGAAACCCTTCACGCTCTCGAAAATATCGAAAGATCCGGTAAAGCCATCGCGGGCCAGGAAGGCCGAAAGGACGCCGTTGAGGGCTCCCTTGCCGGGGTTGAGGTCCTTTGACATGCCGCGGATCGGCACATGGGCGAAGTTACCGGCGGTCTGGGTTCCGGCAAGACCAAGGCTGTGCAGAAGTTGGTCCTCGCTGAGGCCCAGGATCTTGCCCGCCGTCATCGCGGCGCCGAAGGCGTTCATCGTGCCGCTCGGGTGCCAGCCTTTGAAGTAATGGCTGGGCATGACCGAATAACCGGCACGCAGACCGCAGTCGTATCCGGCGACGATGGCGGCCAGGACGTCCCTGCCCTTGGCCTTTGTTTTTTCGCCGACGGCCAAAGCCGCAGGCAGGACGCTGTCGCCCATATGGGACTGTGTGCCGCGGTGGGTATCGTCAAGCTCCGTCATGTGGCCCATGGAGCCGTTGACGAGCGATGCCCATACAGCACTAACTCTTTTCGAGGTGCCGATGATGGTGGCTTCCGCCGGGCCGCCCATCTCGGCGGCCAATCCTTGCAAGATGCGGGCTGGCTTTTCCTCGACCGAGGCCACTGAATAGCCGATGTAATCGAGCAAGAGGCTCTTGGTGACGGCGACGTCATTTTTGGAAAGGTCCCGGTAGTTTAGCTTGTGCAGGAACTTCCCCAGGATGCGGGTGTAAGGCTTAGGCTTCTTGGCCATGGATGTTTCCCCCTAGCATGGTGCAGCGGCTGAATACGAACCGTCCATTGTAAGACCTGTGTAAAGCCCGTCTAGTGCCCTGGATCAGGCAACGGCGGACTTCACGCCCCCCAAACCTCTTTCAGCAGCCTGAGCCAGTTCTCGCCCAGGACCTTGACGATCTTGCCGTCCGACCAGCCGGCGCGCTGCATGGCGACGGTAAGGTTGGGGAACTCGCCAATGGTACGAAAGCCCTTGGGGTGCTTGACCTCGGCATGCAGGAACTGGGTGGTGAATCGCGCATAGCCCTTGTCGCGTTGGGCATATTCCTGGAAGGCACTGGGGCGTGCGTGGCCCTGGCTGAAATCGGTGCCGATGCAGACCTGGTCCTCGCCGGCAATGTTGATGACATAGTCCAGGGCCTCGACATAGTCGTCGACAGTGGAATCGTTGCCCCGTTTCATCATCGGCCCGAACAGCATCAGGCCGATCAAACCGCCCTTGTCGGCGAGCGCCTTTATCTGTTCATCGGTCTTGTTGCGCGGGCTCTCCTTCATTCCCGCCGGGAGGGTGTGCGAAAAGCAAACGGGCTGCTTGGAGGTGGCGATGGTGTCCGCCACGGTGTTGGGCCCGACATGGCTCAGGTCACACAGAATGCCGAGACGGTTCATCTCATCGACCACCTCGCGGCCCCAGTCCGAGAGGCCCGGATCGACCTTCTCCCAGACGCCGGCACCAGACAGGTTCTGGGTGTTGTAGGTGAGCTGCATGACGCCGACGCCAAGCTCCTTGAAGATGCGCAGGTAGCCGGTCTGGTCCTCAATGGCCGAGGTGTTTTGCCAGCCCAAAACGATGGCCGTCTTGCCGTCGGTCTTGGCGCGGCGAATGTCCTCGGTCGTGTAAGCCTGGACCAATATGTCGGAATGTTCGTCGAACCAGCCTTTCCACTGGATGATGTTCTTTATGGTGTCGGGGAAATTTTCCCAGGTCGAACACGTACAGTTGACCCCGGTCACGCCGCCCAGGCGCATGTCCTCGAAGATCTCGCGGCTCCAGTTACAGATGTTCAGACCATCGAAGACGATGGCTGATTCGTGCAGTTCCTTGGCATCCATGAAGTGGGCTCCGGTTTGTTGGCGGCCAAACCTAGGGCCCAAAAGAGGCGATTGTCAAACGAACGATCGCGGGTTTCGGCATGGCATGGCGCCAAGGAGAAAGCTTAGTTGTCGAAGGTGGATCGAGGGCATAGAATGACGCCCGACGAAGGCACGATCTTTTCCGATCTTCACAGAGAATAGAAGCTGAAGGGGACATTCGTGGGCAGCTTCGAGACTGTCGTGATCGGCGGCGGCTTGGTCGGTACGGCGGCGGCCTACGGCCTTGCGGGGCGTGGCGTCACGACGGCGTTAATCGACGAGGGCGATATCGCGCACCGGGCGTCGCGCGGGAACTTCTGCTTGGTCTGGGTCCAGGGCAAGGGCGACGGCTCACCCAGCTACGCCGCCTGGGCCCGGGAATCGGCCGAGCTGTTTCCCGATTTCGGGCGCGAACTTCAAGATAGTACCGGCGTCGATATCGGATACTCCAAGCTAGGCGGCGTGAAGCTGTGCTTTAGCGACACGGAGATGGCCGAGCGCGAAGTGCTGTTGGAGCGCATCAAAGCCTATCCCGGGGCCGCCGACTTCGAGATGATGGACCGCAACGCGCTCGACGACCTGGTGCCGGGCTTGGGTCCCGATATCGTCGGCGCCTCCTATTGCATCGACGACGGTCATTGCAGCGCGCCTTATCTGCTGCGTGCGCTCCATGCCGGGTTCCTGGCGCGGGGCGGGCGCTATCTGAACGGCGCCGGAGCGCGCCAAATTCGCCCTCGGGGAAAGGGTTTCACCATTGACGTCGGCGAGCGTGCAATCGAGACCGAACAGGTGATCCTCGCTGCCGGTCTCGACAATGCCCGCTTGGCCCCGATGGTCGGACTGCACGTTCCGATCAAGCCGAACCGAGGCCAGATTCTGGTCACGGAACGGTTGCAGCCGATCTTGAACGTACCCACCAACTTTATCCGCCAGACCCAAGAAGGGTCCATCATGATTGGCGATTCACACGAAGATGTAGGGTTCGACGACGGCACCACGGCGGGTGTCACGGGCGACATCGCGCGCTACGGTGTGCGTGTGTTCCCGTTCCTGGCGGGGGCTCGTATCGTCCGCGTCTGGGGGTGCCTCCGAACATGGCCGCCGGACGGGTTTCCGATCTACGACCAATCGACCTCGCACGCGGGTGCCTTTGTCCTCAATTGTCACAGCGGTGTCAGCCTAGCCGCCAACCATGCGACGCGCTTGGTCGAGTGGATCCGCAATGACGATGGTGCGCCGAATTTGGAAGCCTTCTCGACCGACCGCTTCGACATCGGGGTAGCGGCGTGAAAGGGATTGCTCAAATGAAAGGACTTGGAAAGTCATGTATCGGATAGGCGTCGACGTCGGCGGAACATTCACGGATTTCACCATCCTCGACGAGGTCGGGGGTGGGGTTAATTACTTCAAGGTTCCATCGACGCCCAAGGATCCGTCCGAGGCCATCCAAGAAGGGATCGCCGGGATGCTCAACGACCACAAGGTGGCCCCCGAAGACGTCAGCCATCTGGGCCACGGCACCACGGTGGCCACCAACATGGTCATCGAACGCCGCGGCTCCACGACCGGGCTTTTGACCACCAAGGGCTTTCGCGATGTCCTCGAGATCGGCCGCCAGACGCGGCCCAACCTTTACGATTACAGCGTTGGAAAGCCGGTTCCCCTGGCGGCGCGCGAACACCGCATTGAAATCGTCGAGCGCATCGGTGCCGACGGTGGCGTCCTGACCCCCCTCGACGAGGCCGGGCTTGAGGCGGCGGTCGAGACGCTAAAAGCGGCGGGTGTCGACGCGGTCGCTGTCTGCTTCTTGCATTCGTACCGCCAGCCCGATCACGAGAAGAGCGCCCGGGCCGCCCTTGAGCGGCTGATGCCGGACGCCTACATCAGCTTATCTTCCGAGGTCTTGCCCGAATTTCGCGAATACGAGCGGCTGTCGACGACCGTGCTCAACGCCTTTATCGGGCCGCGCATGCAGGCCTATCTCGATCGTTTTCTCGCCCGTGTCAGCGACCTTGGTATTACTGTCGAGCCCTATACAATTCATTCCAACGGCGGGTTGATGTCGGTGCGAACGGTACGCGAGACGCCGGTGCGGACCTGCCTGTCGGGGCCGGCCGCCGGCGTCGTCGGCGCCACCGAAGTGGCCAAGGCGGCCGATTTCCCCAACATCGTCACCTTCGACGTCGGCGGCACCAGCACCGACGTCTCTTTGGTTCACGGCTCGCGGCCGTTATTCGCCTCGACCCGTTCCATCGCCGATTATCCGATCAAGACGCCGATGATCGACATCCATGTCATCGGGGCGGGCGGCGGCTCCATCGCCTGGATGGATGACGCCGGGGCGCTGAAAGTCGGCCCCCACAGCGCCGGCGCCGAGCCCGGTCCGGCGGCCTACGGCCGGGGCGGCGATGAGCCGACCATCACCGATGCCAACATCTGCCTGCACCGCCTCAACCCGGTGGTGCTCTTGGACGGTCGCATGCCGGTCGACAAGGCAGCCGCCCGCCGGGTGGTGGAGGATCACGTCGCCGGGCCGCTCAATCTCGACGTCGAAACCGCGGCGCACGGCATCCTGCGCATCGCCAACGCCAATATGAGCCGCGCCATCCGCTCGGTCTCCACCGAGCGTGGTTACGATATCAAGGAATTCGCGCTGTTTGCCTACGGCGGCGCCGGGCCGCTCCATGCCGCCGAAATTGCCGTCGAATGCGGTATCCCGACGGTCATCGTGCCCCAGGAACCGGGAACCATGTGCGCCCGCGGCATGCTGCTCTCCGACATCAGCCTTGATTTTGTGCGCAGCGAGATCGCCGAGGCCGGCGAGGATACTTGGCACCGCGTCTGTGAGTTGTTTGGAACCATGCTGGAAGAAGGCAATACATGGCTTGAGGGCGAACGGGTCAAAAAGGAGGACCGTTCCTTCATTCGCCACGTCGAGGCGCGTTATCAAGGTCAGAACTTTGAAGTCAAGGTCGAGATGGACGAGGTAAAGCCGGACGGCCTCGACGATTTCCTGGAGCGCTTCCGAGCCAGCCACGCCAAAGAGTACGGCTACGACATTCCAGGGCGCGCCGTCGAGGTGGTGAATTGCCGGATGCAGGCGGTGGGCACCGTGCCCAAGGCGCCGCAGCAACCGCTCGCCGAGGGGGGCTCGCTGAAGGACGCCGTCATCGAACGGCGCCAGGTCTACTTTGGTGACGGCGCCGGGTGGGTCGAGACCGACGTCTACGCCCGGGCCCGCCTGCCCGTGGTGGTTCCTTTCCAAGGACCCGCCGTGATCGAGGAAATGAGCTCGACCACGGTGGTGCTGCCGGGACAATCAGCGCGGGTCGATCGCATCGGCAATATCGTGATCAACGTCCTTCAAGACGGGACTGCCTAAGTTGGCCCATATTGAGAAAGATGAGGCCACGGGCAGCGGCCGGGTCATCGACCCCATCGCCATGGAGGTCTTCAGCAACCGGCTGCTGTCGATCACCGAGGACATGGGCAATATCTTAATCCGCTCGTCGTTCTCGACCAACATCAAGGAGCGCCGCGATTGTTCGGTCGGTCTGTTCGATGGCCGCGGCCGCTGCATCTGCCAAGCCTCTCACATGCCCATGCATCTGGGCTCACTGTTGGGCAGCACCAGGGCCGTGCTGGAACGCTATTCCATCGACGACATGGTGGAAGGGGACGCCTTCATCTGCAACGACGTGTATCTGGCGAACGGCACCCACCAGCCGGACGTTAGCGTTGTGACGCCAATTTTTTGGGACGGCGTCGTCCAATTCTTCACCGCTACCGTCGGCCACCATTCGGACGTCGGCGGTACGGTTCCGGGCTCGATCTCGGGGACGTCCAGAACCATCTTCGAGGAAGGCATTCGCATCCCGGTAATCCGCATCGCCCGGGCTGGCGTGATCGACATCGATCTCATGAACCTTTTGGTCAACAACACCCGTGAGCCCGAGGATCGGGACCTGGACTTTCGGGTCCAGGTGGCGACCAACGAGCGCGGCGGCGCCATGCTTCACGGGCTCGTCCGCCAGATGGGGATGACGGCGGTCGCCAACGCCATAGAGGACATCCTGGCCTATACCCGCCGGCGGTTGCTTAACCGCATCGCCGAATTGAAGGACGGCGATTACAGTTTCATTCGCTACATGGACGACGACGGCCTGGGTGGCGACATGGTTGCCATTCACGCCACGATCCAGGTTCGCGGTGAGGACCTGACCATCGATTTCACCGGCTCCAGTCCCCAGGCGCGAGGCGCCATGAGCCTGCCCGACAGCGCGCTCTGCGCCACCTCTTATTACGTCGTAAAGACCGTCCTTGACCCCGAGCTGTTGCCCAACAGCGGTCTTTTTGACGCCATCAAGGTCACCTCCCCCATAGGCACCATTACCAACCCCCGCTTTCCCGGCGCCGTCGGCGCCCGCTCTATCACCGCCAACAAGGTCGCCGGCGCCATTCTCGGTGCCTTTCAGGGGCTGGTGTCCAAGGAACGGGTGATGGCGTCGAGCCACGATTCGGTCCCCGCCATGGTCTTCTCGGGCCAGCGCCGCGACGGACGGGGGACTTACGTCTATCTGGAGACGTTGGGCGGCGGCAACGGGGCGCGCTTTGATAGCGACGGCATGGACGGTATCCACGTCCACGTCTCCAACACCTCGAACCTGCCCGCCGAGGCGCTGGAGCATGAATACGATCTGTTGGTCGATGAGTATGCCTATGTCGAAGACTCGGGCGGCGCCGGGCACCATCGCGGCGGATGCGGCCTGGCCCGCCAGATTCGTGTCTTGGAGGACGGTATAATTTTCTCGGTCCGCTCCGACAGCCACATCGTCACCGCACCCGGCGTGTTCGGCGGCTACGATGGTCATACGGCCCGCCTGGTCCAGAACCACGGCCGACCGGACGAGCAGCTCCTTGGCTCCAAGGTCGCCCATATCGAAATGAAAGCCGGCGAATCGATGCGCATCGAAACCGGCGGCGGCGGCGGCTATGGTCCGCCGGGTGAGAGGCCGCTGCCCCTGCTTGCCGTCGACGTGCGCGGCGGCAAGATGTCGCGGCCGTCGGCCGAACGCGATTACGGGGCCAAGATGGTGCAGGCCGCCCTCGACGAGAAGGGAACCTAATAAATGTGCCCAAAGAAAAAAGGCGCCGCAGGCGAGGGTTTCGACCCCATCGCCATGGAGGTGTTCAACAATCGGCTACTGTCGGTTACCGAGGACATGGGCAACACCTTGGTACGGTCTTCCTTTTCCACCAACATCAAGGAGCGCCGCGACTGTTCCGTCGGGCTGTTCGACGCCCGTGGCCGGCTGATCGCCCAGGGATCGCACGTGCCCTTGCACCTGGGCTCGTTGCTGGGCAGCGCCGAGGCGGTGTTGGAGCGCTATTCCATCGACGATATGGAAGAAGGCGACGCTTTCATCCTCAATGACCCCTATATGGCCGGCGGCACCCACATGCCCGACGTCTCAATCGTCACGCCGGTGTTTTGGGACGGCACCGTGCGCTTTTTCACCGCCAACATTGGCCACCATTCGGACCTCGGCGGCAGCGTGCCGGGGTCGATTTCGGCTACCGCGCGCTCGATCTTCGAGGAAGGCCTGCGCATTCCGGTCATCCGCATCCATCGCGCAGGCATGCTGGACGTTGATCTCATGCACCTGATCGTCAACAACACCCGCGAGCCTGAAGAGCGCGAGCTTGACCTCAAGGTGCAAATCGCCACCAACGAACGCGGCGGCGTCATGGTCCACGAACTGGTGCGCCAGATGGGTCTCGATGCAGTGGAAAGTTCCATAGAGGACATCCTGACCTACACCCGCCGACGACTCAGGAACCGCATCGCCGAATTGAAGGACGGTGATTACAGCTTCACCAGCTATATGGACGACGACGGCATGGGCGGCAACACCGTGCCCATCCAGGCCACCGTGCGCGTCGCCGGCGAGAGCTTGACGGTGGACTTCACCGGCTCGGGAGGACAGGCGCGGGGCGCCATGAACGTCGCCAAGAGCGCCCTTCACGCCACCGTCTATTACTGTGTCAAGGCGCTGATGGACCCCGACCTGATGCCCAACAGCGGTATGTTCGATACGATCACCATCTACGCCCCCGAGGGCACTATCACCAACCCACGGTTCCCGGCGCCAGTCGGTGCGCGCTCCATCACCTGTAACAAGGTGGCGCGCGCCATCATTGGCGCCTTTGATGGACTGTTGCCTAAGGAAAAGGTCATGGCCGCGGGCCAGGACATCGTTCCCGCCATTGTTTTTTCGGGCCGGCGCGACAAGGGGGCCGGCACCTTCGTCTATCTGGAAACGGTGGGCGGCGGCGCCGGGGCAATGTCCGATCACGACGGCATGGATACGGTCCAGGTCCATATGACCAACACCTCGAACCTTCCGGCCGAGGCCCTGGAACACGAATACGCGCTGATGGTCGACGAATACGCCATGGTCGAGGATTCGGGCGGTGCCGGCACCCATCGCGGCGGCCTGGGCATCGCGCGCCAGATCAGCGCCACCCAGGACGGCGTCATCTTCTCCGTGCGCTCCGACAGCCACATCATCGGTTCGCCCGGCGTGTTCGGCGGTTGCGACGGCCATACCGCCCGCCTGGTCGGCAACCACGGACGTCCCGATGAGGCGATCCTGGGCTCTAAGGTCTCCCACATCGTCATGAAGACGGGCGATTCCATGCGCCTGGAGACGCCGGGCGGCGGCGGATGGGGCCCGCCCCAGGAACGAGCCTTGCCCCTCATCGCCGCCGATGTGGCAGGCGGCAAAATCTCGCGCACCGCCGCCGAGCGCGATTACGGCGCCGAGACGGTGCGCCAAGCGCTGGCAGACCGCGGTGCTTCCGACGGGTGAGCGCCCGCGACTCGACCGGTCATCAAGCCGCCGGAGCGCGGTCCTCGTCGCGGCTGCGGTGTTGGATGCCGAGCTCTTCGATGGTGTCCTCAATTGCCTGGAGCAGGCGGTCGATGTCGTCGTCGGTGATGCGCCCCATGCATCCTATGCGGAATGTGCCGGCGGCGGTAAGGCGGCCGGCGAAGATGAGGAATCCCCGGCGCTCCAAGGCGGCGCTGAAGGCGGCGTAGGAGTAATTGGAATCGGCGGGATCGTAGAAGCTGGCGACGATGGGCGAGGCGACGGCGTCGGGCAGTAGGGTCTTAAAGCCGCGCTGACGCATACCGGAGACGAGACGCCGCCAGACCCGCCGGTAGCGTTCATTGCGCCCCGCTACACCGCCTTCCTTCTCGTGCAGGTCCAGCGCCGCTCCCATGGCTAGAATGACGTGGGTTGGCGGCGTGAAACGCCACAACCCGTTGTCTTCCATGAAGGCCCATTGGTCATGGGCATCCAGGCTCATCGAAGGAGAATTGCCCTTCGCCGCCTCCAAAGACGTTCGCTTGGCAATGACAAAGCCGATGCCGGGCGCCGATTCCAGGCACTTGTTGGCGCCTGACACCACGGCCTCCAGGTCGAGGGCCTTGGCGTCGATCTCAAAGCCGCCGAAGGCGGCCACGGCATCGACGATGAAACGGATGCCGCGCTTCTTGGCGACCTCGGCGATCTCGGCGATGGGGTTGAGGACGCCGGTTCCGGTATCGCAATAACACATGGCCATATGGGTGATCGAGGGATCGGCATCGAGCGCCGCCTCGACATCAGCGGCGGTCGGCAACGGCAGCATGGGTAGTTCCAGAAGAACGAAAGCCTTTCCCATGGTCTTCAGGGTTTCCTTGAGACGCAGGCCGTAGAATCCGTTGACGACCAACAAAATCTTACCGTCATCCGGTATCAAGGTGTGAAACGCCGCTTCGATGACATACGTACCGCTGCCCTGAAGGGGCACGCATTCATAAACGCCGTCGCCATTGACCAGATCGACCAGGTAGCGGCGTATCCGGGCGGTGGTCTCTTTGATGGCGACGCCGGCGGGGGCGAAGTCGTGGGCCATCGCGTCCTTGACCTCGGGCGCCGTTCTCACCGGCCCCGGAGTCAGGAGCAAAGGTTCCGCATACGTCTCGCTCATTGCCGCCTCCCAATGCATTAAAGCTGCGGTAGCATAGTCGCCTTTCGCATCGTTTCAAGGCCCCCTCCGGGTCCTTTTCGCGTGCGTCACGGCGCCGTTCGGGCGGCCCAACCGTTCAGCCTGAGGAGCCTCTTCACGACGTCGAAACGAATGACCGCGGCATCGACCCGTTGCGCAAGCGAAACCAATTCATTCGCCGCATGACCTTCGGAACCGGTGCCCGAGCACTGGTGCGGGACTCAATGGCAGTGCGGAATGCGCGCATCGCCGAATATGACGGCCAGACAAAGGATTTACGCGACTGCCAAGTTCAAGGCAAGATAAAGGACACGAAGCGCTGTTCGGACCCCGGGGGGATCACCATGACCGACGAAAGAGAACCATCCGCCTGGGTCGTTGAACCGCCGTCTTACTTTGACAGCCGCACACCCGAGTACGAAGGCGAACGGATCTCGTCGTGCTACGTCGCGGTGCGGGACGGCACGCGGTTGGCCGTCGATGTCCACCTGCCGGGCGCCCAGCCATCCGAAGGCGCCTTCCCCGTGATCCTTTGTCTGACACCTTATTACCGGCGTTTCGCGTTAAAGGATGGCCACAGAGATGGTGCCGAGGCCTGTCCGAACCTGGCCTTGTACCGCGATGCCTTCGTGCCCCGGGGCTATGTGCTGGTTGCCCTCGACGTCCGCGGGACCGGGGCCTCGTTCGGCGCCCGCGACGGTTTCCGCAGTCCGCGCGAAAGGCTCGACTTTTTCGATATCGCCGAATGGGTCAGTCACCAGCCGTGGTGCGACGGCAACATCGGCGCGACGGGAATCTCCTACTTGGCCGCGGCGGCGGATTTTCTGGCCACCACCAACCACCCGGCGGTGAAGGCGGTGGCACCGTTGTGTGGGGTCTGGGACACCTGGTCCAACCACCTTTATCCGGGCGGCGTGCATTGTAATGTTATCACCAAGAAATACGGCGATCTCGCCAATACCATGGACCACGACGACCGCGACCGCATTAAAGCGTACGCCTACTTCGCGGACCCCGACCTGGACGGACCGGCAACCGTTGACGAGGACCGTGACGGGGACCTGCTCGCCCAAGCAACAAAGGAGCACAAGGCCAACTTCGACATGCCCGATTTCGCCCATCAATTCCGCTATCGCGACGCCGGACTAAGCGATGATCCTGATTACACCAGCGCCTCGATCAGTGCCTATCACTACGCCAACCGGGATGCCGACCGGACGACGGCGTGTTACTCCATCAGTGGCTGGATGGACGGGGCCGGATACTCACTGGGCGCCATCCAGCGCCATCTGTGGCTCGCCAATCCCGCCAACCGCCTTATGCTCGGTCCTTGGGACCACGGGGCCAGGGCCCAGGCAAGTCCGTGGCGCCAACGGGCCGGGGTCGATCAGCAGTCCTTCGTCATCGCCGATGTGCTGCGCTTCTTCGATCGACACCTAGGCGGGTGCGAGGAAGCAACCGGGAACGAAGCTTCGGTCCATTACTTCACCATGGGCGCCGAGACCTGGAAGGCCGCCGACGTGTGGCCGCCCCAGGCGACGGAGCAGCATCTCTACTTCGGCGCCGACGGAGACTTAAAACCAAACCCGCCCACCGACACCGAGGCCAGTGACGCCTATATCGCTGATTTTGACTGCCGGACGGGGTTCAACACCCGCTATGACCGGCTTTATATTACGCCCGTGGAAACCTATTACGACGATTGGCAGGGCCGCGACAAACGCATGCTGTGCTACACCGGCGCACCCTTCGATGTCGACACAGAGGTCACAGGGCACCCCACCGTGACGCTTCACTTCACATGCTCTGAGAAAGACTGCGCGTTCTTCGTTTACCTCGAAGACGTAACCCCCGAGGGCCGGGTGGTTTATGTGACCGAGGGAATTTTCCGCGCCCTTCACCGCCGCCCCGGTCCCAACCCAGAGACGATCCCGGCGACCGGCCCGACCCATTCCTTCCGCCAGGCCGATGCCCAGGTCCTGATCCCCGGAGAAGCCACCGAAGCCGCCTTCGAGCTTTTACCAACGTCTTATTTGTTCCGCCGTGGGCATCGCGTCCGCCTTGCCATCGCCGCCGCCGATTCGGACCATTACAGCCGTATCCCGGACGGACGGCCGCCGAAGCTCCAATTCTTCCGCCAAGCGGACCGTTCGTCCCACCTGATGCTGCCGGTCGTTGGAGCAAAGTCCGCCTAGGCGGATCGGCGCCTTACAACGGAATATTGCCGTGCTTCTTCCACGGGTTGTCGAGCTTCTTGCCGGCCAACATTTTGAGTGATCGGCACAGGCGCCGGCGGGTGTTGTGCGGCATGATGACGTCGTCGATAAAGCCCCGGTGCCCGGCAATGAAGGGCGAAGCAAAGCGTTCGCGATATTCCTTGGTGCGCTTGGCGATCTTCTTCTTATTGCCGGCCTCCTGGCGGAAAATGATCTCCACCGCGCCACTTGGCCCCATCACCGCAATCTCGGCCGACGGCCATGCCAGATTGACGTCGCCGCGCAGGTGTTTGGAGCTCATGACGTCATAGGCGCCGCCATAAGCCTTACGCGTGATCACCGTGACCTTGGGCACCGTCGCCTCGGCGAAGGCGTAAAGCAGCTTGGTCCCGTGGCGGATAATGCCGCCATATTCCTGGGCCGTGCCGGGAAGGAAACCGGGCACATCGACGAAGGTGACGATGGGAATGTTGAAACAGTCGCAGAAGCGCACGAAGCGCGCCGCCTTTACGGACGAATCAATATCCAGGCAACCGGCCAGAACCATCGGCTGGTTGGCGACGATGCCGATGGTCGATCCTTCCATGCGCCCGAAACCGATGATGATGTTGGCGGCGAACTCGGGCTGCAGCTCGAAGAAGTCTCCCTCGTCAACCACCTTTTCGATCAGCTCCTTCATGTCATAGGGACGGTTGGGATTGTCGGGAACCAAGGTGTCCAGTGAGTCTTCTACTCGTCCGGCGTCGTCGGATGTGGGGCGTCGCGGCGGCCCCTCGCGATTGTTGGCGGGCAGGAAATCGATAAAACGGCGCAGTTGCAGCATGGCATCCAGGTCGTTTTCGAAGGCACCGTCGGCGACGCCCGAGCGTGTCGTGTGGGTAGCCGCGCCGCCCAGTTCCTCGTGGCTCACGTCTTCGTGGGTCACCGTTTTCACCACGTCGGGGCCGGTGACGAACATATAGGACGTATCCTTGACCATAAAGATGAAGTCGGTCATTGCCGGCGAATAAACGGCGCCCCCGGCGCACGGGCCCATGACCGTCGATATCTGGGGAACGACGCCGGACGCCAAGACGTTGCGCTGGAATACCTCGGCATATCCGGCGAGCGACGCCACCCCTTCTTGGATTCGCGCGCCGCCTGAATCGTTAAGGCCGATGACCGGCGCCCCCACCTTCATCGCCTGATCCATGATCTTGCAGATTTTTTCGGCGTGGGATTCCGAAAGCGAACCGCCGAAAACAGTGAAGTCCTGGCTGAAGACGAAGACCAGACGTCCATTGATTGTGCCATATCCGGTGACCACCCCGTCGCCGGGAACGGTCTGTTTCTGCATGGCGAAGTCGGTGCAGCGGTGCTCAACGAACATGTCCCATTCTTCGAAGGATTTTTCATCCAACAGCAAATCGATGCGCTCGCGGGCGGTAAGCTTGCCTTTGGCGTGTTGGGCGTCTATGCGGCGTTTGCCGCCTCCGAGACGGGCACGTTCACGCATCTCTTCAAGCTTGCGGATGATGTCATGCATGGCCGCCTCTCCTTTTTCCGTCAGCGCCTTGCAGATACCACGGACGGATGGTTCCCTCAATCCCGGCCGAGCACCGTGAAGCGCTCCACGGCCTCGATATCGGCCTTTATCCGCTCTCGCCGCAACGAGTCCTCGGCGTCCTCGCCCCAGCGCTCGCGTTGAAAGCTCTCGTCCAATTGGGCGGCCTCCCAGGCTTCCTCGGAATCGATACGCCCGGCCACCAGGGCCAGGGCAATGACCAGGGACTCCGTTGTCCCCGCGGCCGCGCTGACGGCGACCAGATGGATATCGTCCAGTTCCTCGACGGCACGTCTTAGCGCCGCCTGGGCCGCCGCCGGCTGGGTGACGGGAACGATGCCGCGGGTGACGAGAAGCCCGGCCCCATGGGTGTCGTCGGCCCAGTCCAAAAGCGGTTGCCAGGCCCGTGCCTGACGTTCCACCAGTTCCGTTGGTTCCTCGGCCCGATAGCATACAAGATCTGTGGCGGCGTAGGCGAGAACGCCGTCGATCATGACTGAGCGTCCGCTTCCCGCATAGTCGAGGACCGCATTGGCGAGTCCGGTGAGGGGCATGGATCCGGGATCGATGATGTCGCCTTGTGCCGCCCATTCCTTGGCAACGGCCTGGGCCAGGGCCTGGCTGGAAAGGATTAAGGAGACACCGCCGGGAGTGCGCGCCGGACGTCCATCAAGGACGACGGTGAATCCGTCCGCCGCCGCGACAACCGCCGCCGCCTCATAGAACCGCTTGACCATGAACGGCGACCGCGGGCTACTTCTTGGTGCCCAGGGTCTGGTCCAGGCTCTTGCCGAGACCCTTGAGAAAACCGCCGAAACCGCTCTCTTTCTTCTCCGCCGGTGACGGAGGAGGAGCGGCCGTTTCCGTTGTCGTTGGCTGGGTCTCAGCGGGTTTTGCGGCGACAAGCTTGGCCGCCATTGTCTTGCCGAGCGCGGTCTGGCAGGCGTTCTCGTCAGCCGTGGCGCGTCCGATCAGCCCCGTGGCCAGCAACGACAATCCGCCGGTGGCGATGGCGTTACCGACGCTGAGCGCGCCCGTCGCGGCGCCCAGCTTGTCCAGACCCACCGTGGGCTCGGCCAGGGTACCGGTGGCGCGCACCATCCCCGCCACCGAGGCCAGGTTGATGCCCAGGCCCTGGCGTGCCTCGGGCTGGACGGCGAAGTCGATCTCTTCGGTCTTGAGATTGACGGTGCCGTCACCGACGATGTTCATTTTCGGTGTCTGGATGGCGATTCCCTTTTTCGCCGTGGCCATGCCGTCCTTGACCACGAAGCGCAAAGCACCACAACTCAGCTCCGTGTACTCCTCTTTCTCGGCCAGGGGATTAAGCGCGGTGAAGGCCTTCGACGCCAGGTCGGCGCCGGCCAGATCCATGGCCGAATTGTGCACCCGGCCCTTGCCCAAGGTGACCACGATCTCTCCCGTAAGACTCGCCATAAGGTCCCGCACCGAAGCGCCTCGTGCTTTGAGGCCGATCGTACCGTCCAGCCCGCCGCCCTGAAGCAACTCGGTTAGTTTCATGGTCTTGAGCAGGGCGCCCGTGTCGATGCCCTTGATATTCACCCGCGCGTCGAGCGCCGCCTGGCGGCCCGACGAGCCGTCAAGATCCAAAGAAACGCCGATGGTGCCGCCGGAGAGGCCGGCGCTAAGCGGCTTGACCGCCAACCGGCCCTTGGCAAGCGAAATATCGACGGACAGATCCTCAATCGGCGCGCCGCCGGCGATAACGCGTTTGGCGCGTACCGTGACCTTGGCCTCGGCTGCCTTGAGCCCCTCAAGGGGCAAGGGATCGGCCGGGAACAACCGCTTTTCGCCGTCCGGCGCCTCTTTTTTCATCGCCGACGCCTTCTCATCACCGGCCGGCAGCAGGGCGTCGATGTCAAGCAGGCTGGACGTAATGGCGGCGTCGATCCTGGGCGGTTTGCCGTCCAAGATAAGAGCCAGGCGGCCGGCCAGGTCGCTCTCCCCCACCTTGATCTTTAGGCCCTCGACAAGATACCCGCCGGCTTGGTCCTTGAGACCCGCCTGAATATTAAAGGGAGGCACCTTGGGCAAGGACCCGCCGGCCAGGGGGGCGAAGGGGCTGATATCGCGGGCCTCGACCGCCAGGGTCACATCCAGACCCTTGAGACCCACGGCGTCGGCGAGGGCGCCCTTGACGGTGAGGAGAACCTGTTCGGCGCGGTCGACGGAAACTACGATGCCGCCAACCGACATGTTGTCGGGTGATCCCTTGATGCGCGCCGCCACGCTGTAGGGACCAATAGCAGGCAGGGCCAATTCGCCCAGCGCCGGGACCACGGCCTGGACATCCCGCACGGTCGCTTGCAGCTCACCGCCCTCAACCTTGATTGCCAGGTCGATGCCCTTGGCCTGAGCAGGTTCGGCAATGGCGCCTTCGACGCCAAGGGTGGCCCCCAGGGCCTCGGCGGTAAGCGAGATGGGAAACGGCGCGCCCCCTTCCAGCAATCGTTGCAGCGACCCCAGGCTTCCTTTGGCCTTAAAGGCGGCCCCGTTGTAGGCCCCCGCAAGGTCAATGGTAAGCGGCGCGTCCAGGCCCTTGGCGCTGGCCTCCAAGGACTTGATGCCAAAGGTCATGCGCTCGCCCGTCACGCCGTCGGCATAGGCCAAGGTGACATCTTCGATGCGCACCAGTTCGACCACCGGCAGGGTTGCGCCGCCGGCATCGTCGGTGGCCGGCTCGGCGGCCTTGGCGGTGGGGGCGGTAGCGAAAACCCAGTTGCCGCGGCCCTTGGCATCGGTCTCGGCGAGCACGTCGAGGCCGATCAGCACCAGCCGCTTGACCCTGACGTCACCGGTCAACAGCGGCATCAATTCGACCTCGGCTTCAAGGCGTTTCAAACGCACCATCTCAGGCCTCGAACCCCAGGCCGCGTTGGCGAAGCTCAGCCCTTCCAAGGTCAGGGCCGGGTTGAGTGAGATGTCCAGCTCCAGGTTGCCGGTAAGGACCAGCTCGCGTCCGGTGGCCGCCTTCGCCTGCTCGGCGATGACGCCTTTGTAGTCGTTGAAGTCGAGGGATTTGAGAATGGCGATGCCGGCCACCACCAAGGCGACCAGGCCAATGACGATCCCGCCCAGAATCTTTGCCATGCGTCCCATGTCATCGGTCTCCGAACAAGAGGTTATAGCCCGCCGTTCATCACCATACACCACCCCAAGGCGTGCGCCGAATCTTCCGCCCCGGACAAAGCCACTCTGGGAAGCATCCTTTTTTTACGATAGTAAAAAATCCTTGACTTATTACTTCATCCCAATATAATCCTTTTTTCTTTTACTAAACGACGCAAATCGGGAGAAACGGTCATGGAACATCGATTTGACGACGATGGACGCGCATGGATCCAGGGCGGTACGGCGCGCATTCCGGCACCGGGCGAGCCCGGCGGCGGCCCGGTCGTGATCGACGACACGCCGCCCGCGCTCAAGGAACACCGAAAGCGGGAGGAAGACAAGGACGCCCGGGCCTTTAGGGCGAACCATACGGCGCAGCTTTACGGCGATCACTACACGAGCTTCGCCGAGGCCAGGAAGACCATGAACCTGGCCGAGGGCAGGGGGCTTACGGAACGCAGCCTGAAGGCCTTTGACACCGATTTTTTGGCCCGCGCCAAAGCCGCGCCCAGCGACGAAGCGCGCCAGCGTTTTGTCGATGACGCCATGGACCTGCGCCGGGCGTTGGAGACCCAGTTCGGCATGACCGAATCCACCTTCAAGGACATGGAGCGGCGCTCGGACCTGGGCCTCAAGGCCGACGCCCTGAGCCGCCAGGCCCAGGCGTATCCCGAGGACTATGCCCTGCATGCGGCGGTACTGGACAAGGTGGCCGATGGGGCCGCACCCCTGGTCACGCGCGAGAGGATAGTCCAAATCCGCCGCTTCGAGGCCGAGAAGATGGCGCGCAGCGCCATGATGGGCTTCATCGAACAGGGCCGCTTTGACGAAGGCCGGGCATTGCTGGCGACGGCGACCGATGACGACGGCAACCCCGGCACCTTGCCGCTCACGTCCGAAGCGGTGAA
>JASLZL010000096.1 GCA_030754885.1 Rhodospirillales bacterium | reverse complement strand
GGCACCGGGATGCGCTGGCTGGTGTCGAGCAAGATGCGGTCCCCGCTTGAGAGCAAGGGATACATCGAATCGCCGTCGATGGTGATCATCCGGAGGTCGTCGGGCCGGACCCGGAACTCATGGCGGATGACGGGGTCCGGGAAGTACCAGATATCCTTGGTCTCCTCGAGCCCCTCGTGAAGGGCGCCCGGCCCGGCGGACACCCGGACGTCGATCTCGGGGATCGCGGAGAAGCCCTCCGGTAGAGCTTTAGAGGCCGGCGCCTCCACGACGCGCTCCAGACGCACGGGCTTCGCGCGCGGCTTGCGCGCGGGCCGCTTCTTGTGCCGGAGCTCTTCCTCGTCGCACTGGAGGTGCCGAGCAAGCGCCGCGCGGTCGTCCTCGGAAAGGACTTTCGGCGTTCCGCGATAGACGAACTGATGCAGGTACGCCGCGTTCCGCCCCATTGCGAGCGACGCATTCTTAAGGTCGGTCCCTTGGCCCTCGATCAGCTTCAGTACCTTGTGCCGAACAGTATCTAGATCCATCGGACCCTCCTTCACAATTGGATATAGGAAATTAACAATCTTTTCTCGTTGACGCAATAGGAAAATAGTGATTTGAATATTCCTATCATGCAGACGTTCACCCAACAGTTTCGCGAGGAGGTCGAAAGCTTCCTGAAGCGCACGGGCACCAAGCCCACCGAGTTCGGCCGCCAGGCGATCGGCGATCCGTCGCTGGTCCTCAATCTTCGCCGCGGCCGGTCTCCGACCCTCGCGACCGCTGACCGGATTCTCGGTTACATCCGCGAGAACGACCCGTCAGGCCAGAGGAGCCGCAGCCGATGACTGTGGAACAAGGATCACAGCGGACGCGCGTCCGGCACCTCAATCAGATCGAACTCGCCGAACGCTGGAACATCTCCAAGCGCACGCTGGAGCGCTGGCGCTGGATCGGCGAGGGCCCCGCGTACCTGAAGATCGGCGGCCGCGTGGTTTACCGCCTCGAGGACATCGAGGCCTACGAGGCCGAGAACCTTCGCGCCAGCACCTCGGTCGTGGCCGGGTCCCAGTGATGGCCGCGATGACCGCCGCGACGAACCCCTTCGAGGTCTTCGCCGACACCTACACGCCGCGCCCGGTCAAGGCCAGGCGGAAGCGGCCGGCCAACGGCCAGGCCATGTCGGCCAAGGACGAGCGCCTCGAGGAACGCAGCCGGCTCGCCGCCAATTACCGGCGCGAGGAAGCACGGAGAACCGCCGAGGCGCTGGCGTCTCCTCTGGGCAAACACCTGGCCTCTCTCCTTGCCGAGTTCGACAAGCTCACCATCGACGACGCCGACGTCATGATCGGCCGCATCGAGGCCCAGGACTGGCTGTTGCGAGCGGATGAGGACTTCCGCCGCCTGGCGCTTCGTTTGATCGATAAGCGTATCGGACGCATCCGCGGCGACGCCGGTCTCGTCGAACTGGACGACCCGCTGCCCGGCGACCCCGACAATGCCTTTTTCATCATCAAGCGGCTGCTGAGGGCGGCGTGATGGGCACGATTTCCATCAAATCCATGCTCGACGCCCATGTGGCCGCAAACGGCAAGACCTGGGGGCACGACCGGGATCTCACCGTCGGCGCCAGCGAGGTCGGCCAGTGCCTGCGCAAGACCTGGTTCGCAAAGAACGGCGTCGAACCCGATCCTGATTATGTCGATCGCTACGGCGCCAAGCTGCGCGGCGATCTTATCGAGAACCATCACTGGGAGCCGGGCATCCGCGGCCAATTGCCCAATGGCGTCGCCTTCCTGTTCGCAGGCCCGGAGCAGAAGACCCTGGTCGACGGGTATCTCTCCGCCACCAGCGACGGCCTGCTGGTCGGCGTCTCGCCTGACGCGCTGTCGCACCATGGCATCGACGACATCGGCGGCGACAGCTTGGTGGTCGAGTGCAAGAGCATTGATCCCCGCGTCGGCCTCAAGGACGCCAAGGCCGAGCACGAATTTCAGGTCCATTGCCAAATGGGCCTGATCCGGCACTGCACCGAGTACAGGCCGAATTTCGCGCTGATCTCGTACACGGACGCTTCGTTCCTCGACGACGTGACCGAGTTCGCGATCCCGTTCGATCCGGATATCTACGCGGCGGCCAAGGTCCGCGCCACCCGTGTCATGACGGCGGACACGTCCCTGGAATTGCCACCCGAAGGCAAGCTCGGCGGCGGCGGCGAGTGCCGCTTCTGCCCGCACCGAAGCCATTGCGCCGGCGATACCGTCGGCGCCATCCCCGAAGACAGGGAACCGCTCGGCGGCAATGCGCTCGCGGCCCTCAAGGACATGGTCAACGAGGAACAGGCAGCGCGGGCCCAGAAGGACGCCGCGGCCCGGCGCCATGCCGAGGCCCAGGAACGGATCAAGGAATTCTTGCGGGAACACCGGACCCGCAAGGTCGAAGGCGACGATTGGTCGGTGACCTACTTCCCGGTCAAGGGACGCATGTCCCTGAACAAGAGGGCCGCGGAGGCCGCCGGCATCGATCTCTCGCCGTTCGAGACGCCGGGAGATCCCGGCGAACGCCTCACCATCAAGCTCAGGTAACCGTGAAAGGAGCCATGTAAATGATAAACGTACCTGCGACACAGACCAATGGCGGCGCCGTCGCCGCCGCCGACAACTACAACCCCTACGCCGCCTATGGCGAGCAGGCCACCGGCGGCGCCCGCAACATCATCAAGTTCCGCAAGGGTCGCTTCTTCTACGGCCAGGACGACATCGAGATCCCGCTCGGCACCCGGCTGATCGCCAACATGCCCGGCGCCAAGGTCGGATGGGTCCGCTGGCGGGACGGCAAGCCCACCGACGAGGTGATGGTGCTGATCGGCGATGGCGTGGCGCCGCCAAGGCGCAACGAACTTGGCGACGAGGACCGCAACCTGTGGGAGACCGATGACCGCAGCGATCCCAAGGACCCCTGGCAGTTCACCAACCACTTGCCGCTGAAGGGTCCGGAGACCGGCGAGGAGTTCCTGTTCGCCACCAGCACCCGCGGCGGCATCGGGGCCATCGGGGCGTTCGCCAAAGACTACGGCACCGCCTACCGGCAGAAACCCGGCAAGCTGCCTGTCATTGAATTGCGGGCATCCGACTACGCCCATCCCAATAAGGCCTATGGCCGCGTCGACGTGCCGGTCTTCGAACTGGCCGATTGGGTGGACGAGGCGGACCTGCTCAGTGCCGAGGCTGGTGACCGGACCCGAGAAGAACCGGCCCCCGAACCCGAGAGAGCGGCCGGCGCCTCCAACAGCGCGAACCGTACCGGCGCCGGCCACCGCACCAGGTTCTAGACCCGATACGTTGGGTGGGGGCGCTCTAACGCCTCCGTCCAACCCCGCACCAACCCACAGGAGCAGGATCGTGCGTGAACGATCTTATCAGGAGTCCGCAGATTTTCTCGCCGATTTCTTCGGCGTGACCACCGAGCACGCCGTCGAGTTGCGTTCGTTCACCAACCGGAGCGGCGATGGCCCGACGCGGCCCCTGTTCACCCGTGATGTCGAAATGATCGCGGCGCACTGCGCCAGGTGGAACCTGGAAGGGCGCGGCATGTTCTTCGGCGCTTGCACCCGCGTCACCGGGTCGCACACCGGGCGGCGGGTCGATCTCGCGGAATGCCCGGCGCTCTGGGCCGACATCGACACCGGCAAAATGGGCATGGACAAGGACACGGTCGTTTCCGCGCTTCGTCCCCTGCCATTTCCGCCGTCCGTGATCATCGACAGCGGCGGCGGCCTGCATGCCTATTGGCTATTCAGCGAGGCCATCGACGTGAGGGCTGACGTTGAGGACGCGGAGACCACCGAAGAGGCGATCACCAGCGCCTTGAAGCAACTGGCCGGGATCTGCGCCGGCGATCTCAATGTCTGTGACCTGGCTCGCGTGATGCGCCTGCCCGGCACGATGAACACCAAGACCGACGTCATGGAGGCCAACGCCGGTAAACCCGCTCAGTGCCAAGTTCTCGAAGCCACCTGGGCGCGCCACGAGTTCGACGACCTGGTCGAATGGCTGGATTGGCAGCGGCCCGTGGTCGAACGTCCCGTGCGCGACGAAGCTTCCCAAAAAATCCAACACGACAATCCATACCTCGCCGCCGCCAAGCGCTTAGGTTTCAAGCCGCCGATTGACGTTGAGCAGGCGTTGGCCGCCGTGACCTATCTAGGCGAAGGCGATACCGGCATTCACCAGACGCAGTTGCGCGTTTCCGCCTCCCTGGCATCGCAGGGCGTCGACGAGGACGAGATCGTGGCCCTGCTGTTGGACGCCACCCGCGCCGCCGCCGGACGCCATGGCGCCACCTGGAACTGGAAGCGCGAAGAGGCGGCGATCCGACGGATGATCGCCTCGGCGCGGGAAAAATTTGGAGACAGGTCTCAGGAGCGCGTCGTCAGCCTGGCCAAGGCCCGCGAGAAACGCGCCGCCGGGAAGGCTTCCGCGATCGCCGGCGACGGCACCGCCCAGCCGGAGTCCGCCAAGAAGACCAAGGCCGCGCAGGCGCACTTGATCGCCCAGGTCGGCGAAGCCGCCATCGCTCATTGGAGCGATCACCGCGGCGTGCTGATGCTGACCCAGGGACAAGCCTGGACTTACGCCGACGGTTTCTGGCGGGCCTTCGACGACGAACTCGATCACATCATGCGGACCACCATTCAGGGCGTGGTCCGCGCCATGGGCCAAAAGACCTCGCCCCAGCTCCTGAACGCCGCCTGGCGCTATGTCATGGAGCATCCCGGCCTTCTGCGCGAGGGGATCGAATGGGATTCCGCCGGCGTCATCGTCTGCCGCAACGGCGCCATCGATCCCAGAACCCGGGAAGTGCGCGGCCATTCGGAAACCAATTATGCCACCTACGGGATCGAAGCCGGCATCGACGCCGCGGCAACCTGCCCCATCTGGTTCGGCTTCCTGGAGACCGCCTTCGGCAATCTCGAGACAAACGAGCGCCTGGCCGTTATCGATACCCTGGCCGAATGGTTCGGCTCGGCCCTGGTGCGGAGCAAAAGCCGCGAGATGACCAAGGGTCTGATCGCCTACGGCCCGTCGCGAACCGGCAAGACGCAGTTGGCGCAGGTGCTCCGCGCCCTGATCGGCGGTAACGCCACGGGCATGCGGGCTCGCGACCTGGAGGAGCATTTCGGGATGCAGCCGCTGATCCGGGCCTCGGCCTGGATCGCCGATGATGCGGTCAGTAGCGGCGAGTTCCTGGACGCTGAGCGCTACAAGGTCATCGTCACCGGCGAGCCGGTCAGCATCCCGCGCAAGAACAGGGATAACTGGGAAGGTTGCCTCGACATCGCGGTCTGCCTCACCGCCAACCATCTGCCCCGGGTCAAGGACCAGTCGCACGCGGTCTACAACCGCTCCATCGTGCTCCCCATGACCGTCGAGCACGACGAGACGGCGGCCGAGGAGAAATCGATCTCCGAGCGGGTGATAGAGGCCGAGCTGGGCGGTGTCCTCAATTGGGCGTTGGAGGGTTATGCCCGGCTAGCCGAGCGGCGGTATTTCAATCCACCCAGGGTCATGCGCGAGGCCGTCGGCATGTTCGAGCACGACAACAACCCCATCGGTGCTTGGCTGGCCACGGCGGTGGAGCCATCGGGCGGCATGATGGTCGATCGCCGCGACCTGCTGTCCTCCCTCAACGGCTGGATGATCTCGGAGTTCGGCCAGGACGCCAAGCCCTTCGGTGGACGCACGGTGTTCCCGGCCATCCGCCGCGCCATGCCGGAGGCTGGAGACTACAAGACCAATGGCCGTCGCTATGTCACCGGGGTGAAGCTGACCGACGAGGGCATCAGCTACATCCACGAGTTCGCCGACAACAACTACGGCAAGCAGGCCGGTTCCGGCGAGGCCGACAATTTCATCAACAGGATGTTCCAGGGCCCGAACGCGGGCCGCCCTCAGGGCAAGGAGCCGAGGTTCTGATGGCCACATTCGCATCAGAAATGGGCTCTTCGACCTGCCCTAAATCAGTGTCTTTGAGGGCACTTCGGCTCCGGCGCCCTCAGCGCGAGGGCACTTCGATGTGCCCTGGAAATGAGAAGTGCCCTGCAATGTGCCCTGACCACGACCCATTGAGAAATAACGGCTTTTTGCTGCTTTGGGCAGATAAGGGCACTTCTTTTCTATTTAGTCCAAAACATGAAAAAGGAGGTAATAAATGAAAAAGTATAGGGGGGTAATACGCGCGCGCGAGAACTGCCCTGGCCTGGTGGGGTCGTCGTGAGCGCGGTCGCGCACGGCGGCGGCGCACGCAGGGTCGGAGAGCCGCTGATCCCCCGCGTCATGGGCCAGGTCGCCGGGGCCGCCAAGGCCTTCGAGAGCCGCTGGACCCTCACCGCCCTCAAGCGCGTCGATGCCGACCTGCACCGGCTCTTCAACGAACAGCAGGACCTCTATCACCAAGCCCTGATCACCGGCAGCGACCGCGAAGTCGAGGAGCAGGCAGCCGCCATGTGCCGGGGTTGGGCGGCGATTGCCCGGGCTATGGAAACGGCAGGGGTCGAAGACGACGCCTACCTGCTCGGCTTTCACGGAGCGACCGGAACCAGGGTCGCCATCGGCGAACAGAAGCACGCCATCGCCAGGGTGCGGGAACTGCACGGCGACAAGGTTGTCTGGATCACCCCGGACGAGGTGGCGGCGCTGGTCGGCGGCATGGAACTTCTCAAGGCCGCGAAAGGCGTCTTCCCCGACGCGGAGGTCATCAACCTCTACCCGAATGAACCGGCAAAGGAGGATACGTGATGACGCACGCGTAATCGCGGCAACGCCGCGTTCAAGCGGACGGCGACGGTGTTCTTGGCAGTCCCCCGCCGCCGCCCTGACCACGATGAACCGAAAGGGAAACACCATGGCTACGACGACTCTGCTCAAAACGGGCAATGAGGCAAGCGGCTTTCGATCGGCCGCGACAATATCAACGGAGGAATCTCTTGTTCCCAATCCACAACCGAAGCTCGCCCGATCGCAAGTGCGGGCGGTGAACTGGCGTCCAGTACCGGACTGGCCAGAGTATGAAGTTTTTTCCGCAGGCGATGTTCGTCGGGTCGGACGAGCGTCCGGCGCCAAGCCCGGCCGTATCCTGCGGCAGCTTCTCAACAAGGGGACCGGATACTATTCGGTTTACCTCTCGAGCCACGCGAACCAGAAAAGGATCGATGTTCACCGATTGGTGGCGCTGGCGTTTCTTGGACATCAACCTTCTTCGAAGCACCTCGTGACCCATATCGATGGTTCGAGGACGAACAATCGTGTCGAAAATCTTCGGTGGGCAACACAGGCGGAAAACCTGCAAGACTGTTTTGCCCACGGTACCGCCCTCATAGGCTCCAAGAACCCAGCTGCGCTGATCATGGAAATTGACGTCCTCGCCATCCGGCGGATGAAGGCAATGGGAATTCCACGCCCAGTAATCGCTAATGGTTACGGCCTCCATAAGAGAACGGTCTTTGCGATCCTGGCTCAAACAAGCTGGGGGCATGTGCAATGAGAAAGCTGGCATTGGACCTTGGCTCGCGCACGGGTTGGTCTCACATCGATGACAGTGGTGTGATCTCCAGCGGTGTAACGGAATTCAGGAATGATCGCTGGCAAGGCGGAGGTATGCGATTTCTCCGCTTCAGAAGCTGGCTCGACGAGATGCATCGGCTAACGGGAGGATTTGAAGTTGTCGCCTATGAGCAGGTCCGACGGCACGTCGGTGTCGATGCTTCACATGTCTATGGAGGATGGTTAGCCATTCTGTCCGTATGGTGCGAAAGCAAGGGTATCGCCTATCAAGGTGTTCCCATTGGGACCATCAAGCGCTTCATCACCGGCAAAGGGAATGCAAGCAAGGATGCAGTCATCGCCGCCGTCCAGTCTCGGGGATTCGCACCGGCCGACGACAACGAAGCGGATGCACTCGCCATCCTGCTCTGGGCAATCGAGACGCAGGGAGGCGTGCGATGACCAGGGCAAGACTCCCCAACCGGCGGCCCAACGAGACCGTCCAGTTGATGTTCAACGACACCCGCTACGCGGTGACCGTCGGCTACTACCCGGACACCGGCTGCATCGGCGAGGTGTTCACCCACGGCGCCAAGGTCGGCTCCAACATGGACGCCATCCTGGACGACGCCTGCGTGGCGCTGTCCCTGCTGCTCCAGCACGGCGTCGAACCCGCCGGCCTTGCCGCCAGCATGGGCAGGCCGGGCGGCGACGGCGCGCCGGCCTCGATCATCGGCGCCCTCGCCGATCTCCTGGCGGAAAAGACCGTGGCTCGGACTGCGGCGGGAGGTGTGTCATGAACGGCGAGATGATGCTCAAGCACGCCGCCGGCGTGGTCGAGAACCGGCGCCGCCGGTACGGCGAGCCCCTGGACCTGTTCGATCATATCGCCAAGCGCTGGTCCCTGGTGCTCGGAACGAAGGTCACGCCGGCCCAGGTGGCGATGTGTCTGATCGACGTCAAGATGGCGCGCCTCGTCCACGATCCTAAACACCTGGATTCCACCGTCGATGTCGCCGGCTACGCCGCCATGTTGAGGGAGGTGCAGCGATGAGGTGGCATCCGAAGGGATTCGGTGGCGAGCGCCGGTCCGCCGAGCAGGTCAAGCGGGATGGCTGGCGCGAGCAGGGCATGTTGGCCGTCTCGGTGGATGACGACCGTCTCACCTGGCCGGAGAAGGAAGTGGTCCGCCAGCTGGGCGAGAAGCTCTACGGCAAACTGAGGGAGGCGGTCCATGGCTAAACGGAAGAAGCGCGAAGCCGCGGCTAACCGTCAAAGCGGCGTGGCTGGCGTCGTCAACCTGCCCGGAGGCCGCAAGGCCGAGATCATCCGCGAAGGCGATCCCGAAGGTCGGGCCGTCGTCCATCCCAGGACCATCGACACCCTGGGCAGGATGCGGCGCTTGGGAAGCATCACGCCGTCAATGTACAACGCCGCCCGAGACTTCCAGGCCCAGTTCACTATCGCCGCGCTGGACACCCTGCGTGGAGCATCGCTGATGAGGATCTCCGGCGGCTGCCATGCAGCCGATCTGACGGACCGGCAGATCACCGCCCGCGAAAACGTCCATCGCGCCATGGACGTGCTCGGCGGGATCAACAGCCCCGCCGGCAGTTGCGTGTGGCACGTGGTGGGCCTTGAGTACAGCATCTCTCAGTGGGCGACGCGGCAAGGTTGGGGTGGACGTCTTGTCCGGTGCGAGTCCGCGCGGGGCATATTGATCGCCGGCCTCGGTCTGCTGGCCGCCCATCACGGCTACCAACAACCACACCAGAAATTGTGGTCTTGACAGTTTCCGTCACAACATGTAGTGATTGGTTAAT
>JASLZL010000095.1 GCA_030754885.1 Rhodospirillales bacterium | reverse complement strand
CACAGTGCGGCGATGCTTTCCTCGCCGCGAAGTCCATCCAGCACAATGCGGATCTTCTCTTCCGTTGAATGACGCCGACGCGTCTTACGACGGATGTCCCGAACAACCTTTTCGGCTGGGTCTTTCTTGCTCATCGATTTCGGCCTCATCTTCGTTCCCTTCGGTCACTACGATGAGCCTGAAATCATCCCTTACGCAAACCCCTCAGTGTGTCCCAAAGGCCCTGACGTTAGACAGCGTGACCTTCAATTCGGTATGCGCGGAGCGGACGTGGCTTGGCTAAGGGATAAGCTCCCGAAAACCCAAGGTGCTTCCGCCGACTCGTTGGAACCGGACACCTTCGACGTTGACCTGCAAGAGCGGGTCATTGCGTTTCAGCGAAGCCATGACCTTATTGGAGACGGGATCGTCACCCCCTTAACCCTGATCCACCTTAACGACATGGTCGATAAGTCGGCCGTTCCTGTCCTTACGAACAACCCCTAGTGCCTGGCGCGCCATGTCTTTTATCCTTGATGCCTTAAGAAAATCGGAGCACGAACGAAAGACCAGGGCCGCGTCCGAAGATGCCGATATCGTTTCCTCCGAACCCCTGAGAGGACGACGCTTTTGGCCATGGATCGCCGGCGGAATTGTGCTGCCGGCCGCCGTTGGGT
This sequence comes from Rhodospirillales bacterium, assembly GCA_030754885.1. Lineage (GTDB taxonomy): Bacteria > Pseudomonadota > Alphaproteobacteria > Rhodospirillales > JASLLZ01 > JASLLZ01. The sequence continues at coordinate 8,774 of JASLZL010000095.1, read as the reverse complement.
TGACCGCCATTCTGTGGCATCCGAGGGCTGACGTCGAACCGTCATCGGCTGAAACGAAACCAACCCAACAGCTTCTGCAAGTCCTCGACTCCTTGGAAGACCAATTGTTCGCAACCTTGAAATCACGCCCAAAGACAATCATTTCCCCCCAACCTTCATCCCGGTTGCAGCCCGGGGCGATTGCCTCACTTCCACCACCCGCGCCTACAATGCCCGCCCCAGCACCCGCGCCAAAGGAGGTGATGATCCCTGAGCTGGCGATTGAGAGCAAGGCCCCGTCGCAACCAAATGTTGTGGAAGCCGCTTCCACGCCGGCTCCGATTGAGCCTGCAACGCCGATAGATGTACCTCCCGTTATCCCGGCCGAGGAAAACAACCCCCCGCCGCAGCCGAAGGTAGCGAAAGCCGCCCCCGCACCGGCTCCGACCGAGCCTGCCCCAGCGCCGACGCCGACAGATGCAACACCCGTTACCCCGATTGTGGAGAGCAAGCCCCCTCCACAGCCGAAGATAGCGGAAGCCGCCCCCGCACCGACTCCGACCGAGCCTGCCCCAACGTCGACGCCCACAGATGCAATACCCGTTGCCCCGACAGTGGAGAGCAAGCCCCCGCCGCTGCCGAAAGTGGCGGAACTCACCCCCGTACCGGCTCTGAATAAACCTGCCCCAACGCCGACACCAACGGAAGCGATGCCCCCTCCCGCCCCTTCCCCGGACTTATCCGAAAAAGACGAGCCCAAAACACCCGTCCGGGTAATCACGGCAGCCGTCCCAGTCAGTAAGGTCATGCGTGTCACGGGCACTCCGCTTGTTCACGTCAAACGAGGACAGGCCTACGAAAACGAGGGTCTTCTTGACCGCGCTCTTGAGGAGTACACCCAGGCCATTTTGCTCGAACCAAACTTTGCTGAGGCCTATTTAGGTCGCGGTTGGGTCCATCACGCGAAAGGATCGCGCCGCCTAGCGATCAAGAATTTCAGCCAGGCCATTCGGTTGAAACCGCGTAATCCAGAGGCCTTTTTCGGCCGTGCCTGGGCTTACGAGCAATTGGGGCAAGTCGATCTGGCGATTAAGGAATACGGCCAAGCGATCCGCTTGAAAGATGACTATGCCGACGCCTATCTCAGCCGCGGGATACTGAGATTCTACCATGATAGGCCGGAAGCTGCGGCGGCCGATTTTGCCGTCGTCCTTGATAAGGCGCCCGACGAGCTGCGCCGCTACGCCCTCCTTTGGCTGTTCCTAAGCCGCGCCCGATCCGGCGGCGACGGCTTCTCAGAATTGTCGGTATTGGCGGAAACGGTGTCTCTAACCCCCTGGCCCGGCATAATCGTCACGCACTATCTGGGAAAATCCGATGCCGAGCAGGTGCTTGCGGCGATAACCGACGAAGATCGGAAAACGAGATTGGAAAAAGAGAGCGTGGCATACTTTTTCCTTGGTCAATACGACCTCCTTCACGGCGACCGAAAACGCGCTGCCGAACAATTTCGCAAGACCCTAGCGACCGGGGTGAGAGGATATCGCCAGTATGGAGCCGCCGAAAAAGAATTGCGGCGAATGGGCGAAACGCCGTGAAAAGAATAGCGGCTGCCATATCCCTTTTCCGACAAGGGCTCACCGGATACGATGACCGCGACTCAGCCTGAAGTCTCTTTTTTTCGCACCAAGAACGACATAAGGGGAGGACACGGACATGGTGGATAAATGCGACATCTTGGTTGCCGGAACCGGCACCTTTGGCGAACGCATTATCTTCGATATTGCGGTGACGGCGGACAAGCCCGTCAAGGTCGCCATCGGGGGGCGTAATCGGGCGCGCATGGAATGGCTGTGCCTGGCCGCCAACTCTCGAGCTGCCATCTTCGGCCGCCCGGCCACCTTTTCAACCCTGCCCATCGAGTGGGGTTCAGCCGAAACAATCGCTGAGGCCGTAGCGGCATCAGAGCCCGGCGTCGTCGTCCAAGCGGCTTCGGTGCAGTCGCCGTCGGTTATCCATACGACGGATTCGGCTTGGGGACAGCTGGTCAAGAACGGCGGCCTCAGCGTCACCGCCGTCTTTCAGACCTTGCTTTCGGAACGCGCCGCCCGTGCCATGCGGTTGGCAGGCAATCAAGGCGCCTTCATCAATTGCTGTTACCCCGACGTGGTCAACGGGATTCTCGCCGCCAAGAAGGTTCCGATCACCTGCGGCGTCGGCAACGTGGCGATCCTTGCCAACATGTTCGAAGGCGATTTGGGTATTCGCCAGGCCGGCTCGCTCAAGGTGCTGGCCCACTACCAATGTCTCGGCCCATGGCGACTTCGCGCCACCGAACGCAGCGGCACGTTAGCTCGCGTCTGGATCGACGAAGAAGAAATATCCGATCTCTATGAGCGCTTCGCCCATCTCAAGTTGACACCCGAACCCGTCATCGACATCTCGGGCTGCACGGCGGTGCCCATTATTTACGCCCTTCTAGGCCATTACGACCTACTCGGCCACGCCCCGGCCCCCGCTGGCTTACCGGGTGGTTATCCCATCGCTATCAAGGACCGCGTCATGGACCTGAACCTGCCCGCAGGCCTCAACCGCGACGATGCCATTGCATGGAACCGCGCCTTCGAGGAGCAAAGCGGCATCGTGGTTGAGAGCGACGGACAGGTCGTTTACTGCGGCACCATGCGCTCGGAGTTCGCCAAACTCAGCCCCGCCTTGGCCGAAGGTTTTCACGTCGATGACCTGGAAACGGTTTACGGGGAAATGGTGGAACTGCGCAGCAAACTGGGGGGATAAAACGACCTAGGCGTCGCTGCCTTCGCCTTCGTAATCGGCGAACCGGCCCATAGTGAAGGGCTCGATCGGCGTCTCGGTCCGACCGTCGATAGCCAGTTCGCTCAACACGACGCCCACCGCCGGCCCGATCTGAAAGCCGTGACCCGAGAATCCGAAGGCGTGGAAAAGACCCGGCGTCGTCAGACTCGGCCCAAGTACGGGAAGGTTGTCGGGCAGCGCCGCCTCAATCCCCGACCACACCCGGATCAGGTTGAGCGAGCCAAGCGATGGCACCACCTCTAGGGCCTTTCGCATATTGGCCAGGGTACTTCTTGGTGCCACGTAGGCACGGTTGGTGACGTTGTCGGCAATGCCGCGCGGCTTTCCGGCGATAATCACGTTGCCCCTTTGCACCTGGCGCACAACAACGGGGCTGCCGACCCTTTGGATGGTCGGCTCGATAAAATAGGGGACCGGTTCCGTGACCGCCTCTGGCGGTCCGATAGCCGTCAGCGGAACCGGTTCGCCGAAGTTGGCCGAGACGTGATACGACCAAGCGCCAGCCGTATTCAGCATGATCGACGCGCGGACCTCGAGGCCATTTTGAGTGACGATACGAAAGCCGCCGCCATCGTGGGTCATCTCCACCGCTTCGTGTTCCTCGCGGATGTCGGCGCCGGCGGCGCGGGCGGCGCGGGCGTAAGCCGGCGTGACGAGGCGCGGGTTGGCGACGCCGTCGTCGGGCGACCAACCGGCCCCAACCACCCGATCGCTCAGCCAAGGCCAGCGCCGGCGCAGGGTTTCGCCGCCCAGGATTTCGATTTCGAAATCGTACTCTCGGGCACCGGCGGCATAGTCCTCGATGACGGCCATGTCTTCGTCATCCAGGGCAAAACGCAGATGTCCCCTAATTTCGACCTCGCAGTCCTCGCCGACCACGTTTTCCAGGCGATGCCAAATCTCGACAGCTCGGTTGGCAAGCGGCAGTTGCGGCAGGAAACGGTCTTGGCGGCGCAGCAGACCGAAATTAACGCCGCTCGCCTGGGCGCCGACGAAACCTCTTTCCAAAACCACCACTGATCGGCCCTTACGGCTGAGATCAAGTGCCGCCGAGCAGCCCATGAGGCCGCCGCCCACAATTACGACGTCGGTGCCGATGGTTTCCATTTTCCCTATTCGTCCAAGACCGTCGCCAGTTTGATCGGTTTGACCGGTCCCGCACCGCGCAGACGCCCCACGCTCGATATATCACGATCCTGCGCCGCAGCTGAAATTTCAGCCGAGCTGAGACCGCAAAATCGGCCTTGGCAGCGTCCCATACCAATGCGGCTGAACGCCTTGGCACGGTTGATCTCGCATCCGCCACCCAAGGGGCGCTGAACAGCTTGGCGGACTTCGCCGGCAGTGACCCTTTCGCAGCGACACACAATCGCATTGTCAGGCAGGCTCCGGGCCATATCGGCGGGCCACGGAAAGGCCCCGGCCAAACCTGCCTGAAACCGCACCAAGGAAGAGAGGCGCCGGGATAGTTCGACCGAGCGCGCCTTGTCTCCAGGGCCGCCGCCCAAGTCCTCGATCAGGCTCAGTGCGGCGAGCTCGCCACTGACTTCAGCGGCGTCAGCCCCCCCGATACGCGCCCCGTCGCCGGCCAGATAGATGCCCTCACCGGCACGGCCATCATCGGCGCACTGAGGCAGCCATTGGTGGAACACGGGATCGAAGCGAAAATCGCAATCGGCAAGATCGGCAAGCTGGGATTCCGGACGGAGGCCGAACCCGAAGGCGACCGCGTCGCAATCGATACGCACCTCACCTTCCCCCCGGCGCCGGTAACGAAGCCCTGCCACCGCGTCATCGCCCTCAACGGCCACGGGGCGTACTCCGTGCTCAATGGCCACGCCCAAACGGTGGAGTGCTGCCATGGTATAGAGCCCTTTTACAAACATCGACGTGTTCGAAAGCAGCTTCGGCACCGCCCGCACCTTGGCCGAAAACGGCGCGGTATCAAGAACCGCTGCGACCTCGGCGCCGGCCCGTGCATACTGATAGGCGACCAGATAGAGAAGCGGCGTGCTGCCAAGGAAGACCATGCGCCGGCCAACGGCACAGCCCTGATGTTTCAACGCGACCTGAGACCCACCCAGGGTATAGACACCGGGCAGGGTCCAACCGGGAAAGGGAAGCACGCGGTCGGTGGCACCGGTGGCCAAAAGCAGAGCGTCAAAGGAAACGGGTGTCACCACGTCGTCGCATGCCGTGTACAGAACCCGGTCCTGGACATTCCAGGCCAAAGTCCGGGGCCGGTAGTCGATGACATCGGTCAGACCGTCGAAGGTGCGGTGGATGGCCTCCGCCTTGGCCGCCTCAAAGCCATAAAGTTCCTTGGTCGTGCGCCGAAAGCCGGGGGGTGGTCGGCGATAGATTTGACCGCCGGACAGGGGTGCTTCATCGATCACCAGCGGACGCAAGCCATGCTTGACCAGCGCCTCAGCCGCCCGCACTCCCGCCGGGCCGGCGCCGACAACGACTACGCGGGGGTCGTCCATGGCCATTCAGGATTATGAGTGAAGATTGTCATGCCTTCGGCGATATACGTGGTGCAGGCTCGGGTACGCTCGCCGCCGTCCATCCATACCCAGCAGTCCTGGCATGCGCCGATGACGCAAAACCCGGCTCGTGCCCCATCGCCGAACTCGGACTCGCGTACTCGCCGCCCGTTGGTGAGCAAGGCAGTGAGCAAGGTGTCACCTTCCAACGCCTCGACCGTGGCGCCGTCGACCGTAATCGTCACCCGCGGGCGCGATTTTTCCTTCAATCTAACGAACTGAGGCATGTGTTGGACGTTTCCCCGACGGATTCGGTCATGAAGATACCATGGCGCGCGCACTTCGGGGAGTCGTCACGCGCCCAGGTGGATGAAATGATGACGCGGCCTTCCCTTTACGGCTCGCTTCCAGGAGTTTGCGCTGCCACGGCGCCCGCAGCCCGGTTGCGTTCGTAAACCATGACAGGAACGAACAACGCAGTCGAGGCGAAGAGCCACAAGTAACCTTCGGCCATCGGCCCTAGGCAGGCGGTGAAGAAGCCCAGGCCTGACAATCCGATCAAGATACGGACGACCCAACCGATCTTCTGGGAATAATATCCTTCGACGAAAATCGGCATTGATGCAAAGAACAGAAACAGCACCGCGGCGTCGAAAAATATCTCAACCAACGAATCGTCAAGAAGACTGCCGTAAGCGAAGACAAAGGGGATGATATAGAGGGCCTTGGCCATGAGGACGCACTGCCAGCCGGTTTTCATGGGTGGTGCCTTGGCGATGCGGGCACCGACGAAGGCGGTCATGCAAATGGGGGGCGTGATCGTCGAGTCCTGAGAAAACCAAAGAATTATCAGATGAGCGGCAAGCACGGGAAGGCCCAGGTCCTGCAACGCCGGCGAACCCAGCGCCGCCAACAAAACGTAGGCCGCAGTCACGGGAAGGCCCATCCCCATTACATAAGACATCAAGGCGATGAGGACGATGCCGATAAAGAGAGACCCGCCGGCAAGGGCAAGGATGATGGAGGTCATCTTCACCAGCAGCCCCGTCACCGTGATAACCCCGTAAATGAGGGCGGCACTGGCCCCAAGTGAGGCAACCGTCATGGTGACACGCGTCGCGGCCTCAAGCCCGATGAGGATTTTGGGTGGCGTCATGCGGGTGTTCTTGCGCACGAAGCTGATCACGAAGACGCCGACCACGCAGGCGGAACTAGCTAGGAACGGGGTCCATCTTTCGATCAGCAAGAAGATAAGAACAAATATTGGGATGAAGATATGGCCGCCGTTCTTGATCACCGTCCACGCTTTGGGCAGCAAATTGCGTGGTAGACCGCTCAACCCCTTCTTGCGTGCCTTGACGTCTACATAGAAGTAGAGCGACGTGAAATAAAGGAGCGCCGGGATAATCGAGTACATCAAAATTGTAACCAGAGGCACACCGGCAAACGACGCCATGATAAAGACAGCGGTCCCCATCAGGGGCGGCGTCAGGGCACCGCCGAGGGATGCGGTTGTCTCAATCGCGGCGGCTTCATAGGGCTTGAAACCCAGTCGTTTCATCATTGGGATGGTTAAGGACCCGGTGGTCACCACGTTGCTTACCGTGCTTCCCGATAGGGTCCCCATCAGGGCGCTGGAGATCACCGCCACCTTGGCCGGGCCGCCGCGTCGGTGGCCAGCCACCGAGAGCGCCAAGTCCGTAAATACCCGGTCTCCACCTGAAACACGAAGGAAGGTGCCAAAGGTGAGGAACGTGAAAACGAATGTTGCCATGATTCCGGTAATGAAGTTGAAGATGCCGTCGGTGGCCATGTAGAGGGTCTCGATCAAATCCAGATAGGTCGTGCCGCCATGCTCCAACGGGCCGGGAAAGATGGAGCCGGCCAGCGCATAGAATATAAAGGTCACATTAATCCAGACGATGGTCATACCGACCGTCCGTCGGGCCGCCTCGAAGACGGCGAGAATGGCAATCGTCCCGAAAATGATATCAGCCGTCTCTATTGGATCGACATAAGGTACGCGGGATTCGTAGCGATCGGCGCTAACAATGGCCCAAACAAACGACGTAAGGGCAACGGTCGCCAAGATGTAGTCGAACAACATGGGTTGCCCGTTGTTCTTGTCCTTCCAACGGGTGAGCGCTGGATAAAGAAGAAGTGCCAGGGGAACCATGAAAGCCAGGAGCAGGGCGCGCGTGGGGATCGCGCCCAAGGTTATGTGAAAAGCCATCCAAAGGGTGAAGAGGCAGATGGCCGCAGCGGCCAGGGTGATGAACCAACCGGCGGGACCGGTCGGTTGGCGTTGATCGTTGGGATAGATCGATTCCCGGAGTTCGTCCAGCGTCTCCGTGGTCCGGTCCTTGCCCAACAATTTCTTGACGTCATCCGCGGAAAGGGTGGGCTGTTCGCTCATTGATCCATTCTCAACTTAATCAAACCCAAACACATGCCCCGCAGGCGTTCTCCTTACTCGCCTTCGGACATCTGGATGAGGGGATAGGCGCTGGTCACCCCTGGTGGCGCGACCGGCTTAGCTTCGACCAAATAAGACCGGTCGAGCTGATTGAGACTGGCAACCCCCAAGAGGCCCAACGTGTTCTTGATTTCGGTTTCCAGAATTTCCAGGACACGAACGATCCCTGCCTGTCCGTCGGCGGCGAAGCCCAGGCACATCAGTCTGCCGATGGCAACCGTACCCGCGCCCAGGGCGATTGCCTTGATAACATCGGTACCACGCAGGAAACCGCCGTCGACCATGATTTCGGCCTTGCCATCGACCGCGTCGGCAACCTCTGCGACGACGTCGATAGTGGCTTGGGCATGGTCGAGCTGCCGACCGCCGTGGTTGGAAACATAAATCACGCTCACGCCGTGCTCGACCGCCAGTCGTGCATCCTCGCCGGTGGCAATGGCCTTGAGGACCAGGGGGATATCATAGATGTCCTTGAAACGCTTTATATGGTCCCAGGTCTGGGTCGTCTCGGTGGCGGGCGGCAGGGCGTTGGCACGCCGACGGCCGGTCGCGGACGGAACATGGCGGTTGACAATGTCGCGTTCACGTCGTCCCGGGATAAAACCGTCGAGGGTAAATCCGATGGCCGAATAACCAGCGTCGATTGCGCGTTCAATACGTTCGTCGGTGGCCGTCGGATCGCCCTGAAGGCTTAGTTGATAAATTTTTGGATGGCGCGTCTCGGTGGCAATGTCTTCAAGTTCAGGCGGTGTCGGGGACGAAGCACTGAGAAAACTGACGATACCAAATTCCTCGGCGGCCCGAGCGATGGCAAGGGTGCCACCTCGATTTATGTCCTCCACGGAGCCGCAGGGCGCGATGACGACCGGTATCCGTATTTCGTTGCCCAGCACACTCGTCGAGCTATCTATCTGAACGACATTCCTCAGGACGCGGGGCCTCAGGGCAATGCTGTCAAGGCCGAGCCGATTTCGCTTCATAGAAGTTTCTGACTCGGC
>JASLZL010000094.1 GCA_030754885.1 Rhodospirillales bacterium | reverse complement strand
GTTATGTATGGTTCCGTCTTCAGCAGGACATATTCGCGGCGCTGGACGGTGACACGCTTGACAATCTTTAGGGGTCCACGCACGGTCCAATGGCGGGCTTTGACAAGTTTCATCGGACGCCTCCACCGGGGAGGAATAGCGTGGCCGCGATGGGGATCGTTGGAGCGATGAAAAGGTTGACTGGACGGCCACTGCGCCGCTGGCTTATTTTGAGGGGTAAGCATTTAGCACTCGCCGCCCCAAGCCCGCAGCTCTCTGTACCTGCTAACACGGACTTCTTTGCTAAAGACCTCTGATAATAAAGGGATTTCCATGTACTGGCTGGAACGGTTCGTCGACGAAGAGAGCACGGACTAGGTGTTTATTCGGCACCAGCCGGGATTACGAATAATTCTTCCGTCATCATGAAGGGAGCGCCCCCGGGATACACGCGGCTGACGGCGGAGCTTCTGGTCCGCGCCTACTCCGCCGGTATCTTTCCGATGGCCGACGCGGCCGATGCCGCGGCCATCTTTTGGGTCGATCCGCCGGTCCGCGGCATTCTGCCCCTAGACACTTTTCACGTGCCGAAGCGCTTGGCCAAGACGGTGCGCCGCCAGGTCTTCGAGGTGCGCTGCGATACCGCCTTCGAGCGTGTCATGCGATGCTGCGCCAAGGCCACTCCGCAACGCCCGGACACCTGGATAAACGGTGAAATCATCCGCGCCTATACGGAACTCCACGATCTCGGGTGCGCCCACAGCGTCGAGAGCTGGCGTGGCAACCGGTTGGTCGGCGGTATTTATGGGGTGTCGCTGGGCGGCGCCTTTTTCGGTGAAAGCATGTTCCACCTCGAGAGCGATGCCAGCAAGGTGGTCCTTGTTCACTTGGTGGCGCGCTTGAAACTGGGTGGCTACCGACTCTTCGACACCCAGTTCGTCACCGAACATTTGCGTCGTTTCGGCGCTATCGAAATACCCAGCCGAGTCTATCTTCAACAGCTGGCCGACGCCCTTTTAGACACTGTGGACTTTCCCGCCGCGACCGCCCCAAACGAGTTCGACGAGGCACTGGCCGGTGTCCTCGGTTACACGCCGGGTGCGGGTTCATAAACCACAAGTCTGTTTGCGGCCCTATTGCGAACCATTGGAAACCCCACCACGAAGTGCTGCTTGAGGCCCAATGCAGCTATTCAATCCGTCACTCGACATAGGGCGGAAAAATCAGTTTTCGAATTTCGCGACGAAGAGGGATATCAAATGTCTCAACCCGTGAATGAACTTGGCCAGCCAATTGGTGAAGCCCTGCCCGGTTGGGTACCTGCGCGATTTCCAAAAGTCGCACGTATGGAAGGGGCGCTTTGTGTTGTCGAGCTTGCCGACAGCGAAAAACACGCTGCCGATCTTCTTGAGGCCTACAAGCAAGACGCTGAGGGAAGAATGTGGACCTATCTGTCCTATGGTCCGTTTGAAACGCTCGATGCGATTACCCAGTGGCTGGACGCGGCTTCGCAACGCGAGGATCAAATATTTTACACCATTGTCGAGAAGGCGACCGGTAAGGCCGTCGGCATAGCAACCTATCTCCGTATTCAGCCCAAGGATGGCGTCGTCGAGGTCGGGGGCATTTCCTATTCACCGCGATTGCAAAGAACGCCCATTGGGACGGAAGCCATGTTTCTCATGATGAAGCAGGTCTTCGACGTATGGGGTTATCGTCGCTATGAATGGAAATGCGATGCCTTAAACGCAGCCTCGTGCAAATCAGCCGAGCGTATTGGCTTCACCTATGACGGCTTGTTCCGCCAGGCTGTAATTTATCGTGGCCGCAACAGGGACACGGCTTGGTACTCCGTCCTCGACAAAGATTGGCCAGCGATCAAAATCGCTTTTGAAGAATGGCTGGCGCCTACAAATTTTGATTCAGACGGCCAACAGAAATGCCGGCTCACTGATTTGATCGCGGAAAACCGCCCAGCTAGTTAATCCCCTTGGAATATCGCCACACATACAATGAACGTCCGCATACGCGGACATCGGTGTGGCCGGTTACCGTCTGATTGCGGCGTCGCTCTTAGGTACACGACCTCGCCAACTCCGGCTAACGGGTTTACTGTTCGGGAACGCGGCAGTCCAGCATCCAGACATCGTAGACCGGGTGTTCGAGGGCCGAGAGCGCCGGGCTGGAAGCGAACATCCAGCCGCGGAAGAGGCTCTCGGCCGCCTCGCCGCGCCGGACCTCCCAGATATCGAGAAAAGCAGCGCTTTCCGGTGGCTCTTCCGGTGGTCGTTTGTCGCAGGCGCGGGCGATTATTTCCAAGGTGCCGAAGCCGACGGTCTGCCCGACGGGGGCCTCGATGGTCGATACCCGGGCGGTTACCTTGTCCAAGCCCTGGAGGACCGCCACCAGATAGGGATCGGCGGCGGCCGTCACCACCAAGCCGACAATTGCGCCAATGCCAAGCATGGCGGCAATAACTATCCGTGCCATCCGCTTATACCAAGGAGCGGTAATGCCGTTCTACTTGGTCCCGCCGCCAGAGGGCGAGCACAAGGGCCGCGAAAACCGCCATGTCGACAAGAATCACACGACCGTCCTTGGCCATTTAGGGGGTATTCCGCCTCATTGCGGGGTCCACGCCTCGTAGTCGCCGGTGGCGCGGGCCCGCTGTCCACCCTTGAAGTCGTGACCCCGTGGACGATAGGCACCAATGGTACCCGATAGGTTGGGACTGTGCTCCTTCTGCCACGGACGCGCCCGTGCGGCATTCTCGTTCAAGGGCGCGTCGGTCGTGTGGTGTAGCCAGGCGTGCCATTCGGGTGGCACCTTGGAGGCTTCGGCCGGGCCCTTGTAAAGGACCCACCGGCGCTCGCGCCCCTGCAACCTGCGCCCCTTACTACGGTAGTAGCGGTTGCCGAACTCGTCGGTGCCGGCTCTTTGGCCCCTGAGCCATGTGAACAAGAGCGTTCCGATGTACATTGCGGTCCATGCCCTTCTGTTTCAACGCCCCGCCCTTAGCCAGCGGAGCGACGGGCGCAAATATGGCACTTGGCGCCGCCCCAGTCCAGCCCGGCGACCGTCAAAACAACCTGGCGAAGGCATCCTTAATGGCGGCTCTTCGCCGACTGACCCTTTCCGAGGGCACGGTCAAGATGCATGTTGCGGCATTGCTCAAAAACCTCGGGCTTAACAACCGCACCCGGGCGGCGCTCAAGGCCGCCGGTCTGACTCCCACATCCGTGGACACTTCTTTCGAGTAATACTCTTTTTTCGGCACCAGCCCGCAACATATCAACACAAAAAAAACGCCCTAGAAGCGGTCCGGCCGAAGCGGATTGAGATCGGTCTCGGGCCGGCGCCCTTGGGCCAGGTCGGCAACGATGCGCCCGGTCACTGCCGCCAAAGTCAGACCCAGGTGACCGTGGCCGAAGGCGAAGAGGACGTTGGCGAATCGCGGCGACGGCCCGATAACCGGGATCGAATCAGGGGTTGAGGGCCGCGATCCCACCCACTCGGTCGCACCTTCGGCGTCAAGACCGGGAATAAGCTCGCGGGCGGCTGCGAAGATGCGCTCGGCGCGGGCGTAGTCGGGCGCCGCCTCGATGGCCGCGAATTCGGCCATGGAGGTCAGGCGCAAGCCGTCCTCCATCGGCCCGAAGGTGACGTGGCGGTCTTCGGAAACCAGGGGGACGCGAATATCCACTCCAGGATTGGGCAGAACCGTGTGGTAACCTCGCTCAGCCTCCAAGAGCACCCGGGTGCCGAGTTGGCGAGCCAGGAACTTGGACCACACGCCGGCAGCAAGCACCATGATATCGGCATCGTGCTGCCCGGTGTCGGTGACCACGCCCTTGGGTCCGTCGGGACCGAAGTCGAAACCCTTGACCGTCTCGCGCCTCAACATGCCACCCCGATTCTGGAAGTGCTGGGCCAGCGTCTGGGTCAGGCGCAAGGGACTGACAGTCTGCGAGACCTGGGGAAAGAAGACGCCGCGCTTGATCAAGGGGCCGAGGGCTGGTTCCATCTCGCGCGCCTCGTCACCGCTTAATTCCTCGATCTTGACGCCGCGGCGACGGCGCATCTCAAGGGCGTACTCAACCTCCGCCCGCGAACGATCGCTTTCGAATACCATCAGCAGTCCGGCGTTGTGGATCAGGTCCTTGGCCCCGGCATCGTCGAGCAGCGGGGCGTAAGAGTCATTGACGCGCCCCAATAGATCGGCGCGGACATCGGCAATGGCCTCGGCCCGCGACCGCAGGCTGGCCAGGGTGAAATGCAAGAACCAAGGCAACGCCTTGGGCAGGTGGCCCCATCGCAACGTCAGAGGATGCATGGGATCCAAGATCATCTTGGGCGCCTTCCACAGTGTGTCAGGCATGCCCAACGGCGGCACCGAGGCGAGACCAAGCGCGCCCGCGTTGCCAAACGACGCCGCCTCGCCGGGACCGTCGCGGTCGATCAACGTGACGGCCAGGCCAGCACGTTGCAGATAAAGGGCGCAGCACGTGCCGACGATGCCGGCGCCGATAACCACCGCGTGGCGGTCGTCCTTTGGCGTTTGTTGATCGTTCATCGTTGATTGGACCCGTCGATTGAGGATGCTGAGGGTGAGAGAATATATCACGGATGTTGAACCGTGCGACCGTTGCCAGCCGGCGCCGGATCATCCACACTCGCGCCCGGAGGACAACGATGGAATATGGAGACACCCATGGATAAGACATCCGTCGACTGGCACGGCCCCATGCCGGCGGTGGTCACTCCCTTCGATGCGGAAGGAAAGATTGACGAGGCGGCATTTCGCGCCAATCTGGAACTTTGCATCGATGCCGGCATGACTGGCCTGGTAGTGGGCGGGTGTACCGGCGAGTTCTGGGCCATGACCGCCGACGAGCGCAAACGGATCATGGAAATCGGGGTTGAGACGGCCCGCGATCGAGTACCGGTAATCGGCGGCACCACGGCCGTCACGACAAGCGAGGCCGTTCAGCTTACCCGCATGGCCAAGAACGCCGGTTGCGTTGGTGCGATGCTGTTACCGCCTTATTTCGTTCGGCCCAGCAAAGACGACATCGTCGCTCACTTTCAAGCCGTCTCGGAGGCCGTCGAGATTCCCATATTGCTCTACAATTTGCCCACGGGCGCGGTCGACTTGACCGCCGATCTGGTGGACCGCCTGGCCGACATCGACACCGTCGTGGCGATCAAGGACAGCACCCTTGATTTCAACAGCTTTTATAAGACGCTGACGGTGGCCGGCGATCGCCTCAGGGTCTTTATGGGCCGGATCAATCATTTTGGTTACGCCGCCGTGGAACTGGGCGTGGTCGGTTTCATTTCATCAAGCCCCAATTACTGGGGCCGGGAGTACGTCGACTTTTACCAGGCCTGCGTGGTGCGCGACCAAGACCGGGCGCGGGCCCTGCAGGAAAAGGCTCGGGCGCTTGATGACCTGATGGGTGCGGGAGGGCGCAACCCCTATGCTGCGGTCAAGGCGGCCATGAATATCTTGGGCCTGCCGGGCGGTTGTCCGCGGCTGCCGCTCAGGCCGCTCGGTGAACCCCACCTTGATGAATTGCGCCTGGGGCTTGTAAGCTTGGGCCTGTTGGCCAGCGAGGCCGCCGAGTAAGGTAGTCGCGAATTCACTCCCCCCATTAAGAAAGCCAGAGGACAACAAACATGAGCGGAATTTTGGACGGCAAGGTGGCGGTGGTCACCGGCGCCGGCGCCGGCATCGGCGAGGCCATCGCCCGTCTGTTCACCGAGAACGGCTGCCGCGTTGTCGTCGCCGACCGCGCGGCCGAAGCCGCCGAACGGGTGGCGGGGGAAATTGCCGGGTTGGCGGCAACGGCCGACGTCACCAACGAAGAACAGGTGGCCGAGGTATTCAGGTCTTGTGAGGAGAAATACGGGCGCCTCGACATATTGGTCAATAACGCCGGCCATCCCGGACCCACTGTCAGCGTCGAAGACGAAGACATGGCGGTATGGGACGAAACCATCGCCGTCAATCTCAGCGGCGTCATTATGTGCATCAAACACGCGGTGCCGCTTTTGAAGCGCCAGGGCGGCGCCATCGTCAACCTGTCGTCGTTGTCGGGGCTGAAGGGGAAGCCCCTGCGCTCCGCCTATTGCGCCAGCAAGTTCGGCGTCATCGGCATCACCCAGTCCGTCGCCTTTGAGGTCGGTGTCCACGGCATTCGCTGCAACGCCATTTGCCCCGGCGGTGTCTTCGGCACCGGCCTGATCGACACCATCGTCGGCGACCGGGCGCGGGCCGAAGGACGTTCGGCCCAAGACCTCTTCGACCAAACTTTTGTGCAACCGTCGGCCCTACGCAAGGTGATCGACAGACGTGAGATTGCCGAGACGGCACTCTTTCTTGTCAGCGTTTCCGCCGGCGCCATTACCGGCGAATACCTGAAGGTCGATGCCGGAAGGTAGTTTAAGAACCAAACCCATTGGGCACACCACGCCCATTCCCTGCGGGAGACCCTTGTGGATTATTTATTGGCCGGTCTTGCTTTCGTTGTCGCCATGGCGGCGCTGTTCCTTGCCAGCAACGCATCGCGCAAGGCTCAACGTCAGATTCAGGACTTTCTCACCACCTACCTCAACCCGATTAAGGAATCAAATTCCAAGAACGTCGCGACCGCTAAGGACCTGCAAACAAAGATCGTGACTCTGGAAAAAGAGTTTGCCGATATCAAGGAACGCATGACCCGCCAGGACGAGGTTGCGGGGGAGACGCGCGAAAACATGGAGAAGCTCGTCCGCTCTATTTCAGCCAAATTAAAATAGGGCGATGCCGGTCCTTAAGCCACCTAAATGCCGTCATTAACCCCCAAGCCGCTCGCGCAGGGCTAGCATCTCGGCCGCCGCGGCATCGAGATCGGAGACGTGGAAGCCCATCGCCACTTCGGGACTGGCCTCGGCCAGGACGCGGCGCGCTTCGTCGCTGTAGATGACGTTCCCATCCTCAAGCAAGCGGGCAGGATCGTGCTCGGCGAAGCGGCGGTTATAGGCCACCGCGTCGGCGCGCCCAAGGCCGGCCGGTAGGTCAAGGGTCAAGTTTCGGCCGCGCACCGCCACTGGATACCCGCCCGGCAGGCCCAGCGGTCCGGCGGCGTGACCGACGTACTCACCCTGGCCAAGCAAGGCCGCAATCAAGGGCGCTGCCGACACTCCGGCGATGGACTGGCGGGAATCGCGGGGCGAACGCAGAGTCTCAAGACGCTCGAAGACGCGGTCGAGTTCTTGCCCGTCGACCCAGACCCGAGGCGCGATGCCGTTTCGCTCGGCGGGCGGGCGGCGCCAGATCGACGGGCTCTGGTGGTGGGCCAAGACCTTGACGGCACCGGGCTCGGTCCGGCCCAGGGCGGCCGCGATCATAGCCGCCGCCGCCGCAACGTTACCCAAACCACAAAGCACCGTCTCGCCCCGCGTCGCCAGCATGGCGTTCACCGCGTCGGGATAACACGCGTTGAGGAGCGACGCCTCGACCCCGGCCAGGGTAAGCGCGCGGGCCATCCGGGAAAGAAGCAGCGCCTGCAAAACCTGGGTGGCCCCAAAACCGCCCGCATTGACGATCAGGTGCTGCCACGGGCTCGACGGGTGGTCCAGGTCTCGGGGCGATTGCACCGTGGCCGCCTGGGCGACGACCCTCGGTCGGCAAACGGCGAGTGCCTCGGCGATGGTCGAAGGCGTATCCCAATTCAACGGAACGGCGAATACCCTCACCGGACGGCCGAACAACGCCGCCCGTGCGTTGCCCGAAAGGCTGATCCAATCCATGCGTTCGCGGTTGCGCCCGGCGACGGCCACCGTGATCGGCTTGGCGGCGGTCATGGCCAGGGAATATACGATCTTCTCGGCGAACAAGCCGGTCCCGGCCACCAGTACATCGCAGGTCTCGTCCGCCATATCGCCCCTTCCTTGCGTTCATTTTCTTGATCCGGCGGCGGCCAGGATAGCGGCCCGGCCCCGGGCGGTCCACAAACGGGACATTAGGATCGGCTTGTCTTGCGACCGGCCTTGGACGATGATGACCCCTGGACAAAAAACGGGTAATGGGGAGCGAACGAAATGGGCAAGCGAAGGGTATCGTGGCATGGGTCCTTTCCGGCGCTGATGACGCCGTTCACCGAGGACGGGGCCATCGACGAGGCGATGCTGCGCGCCAACGTGAGACTGGCTCTCGAAGAGGGCGTGCATGGCATCATCGTCTGCGGCCACAACGGCGAGGCCCACGTGATGAGCCCCGACGAGCGCAAGCGCGTCACCGCCATCGCCATTGAGGAAAACAACGGCCGCGTTCCGGCAGTTTGCGGTAGCGGCTCCATCGCCACCGACGAGGTCATCCACCTGACCCAGGACGCCAAGGACGTAGGTGCCGACGGGGTGATGATAGAGACGCCGTATTTCCTGACGCCCAGGGCCGACGACATTTACAAGCACTACGCCGAGATCGCCGACGCCGTCGACCTGCCAATCATGCTCTACAACAACCCCAAGCGCACCGGTGTCGACATGGACCTGGAACTGGTCGACAAGCTGGCCGAGATCGAGGGCGTGGTCGCCATCAAGGACAGCTCGTTCATATATGATCGCATCTTGGAGCTGATTTACGGGGTCGGCGACCGCATCCAGATCTTTGTCGGCCCGGCACGGGTCTTCGGCTTCCAGGGTATCCAGATGGGGGCCCACGGTTTCGTCGACGAACTGCAACAGATCATGGGCCGTCCCGGCGCCCAGCTCTATGATCTAGCCCTGGCCAACGATCACGAACGCGGCCTGCCCATTCAGCACAAGGCCTATCAGCTGCACACGTTGCTGGCCCAGGCGCCGGGCTCCTATCCGGCCACCATCAAGGATGCCATGCGCTTCCTCGGCCGGCCCGGCGGCTATTCGCGCCGCCCGCTCCGCGCCATGGAGGGTGAGGACCTGCGCCGCTTCGAAGAAGGCCTCGGCGCCATCGGTCTGGCCCCGGACATGGCGGCCGAATAGGCGTTCCACCGAAAGGACTCTCAAAATCGAGCGATCATCATGACTAAGCATGACTCAAACACCATCGCAAATATCCATAAGGAGCTTCACAGCCACCTGCCGCCTGAACCCGCGCTTCGGGTAAAGGCGTTGGAAAGCCTGCTTGTCGAGAAGGGCATAGTTGACTCCGAAGCCGTCGATGCGTGGATCGAGGTCTATACGGAAGAAATCGGGCCGAAACGCGGCGCCGAAATCGTCGCACGCGCTTGGATCGATCCGAGCTTCAAGGCCCGGCTGTTTGACAACGGAACCGAGGCAGTCAAGGATTTCGGGATTGAACAAGAGCATTTGCAGGTCGTCGAAAACACGGCGGACGTCCACAACATGGTCGTGTGCACCCTGTGTTCGTGTTATCCGACATCAATGCTCGGCATCCCGCCGACCTGGTACAAAATGGCAGCCTATCGATCGCGTGCCGTTCGCGATCCGAGAGGCGTTCTCGAGGAATTCGGGGTCGAAGTAGCGGACGACGTGGAAGTGCGCGTCTGGGACAGCACGGCGGAACTGCGATACCTGGTCGTGCCGCAACGGCCGGCGGGAACCGAGGATTGGGATGAACAAAAGCTCGCCCGG
Organism: Rhodospirillales bacterium; assembly: GCA_030754885.1. GTDB lineage: Bacteria > Pseudomonadota > Alphaproteobacteria > Rhodospirillales > JASLLZ01 > JASLLZ01. Next base: position 66,269 of record JASLZL010000094.1, on the reverse strand, counting down.
CTCGTTACGCGCAATTCGATGATCGGCACCGAACGGGACCTTGCCGCCCGGATCGAAGAGGTGGCGTGATGGACACCATCCACGATTTGGGTGGCCGCCAGGGCTTCGGTGCCATCGACGTTGATGAGCCCGAGGAAGCCTTCCACGAGCCCTGGGAAGCCCGCATGTTCGGTATAAGGCGGGCGATGAGCCGCCCGGCCGACTGGAGCCTCGACTGGTTTCGCCATTGCCGGGAATTGATCGAACCCACGGATTACTTATCGCGTCCCTACTTTGACCAGTGGCTGCAAGCCTATGCGGCGATGATAGCCAACTCCGGTGTCGCTACCATCGAGGAACTGGCCAGCGGCAAGGCAAAGACACCGGTGTCCGGTCTGCCCCCGCCAATGACCGCCGCCGACGTCGGTGGAGCGAGAAGAGGCAATCCAAGCTTCGCCCGTGAGATCGATGAAGCGCCCGTTTTTAACGTTGGAGACAGCGTGAGGGTGAAAATCCACGGTGCCCCGGGCCACACCCGACTGCCTGCTTATGCGCGTGGCCGGCGAGGCATCGTCGAGGCTCACCATGGCGCTCATGTTTTTCCCGATGCAAACGCGCATGGCGAAGAACGTGCGGCGCCGCTTTACACGGTCGGTTTCGACATGGCGGAATTGTGGCCCGAAGCCCAAGGCCGCCGCGAACGCGTCTTCCTCAATATGTGGGAGAGTTACCTTGAACGCGGATGACGAGCCGCACATCGGTCCGTTGGCGCGACACGACGACGAACCCGCTTTCGACGAGCCCTGGCAGGCGCAGGTCTTGGCACTCGCCTTCGCGCTGACGAAAGTGGGTGTATTTACCGCTGTGCAATGGTCCGATGCGCTGGGTGCGGAATTGCGCGGCGCGGCAGAGCGCGGCGATCCGGACGACCAGACCACGTACTACGCGGCGGCGCTGGCGGCGCTGGAAGGCCTCATCGCAGCCGACGGCCGTGTCTCGCCGGATGGCCTTTCATCGCGGACCGAACAATGGCGCCGCGCCTATCTGAACACGCCGCACGGAAATCCGGTGAAGTTGTCAGCCGGATTGAATACCTGAACGCCTTGTAGCCCGGATTTCCAGCTGATAAGGCGAACCGGGGCAAAGGCCTTAGCCCGGCGCCCTAGGCCGAAGTACTCAACATGTCGTACAAGCGCGCAACGTTCTTGCGTTGCCAATCGCGACCGGGGTGACGCGCGATGAGGACACCTTCGAACTCTATGGTCTCGACCGCCTCTGCCTTTTCCATTCCCTTTTCTATCGCTTCGCCGATCGTTTCCACGCAATGCCCGAGGAAGGTCGCAAATTCCCGCACCGCCTTCTTGTCCCCAACCTCACCATGACCGGGGACAAAGGCATCGACGTCGAGATCGAGAAGCCTGTCCACGGACTCCAGCCACTCCAATGGAAGGCATTCCGAAAGCGAGGGCTGAAGCGCGTTGGTGAAATTGTCGCCGGGAAAAACAATCCGTTCGCTGGGTACATGGACACAGGTCTGCCCGGGCGTGTGCCCCGGAAGGTGGATAAGTTCGATGGTGTGATCGCCCAAATGGAGGGTGAGATTTTCGTCAAAAGTAATGGTTGGCGATCGGAGTTTATAATCCTCGACCAGGGGCCCGCTGTCCGGATATCGGTCAAGAACTTTTTGGCGGGCGTCCTCCGGGGGACCGCAGACGCTTTCATACCATTTTTTGGTTTCTTCGTGCGCGATAACGGGGACCGGAAAAAAGTGGTTGCCCATGGTGTGATCGGAATGGAACTCGGTATTGACGAGGTAAAGCAGCTCTCCTTTCTCGGCCATGATATCCCGCCATTTCAACGCATTAACGGGTTCCATCGGGGCGTCGATCATGACGATCCCCGCTGACGTGGTGATAAAGCTCGAATTGGAACTGGCAAGCACCGACGACCCCGAAACCCACTGGGTTTCAACGTAAACGTTGGATGTGATTTGTTGCATGCTTTAAACCTCCCGTTGGATCTGAAACCCGGGTGCGGCGGGACAGGCTTGCCTCGCCTCAATCCATTTCGAACACCAAGTCCTTGATGACCTTTCGGTTCGGCGGCGGACCGATCGTCATGCCGTCTTGCGCCACACAGGTACAGGCCAGCCGGCGCCGCCCATCGATCATCATGGAACATATGCCGCAGACACCGCGCCGGCAGTCCGTATTGCGCAGCGAAAGCGTACCGTCCACGGTATCGTAAACGCGGCAAATCGCTTGCATGACGGAAAGGGGGCCGTCGCTTTCGATTTCATATTCCTCGTATCGCGGCGCGCTATCATGCTTCGGATCAAAGCGGTGGAGCCGCAATCGGAACGTTTCCATATCAGCCTGTCTCTTCGCCATAGGTGGCGCTGTTGACCGGCACGGAGGAAACCGACAACTCTTTCCCTCGTTGGCGAACCACGATATTTTGCAGCCACTCATCGTCGATTTGATCGGGGTGGTCCTCGCGATAGTGAGCACCCCGGCTTTCGGTTCGCATCAAGGCGGCGCGGGCGACCGCCTCGCCGACCCGCGTCATCGACGTCGCCTCGATGGCCTGAATCCAATCGTAGTTGGCGATGCGTTCCGGACTTGCCAGCGCCATCGCCGGAAGGTTCCGCATCGCGATCTCCTCGAAGGCATCAAGGGCTTCCTTGAGCCCCGCCGCGTCGCGGACGACACCGACGTGATCATTCATGGTCTGCTTGATGCGCTTTTTAATCTCGCTCGGTCGAGGACCGTTGCGCGAACCTTCAAGGAACCCGAGCAAACGGCGGCATTCCGTTTCGACCTCATCGGGATCGTTTGTCGGGGCATTGGCCGTTGCCGCCGTTTCGGCCGCGTGGCGGCCGGCCCGTTTGCCGAACACCAAGACCTCGGTCAATGAATTGCCGCCGACCCGCGCCGCGCCGTGCGGCCCGCCCGAACACTCGCCCACCCCATAGAGGCCCGGTACGGTCGATAGAGAGTCGGGGCCGATCCTTATGCCGCCGCAGAAATAGTGAGCCGCCACGCCGACCTCGATCGGCTGGCGCATGTCGACGCCAAACGATTGCAAGAACTGGGTCTGCGACGGAAGAGCATCGACAACGGTCTCAAGCGGCACCGACCCGGGATCGAAAAAGACGCCGCCGTGGGGGCTTCCACGTCCGGCACGGACTTCCCCATGAATGGCCCGGGCGTAGATATGGCGCGGCGGGTTGTCGCTGCCTTCCGGGTCATAGCGCGACAGAAAGGGCTCACCTTCGGCGTTGAACAAAGCCCGCGCCCCTTTATCCAGCAGGTACTGAAAGGTGAACAGCACGCCGCGCACGGTCTCGGGAAACATCACCGCGTGGCCAAGCATCAAGATGAATTCCATATCCACCAGATCGGCCCCGGCGCCGAGGGCCAGGGCGCATCCGTCGCCGGTGGAATCGGGGGTGTTGCTGTTGACCGGGAAAAGCTCTCCGCCGCCGCCCGTCGCCATGATGACCGACCGGGCACGGATCTCCAGCAACTCGCCGGTCTGAAAATCAAGCGCGACGGCGCCCGAGATGCGATTGCCATCCTTCAACAGTTTGGTAACCAAGATTTCGTGCCGCCTGGGGATGTCGCATTTGTTCATTTGGCGGCGCAGCGCCTGCATGATCGGCGTTCCCAGCGAATCCCCTTTCTTGATCGAACGTGGGTAAGTTTGTGACGAATCCAGCCGCCTTTGAATGAAATTGCCGTCATCGTCCCGATCAAAACGGGCGCCGAAGGATTCGATGTCTTCAACCGTCGCCGCCCCTTCCCGGGTGAAGATATCGACGAGTTCGGGGTTGGCGAGCCCGTAGCTCCCCCGCATGGTATCCGCATAATGAACCGAAGGATTGTCACGAGGATCAGCGCAGCCAAAAGCCACCTGAAACCCAGTGACGGCGGTTTGGGTCAATCCGCTTTTGCCGACGATTCCCTTTGACAGGACAAGAACGCGGGCACCGGCGGCATGGGCTTCGATCGCGGCCCGAAGTCCGCCGCCGCCGCCGCCAACGACAAGGACATCCGCATCGATCGTTGCATCGATCATCCCAGTCTATTCCCCCTTCGACCCCGTACCCAGATCTACCGAGCGGCCTCAGTTGAGTGATAAACCACGATCGACGCAAATGAATCAACGGCCCAGCCGCCATTCAAGACAGCGCCCGTGCCGCGGCCGAGGTTTCGTCGGGCCGCATGGCAAGCAGGCGCCGGGGATCGAAGACCGGATGCGCAATCGGCAATTCGGGCTGTCGCCCTAAGATGAGATCGGCCAGCAACTGTCCCATGAAGGGGCCGCAGGTGAAGCCGCTGCGCTGACAGCCGATGATGAAGGCGTCGTCCATTCCGGGCAGCGGCCCGATCACCGGCAAGTTGTCTGGCGCGTAGGCTTCCAGCCCGGTCCACGTCCTAAGCAGGCGCGCGCCGGCCAAAGCCGGTATCGCCTCGCAACCGTTGCGCGCCGCCCAGGTCATGCGCCGGATCAACGCCACCCGGTCGATCTCGTCGGCCTCGCGGTCTGCATCGCTGATCCAGTGCAGCACGGTGCCCAAAAGCATCGAGCCGTTGACCGCCTGCTTGAACGAACCCCTTCCGAAGATGCGCACCACGACGCGGAGCAGCGGCGCCAGGCGTTCGGTGACGACCATCTGGTGAATGCGAACCGTGATCGGCAAGTCGAGTCCCAGCCAAGCAGCCATCTTCGGAATCCAAGCGCCGGCGGCAAGGACGACGCGCCCGGCGTTGAGGTCTCCGGCCGCGGTGCCAACGGTGAAACCGCCGGCGCGGCGCTCAATCGAACGCACCTGGGTGCGATCTAACACCGTGACACCGTCGCCCAGAAGTGCCGCACGGAAGGCGCGACCGCCGGCGTTCGATTCGACGAAGCCGTCGATGGGACAATAGGCGGCTCGCTGCGCCGCTGCTGAAACCGAAGGCTCGATACGGCGCGCTTCGTCGATGTCCATGATCTGGATGGGTGCGCCGGCCTGAGCGCGTTCACCCATCTCGCTCTCCAGGCCCGCCACCTCGGCCTCGGTGAAGGCGAGTTCAAGTCCGCCCCGCGCCTGGTAGCCGATGCCCCGGCCGAGCCATTCCGGCGCCGTTTGCCACATCTCCATACCGCGCTGCGCGTAAGGGACCAGAAAGGGGGCCGGAAACATCGGCGTCAGGGTGCCGGCATTCCGTCCCGAGGCCTCGGTGCACAAGCCGCCGCGCTCGACCAGCGCCACCCGCATGCCGCCGCGTGCCAGATGAAGCGCCGTCGCGCAGCCCATCACTCCGCCGCCGATGACCGCTACATCAAACATTCCAAACATGTCGCCGTCGGTGTTTTTCAAGATCGCCTCGTTTCGGTATGGCGGGCAAGGAACTCAATGATGGCCCGGCCTCCCTCGGGTGTTCCGCCGACCAAGTGCGCGCGGCCGGGAACCTCCACGATCTCAAGCGCTGTCCCGGCAACACGGTCGCGGCAACGCCCGGATACGGCGGCGAACCAGGGGTCGTTTATGGAATAGACAGCCAGCACCGGGTCGCTCGGTGCGGCGCCGTAGCCTCGGGTGCAGGTCGAGCCGCTAATGACCCGTGCCTTGATGCCGCCCCCGACGTAGGCGGAGACGGCGCCACCGCCCTGGCTGTGACCAACGAGAAACAGGTTATCGGTATCGACCCAGGGAATCTCGGCCAGGCGTTCGAGCGCATAGCGGATCTCGGCGGTGCGCATGGCGCGAACCTGTTCGAAGACGGACTTTGAGACGACCGTGCGGTGGGTCTTCACATCGCAGGTGCGGGGCCGCCCGGGACGGGCGAAGCTGGCGGGAGCAAAAACGGCATAGCCGGCGCCGGCCAGCAGCCGCGCGTTGACCCTGCCGCCCTCTCCGAATCCGGTGCATCCGTGGGCGAATAGAACGGTAGGGAGTTGTATTTGGCTTGGGATCGCCCTCTCGGCTGCAGCAGCGGTGTCTCCGGCGCGCCGGCCGCCCACCGCGACCGCCATACCAGCGCGGCGAACTGGCAGGTAGAGATAGGCCCTCTCCCAGGTCAGTGCCAGTCCATCCCCGGCGTCTTCCGGGACGGCCCCGCAGGCACCGGCAAGCAAGGTGAGAAGTAGGATCACCGTCCGTATCACCGCCACACCTCGCCTTGTTGCCCCATTGCGGGGGCGGCATTGTAAATGCCGAAACCATCGCCACATTTCACTTTGAAGGACGATGCGTCAAGGGAGCACGCCATGCCAGACGGCCGCGAGCCCGTCTCCGTCAAGATTGTCGGCTCCATCTTCGACATCGACGCTGGTGAGTGGGACGCTTGCGCCGGTAGTGGCGATCCCTTTGTCAGCCATGCCTTTCTCGGCGCCCTGGAAGCGAGCGGCTCGGCAGCCCCTGAGTCGGGCTGGTTGGCGCAACATCTGGCCATCGAGGACGAGACCGGGCGGCTGCTCGCCTGCGCGCCTCTCTATCTCAAGGACCATTCCTACGGCGAATACGTCTTCGACTGGGGCTGGGCGGATGCCTATCAGCGTGCCGGCGGGTCCTATTACCCCAAGCTGCAATCGGCGGTGCCGTTTGTTCCGGCGACCGGAAAACGCCTTCTGTTGCGCCCCGACGCCCCCGCTTCCCTGGCCAACGCGCTGGCATCGGGAATGATGCAGTTGGCGGCGCGACTGGGTGTGTCGTCCGTCCATGTCACCTTCCCCACGGAAGACGAGTGGCAGGGTCTCGGCAAGGCCGGATACCTGTTGCGCCTGGGGCGGCAGTTCCATTGGGAAAACCGGGGATACAAAACCTTCGACGATTTCTTGGCAACCCTGACGTCGCGCAAGCGCAAGGCCATCCGCAAGGAACGCCGCACCGTCGCCGAGAGCGGCGTCGCCGTCAAAGCCCTCAACGGCGATACAATCGAAGAACACCACTGGGACGCCTTCTACCGCTTCTACCTCAATACGACGGACCGCAAGTGGGGGCCGAGCTACCTCAACCGCGCGTTCTTCTCCCACCTCCACGAGACCCTGCGCGACCGGGTCGTCTTGGTCATGGCGGAGGCCAGCGGAATTCCGGTTGGCGGCGCCCTTAACCTGCTTGGCGCCGACACCCTTTACGGTCGCAATTGGGGCTGTTCGGAGGACTACAAGTTCCTCCACTTCGAGGCCTGTTATTATCGCGCCATCGATTTTGCCATTGAGCGCGGCCTAAAGTGGGTCGAAGCAGGCGCCCAAGGCCCCCACAAGATTCAGCGTGGATATCTGCCACGCCCGACGTACAGTGCCCACTGGATCGCTGATCCCGGATTCAAGAATGCAGTCGCCCGATTTCTGGACGAGGAAAGACGCGAAATTGCCGAAGAGATGCGTCTGTGCGCCGCCCAATCGCCCTATCGTCAGGAGAACGGCGCCTGAGGTGCCAAGACGGTCGGCCGTTACCCTCCCTTAACCTTTATCCCCTACCCTGGCGCTCTCATTACTCGCGCCGGAGACCGAACCATGACCAATGGCACCGCGCTGCGCACCGGATCCCACTGGACCGTCTTCGTGGCCTCGGCCTTGGTGCTGACGTGCTTAGTTCCGATCCGTTCCACCGGCGCCGAGACATTGCTCGCCGATGCCGCTACGGGGGCCGGCCTCGGCGCGGTCAAGCGGCTTGACGGTGCAATCCGGCGCATCGCCGTCAAGCGGTGTCTAAGAATTCGCCAAAGCGGTGGTAGCAGTACCCTGGTCAATCTGTGCGGCACCTGCGTCAGTGCAAAGCTGCAACATCAGCGACCGCGCGGCGATTTCCCCATTCACCGCGACGTTGTTGTTCCAGAGCGCGGCAGCGTCCAGTTGCCGCTTTCCTTTCGCAGCGGCCGCACCCGGGTCCTTGACGAGCAACGCTGCGGCGGCGGCGCCGCCATTAAGGCGAACGCCGAGCAATGCGTTGACCTGCAACAAGCGCGCGACGGCAACCGCTTGTTGGTCAACACGTGCCGGGCTTGCCGGGCCGTGGTAGTGGAACAGGTGAGCAGCCAGGGCGACCGGTCCATGCGGTCCTACACCATCAACGCCATGACGTATCTTCCCTATGGGAAGGCCGGAACGGACCGCACCCGCGTTCTCGTCGAGAAGCCCTGCCGCTAAGCGGCGACCAGCGGACGCGCCAATCAACGACATTCTTAGGCACTCTAAACCTTTCGCTTCCTTTTCGCGCACCGTCAAAATCCGACTGCAAATGCAGGACCGGTTCGGGTGTTGGTGTCGAGAGCATTTATCAGCTTATCCTCCGACTATTCCCCGGTAAGAAGCCGCGTGTTTGAAGCAGAAATAAAAATACTGTTTCAACGTGAAGGCACGACCATAGGACAAATTCGCCCAGAATCCAAAGACGTTTGTGTCTCCTACCACTAGTCATAACTTACTTATACTGGGGGCTTGCACCCTACGCTTCACCTGGATATATTTGCCGAGTAAGTGAGGTTTGAAATGAGCGATTCAAAAAAGGATGGTTCGGCTAAGGTTATCCCGCTACGGCCGTTGAAAGCAACAAAGGCGTCGGAGCGCAAATGGGGCAAGGGCGTGATGGGCCTCGGCTTCTGCATCGTCCCGTCGCTTCTGCTTCGGGCTCAGGCACGGCTTGGGCTGAATGCGAGGCAGTTGGCAGTTCTAATGCACCTAGCCGACTTTTGGTGGAATGCCGAGCGGAAGCCTTACCCTAGCAAGAAAACTTTGGGCGAACGGTTGCGCTTGAGCCCACGGCAGGTGCAGCGGATTATTGCGGAATTGGAAACTGCCGGCTTGGTCCAGCGGATCGAACGGCGTGCCGCGCACATGGGTAAGCTGAGCAACTATTATGATCTTTCGGGGATAGTGAAGCGGCTCAAGGAACTTGAGCCCGAGTTCCGAAAGGTTGAAGAAGAAGCAAAGGCGCGGCGGCGTGCTGTCGCTCGGCCTGGGCTTCGGCACCGCACGAATGTCCAGAATTAGGCGAAGCAGATTTCGCGGCGTAGCTCAAACGGATAGAGCCCCTGCTTTCTACATACAGAGAGAACGGCCAATTCCACTGTATGGGCAGGTTGACGCAGGTTCAAGTCCTGCCGCCGCGCCCATACTTCTTCGCACTCAGGAATTATTCGACCAGCGCCGGAACGCGGGGGCGGCGTCGTTTGCTGGGCGGCTTGGGATCGTTGGGCGGCGGATAGGTAAAAGTGACCTTGCCGTCCTTGACGTGGGCCCGCACCGCGCCACCCTTGGCCAGCTTGCCGAATAGGAGCTCCTCGGCGAGCGGCTTCTTGATGTGCTCTTGGATAACCCGCGCCAGGGGCCTGGCCCCAAACAGCGTGTCGTAGCCCTTGCGGGCCAGCCAGGCGCGCGCCTCGGAGTCGAGTTCGATGGTGACGTTGCGGTCGCCGAGCTGACCTTCCAGCTCCATTATGAACTTATCGACGACGCGGACCATGACGTCGGGTGTCAGGTTAGAGAAGCCGATGATGGCGTCGAGCCGGTTGCGGAATTCGGGCGAGAACATGCGCTCGATCGCTTCCTTGTCGTCGCCTTCCCGATCATTGCGCTCGAAACCGATGGCCGGCTTGGCCAGGTCGGCGGCGCCGGCGTTGGTGGTCATAACCAAGATTACGTTGCGGAAATCAACGCTCTTGCCGTTGTGATCGGTCAGCTTACCGTGGTCCATGATCTGCAAGAGAATGTTGAACAGGTCGGGATGCGCTTTCTCGATCTCATCAAGCAGCAACACGGTATGGGGCTGTTGGTCGATGGCGTCGGTTAAAAGCCCGCCTTGGTCGAAACCGACGTAGCCGGGCGGCGCGCCAATGAGCCGCGAAACGCTGTGCCGCTCCATGTATTCCGACATGTCAAAGCGCACCAGCTCGACCCCCATGGTCCGTGCCAACTGACGGGCAACTTCGGTCTTGCCGACACCGGTGGGGCCAGAGAAGAGATAACACCCAATGGGCTTTTCCGGCTCGCGCAGGCCGGCGCGCGCCAGTTTGATGGCGCTGACCAGGGCACCGATGGCCTTGTCCTGGCCGAAGACCATGGTCTTCAGGTTGCGTTCCAGATTCTTGAGCACGGTGCGGTCGTCGACCGAGACGCTTTTGGGCGGGATGCGGGCGATCTTGGCGACGATTTCCTCGACGTCGCGCACCGTTACCGTCTTGCGGCGCTTGTTCTCGGGCAGCAACATGCGCGAGGCTCCGACCTCATCGATAACGTCGATGGCCTTGTCGGGTAGCTTGCGGTCGTTGATGTAGCGCGCTGAGAGCTCGACCGCCGTGCGCAGGGACTCGGCCGTGTAGCGCACCCGGTGGTGCTCCTCGAAATAGGGCTTGAGGCCACGCAGGATCTTGACTGCATCTTCGAGGGAGGGCTCGTAAATGTCGATCTTTTGGAAGCGCCGCACCAACGCCCGGTCCTTCTCAAAATAATTGCGGTATTCCTTGTAGGTGGTCGAGCCGATACAACGCAGCCTGCCGCCCTGCAATGAAGGTTTTAAGATGTTGGAGGCATCCATGGAGCCGCCGCTGGTGGCGCCGGCACCGATCACGGTGTGGATTTCATCAATGAAGAGGATGGCGCCTTCGGCGGCCTCGATCTCGGAAATAACTGCTTTCAGCCTTTCTTCGAAGTCACCCCGATAGCGCGTGCCGGCCAGCAGCGCCCCCATGTCGAGGGCGTAGATAATGGCGTCGCTAAGCACATCGGGTACGTCTTTTTGATCGATACGCCGGGCCAACCCTTCGGCGATGGCCGTCTTGCCGACTCCCGGGTCGCCAACGAACAGTGGATTGTTCTTGTTGCGCCGACACAGGATCTGAATGGTGCGTTCTATCTCTGCTTCGCGGCCGATGAGGGGATCGATGCGGCCCTCGGCGGCCTTCTTGTTGAGGTCGACGCAGTACGAATCGAGCGCCTCTTGTCCCTTGCGTACCGTCTTGTCAGCGGCGGCATCCTCGTCGGCGCCATGGACGGTTTGCGAATTGGATTCGCCGGCCACCTTAGCGATGCCGTGGGAAATGTAGTTGACGGCATCGAGACGCGTCATGTCGTGAACTTGGAGGTAATAGACGGCGTGGGATTCGCGTTCGGAGAAAAGCGCCACCAAGACGTTGGCGCCGGTTACCTCCTCGCGGCCAGCGGACTGAACATGGATGGCGGCGCGCTGCACCACTCTTTGGAATCCGGCCGTCGGCTTGGGATCGGCTTCTTGGGACGACAAGATGTCCGGGATCTCTTTTTCAATGAACTCGGTCAGGTGCTGGCGCAACTGGTCCAGATCGACGCCGCAAGCGTGCAGCACCGCCACCGCGTCGGCATCCTCGGTAAGGGCCAGCAACAAATGCTCCAACGTCGCGTACTCGTGGCGGCGCTCGGTGGCGATTGCCAGGGCGCGATGCAAGGATTGCTCGAGATTACGCGACAGCATGAACCTATTCGTCTCCGTCCTTTTCTATGGTGCACTGTAGGGGGTGCTGGTGCTGGCGTGCAAGGTCCATCACTTGATTGACCTTGGTTTCCGCCACTTCGTAAGTGAACACGCCGCAGATGCCGATGCCACGTTGGTGGACGTGCAGCATGATGCGGGTCGCCTCTTGTTCGTTCATGGCGAAGAAGCGTTCGAGCACATGGACAACGAATTCCATCGGCGTGTAATCGTCGTTCAGCATCAAGACCTTGAACATGGAAGGCTTCTTGGTCTTGGGTTTGGTCTTGACCGCAATGCCGGTGGTCGGAGTGCCGTCGTCGCGCTTGCCGTCGTCGCTCATCCGGACCTCTTTATCACCCTCGATTCCACAACGGAAAAAGCGGAGTTTTCCGCCCCTTCAATTATATGTGATTTTGTGAACCCGTTAAAAGGTCCGAATGCCCCTATCACAGTAGGTTGACCGGCGTGACGGCCTTGGCCGCCGGACACGAAAAACGCCCGGTGGCAAAGCCACCGGGCGTATCGCCAGGCCACCCCTGATGGGGAGGAACATCAAATAGAGAGCGGCTTGGCGAAATTTTCCACCGTGGCAGTGACACGCTTGACGATAGGCTCCATGGTGACCTCGGCCAATTTTGCCGACATGTCCGTCATCTTGCGGTTCTCCTTCACCAACTTGGTGGTGTTGGCTTTGACCAGGCTCAACTGGACATCCAGAACCTCAGGCACGCTCTGGCAATCGAGAACGGCCTTGGTGGCGACGACGCCGTCTTGCACGGACGCCTGGACCAGCCCCAGCCACATCTCGTTAAAGTCCTGAAGTCCCTTGGCGAGAACGGCGCTGGAATTAAACACAGCGGCTACGTTGTCCTTGCCCCGGTCGACGAAATCTTCGTAACCCTGGAATGCTTTCTCGCCCGCCTTTGACACAGTCTCCTTGCCAGCGGCGACGGCGGCCTCAATGGGATCCACCGTGGAGGTGGTTTTTTTTGTCGCGGTCATTGATCGTCTCCATTCATGCCAACGGAATTTTCTGTATTAGAGGCGGTGTGTCCCCACATGATAGGTGATTGGCGCCGAATGTCAAGCTTTTTTTGTGCAGTGCAGCATAGCAATGGTGGTTAATATATAGTTGATATAGCGTCACATATTATAATTTTATCTATGGTTTGAATATTCTATTCGCAATCGCAATATGCTCTCAGCGGATATCGCCAGAAGGTCCGCGGATAGCGCCAGAAGGGTTGCCGGAGGGGACGCCCTAGGAATCCTTGGTCAATGTGTTAATTTTTTGTTATATACAATGGGTTACTTGGATAGTTAGGACGCGCGAGCGACGGCGAAACCTGGTCCGTGCCGGCGTAGAAGAAAACAGGGCCGCACGCTATCAAAGCGACGGGAAACGGCATCTTGAGGGTAGACACAAAGGGCTTCGCAACAGTCCGGCCAATCAGGGAACTCGTTGGGCTGATCGTGGCAACGGTTGCCACCGCCTTACTTGTAACGGTGTCCCCGGCGGAGGCCAAGTACGCTTCGCTGATTCTTGATGCCGACAGCGGGCGGGTTCTGCACGCTGTCAACGCCGATACCCGCAACTATCCGGCGTCGTTAACCAAGATGATGACGCTTTATCTGGTCTTCGACGCCCTAGAGGACGGGCGCCTGCACTTGGACAAGGGTCTCAAGGTCACAACCCGTGCGGCAGGTCAACCAGCCTCGCGGCTGGGTCTCCAGCGGGGCGAAAAGATCACTGTCGAGGAGGCCATCCTGGCCCTGGTCACCAAGTCGGCCAATGATGTCGCCACGGTGCTTGCCGAAACCTTGGCCGGAAGCGAGCGCAGTTTCGCGCTGGTCATGACGGCCAAGGCACGCAAACTGGGCATGTCGCGAACGACTTTCCGCAACGCGTCGGGCCTGCCGAACAGGGGTCAACTCAGTACGGCGCGCGACATGAGCGTCCTGGCCCGTGCCCTGTTGCGCGACCATGCACGTTATTACCATTACTTCTCCACCGATCACTTCACCTACTCCGGCGCCACCCACGCCAACCACAACGAACTCCTCACCTCCTACAAAGGCACCGACGGCATCAAGACCGGCTATATCCGGGCCTCGGGGTTTAATTTGGTGGCCTCGGTAAAGCGTGGCGGACGGCGCTTGATCGGGGTGATGTTCGGCGGCAGCTCTCCGAACGCCCGCAACCGGCTCATGAAGACCCTCCTCGACAAGGGGTTCGCGAGCCTGGCATCGATTGCCCCGGTTCCGATCGTCCGCCAACCGACGAAAAAGATGAAAGTTGCGAAAGTAAGGAAAGTAAAGAAGGTCGCGAAGAGCGGTGGCTCCGACGCCAACCGGCGCCCAACAGGCGACTGGGGTATTCAGGTCGGTGTCTACAAAACCCGCAAGCCGGCCTATGAGATTGCCCGCAAGGCCGTCACCAAGGCCCCCGACATTTTGGAAGGCGGCCGCGTCACGGTGGTTCTTTTGGAGAAGCGCAACCGCCGCCCCCTGTATCGCGGGCGCGTCCTCGGCATCGGCAAGTCCCAGGCCTACCAGGCCTGCCGCGTTCTCAAGCGCCAGAGAATGCACTGCATGGAATTGCGCATGACCGACGATGTGACGATTGCCTCTGCCAACTGAGACTTTGCCGTCCCCTTTACATCGGCCCATTCCCTTCAACCAAGAGCATCGAAGGACGATTTAGCCGTTCGGGCGATCTTGGGCCCGTGATTTCAAGGGAATTGTTTTACTCACCGATCACCATTATTTATTAGGGACCGGAGTGACCACGAACCATTCGTTAATGAGCCGCGTCTGGTACAGGGAACCCGACAAACAAATAGATGGTGAACACAATGCATGTGATCCGAGCCCTACTCATCCTTGTCGCCATCACTTGGTCCGCCGCCGCCGTTCAGGCCCAGGACAAAGCCTTTTCCGCCTTCTTCGGCGAATACGAGGGCAGCAGCATCTCGTCGACCGAACAAGGGCTATCGAAGCGCGACCTCAGTGTTTCGATCAAGTCCAAAGGCAAGGGTTTTAACCTCAAGTGGACGACCGTCACCCACAAGCCGGGCGGCAAGGCGAAGCGCAAGACCTATTCCATCGACTTCCGGCCCAGCGGCCGTGACAACATCTTCGCTTCGGCGATGCGCAAAAACAAGTTCGGCGGCAGTGTGCCGCTCGATCCTCTGAAAGGCGAACCCTACGTCTGAGGCCGCCTCCACGGATCGACGCTGACCGTCCATGCCATGATGGTCACCGACGACGGCGGCTACGAGATGCAGGTCTATGATCGCACCCTCACCGCAACCGGGTTGGACCTGACCTTTTCACGTATCCGCGACGGCGAGCAGTTCAAGCTGATCAAAGGCGCCCTCACGAAGGTCAAATAGAAGCGCCGCGCGCAAGGAAGTAAAGATGCAAAAACCAGCCACCATGCGAGAGCTGGAGGAGTTGGGCCGGGTGCGCCTGTCGAAGTCCTTCTTTATGCGCAACTTCCTGCACAGCGAAATTTCCAACTTTCACGGCATCCCCAACATCCCCGACGATCCGGACCTTGCCATCGCCGCGGGCCGCAAGTTGTGTGAGGAAATCTTAGAACCCCTGCGCGCGACCTTCGGCGATTTGGCCATCCGCTCGTCCTTTCGTTCCGCCGCGGTCAACGGCTTCGGCCACGAGAACGGGTTCAGTTGCGCCAATAACGAGATCAACGCGTCGCGCCACATCTGGGACCGCCGCGACGCCGAGGGCCACATGGGGGCCATGGCCTGCGTCGTCGTGCCGTGGTTCGCCGACCGCGCCGCCCAGGACTCAGATTGGCGCGCCATGGCGTGGTGGGTCCACGACCACCTGCCCTACAACGTCATGCACTTCATGCCCAACCTGACCGCCTTCAACGTCGCCTGGCACGAGAACCCCATCCGGCGCATCACCAGCAACATCGCGCCCGAAGGCACCCTCACCGAACCCGGCATGGATAACCACGAAGGCGACCACGCTGAATTCTATCCCAGCTTCCCGGAATTAAAGGGCGGCTGAAACTCCGAGGCGTTCGCCTGATCTCTTATTGGAGCACCTTGGGCCAATTCGCGTTTGCCCGCTTAATATTTCCCGGGATGTCTTTCTCCCAGTTGCGCTGAACGCCCTTGCTGTAATTGAGATAGAGCTTGTTGTCGACGATGCGCCAAGCCTCTGGATCCGTCGACGCTGTGTAGCCCTGGGAGACGGCCCAAGCACAATACCCCCCGTATTGGAGGGCGTAGGTTTGGGGCGCTGCCTTGAAGGCCTTGAGGTTGGCTTGGTTGGCAAAGCGCCAGGTGGCGCCGTTCCAGTCGTATTCGAGATCACCCAGGCCCTCGACCGGCTGTCCCCGGACAAAGTAGGCGACCGCATCGAAGCCGCTGAGCGCCACGTTGCTAAAGGTACCGGTATACACCGGGTCCTTGGCGGCGGCCGGAGAGACGAAAGGATGTAAGAGCAGGAATAAGGAAGCAAACAATAAGATCGTTGACCGGCGAAGAGTCATCTCTGACCGTCCTTTCAGGGGCGTCCCCTACCAGGCATTCCTCAGTTCGCGCAGCTTGACGAACACCGTCTCGGCGTCGGGCTCGTCAGGGAGGTCGGGGAAGGCCTCGCGCAGACCGGCGATCACCGTTGGGCTGTGCAGTCGGAAGAAGGCGTTGATCTCTTTCTCCAGGGCCAGGGTTGATACCAGGGCGTTATTGGTGTCTTGGGGCTCGACCTGAGCCAGGAGTTCCGCAGCCCGGGTGTTGTCAGGCTCGCGGTCCAAGGTGAATTCCAAGTTGTTGGCGATGTAGTCGTGGCCGGGATAGACCAAGGTGTTATCGCCAAGGGTGGCGAGCTGGCTGACGAAGGTGGCGTATAGCTCGTGCGGGTGGCCGCCGTTGTGGCAGTTGCCGGCGCCGGCGTTAAACAGCGTATCGCCGCAGAACAGAGCCGGCGCGTCGGTATGCGAAAGCAGACAGACGTGGCTCATGGTGTGGCCCGGCGTGTCCAGGGTCTCAAGCTCCACCGTCCCGCCGACCATGACCACTTCGCCGGCGGCCAGGCCGCGGTCGATGCCGGGGATCTTGTCCTTGGCGTTGGCGTGGGCGAGCAGGATGGCGCCGGTGGCGGCAATCACCGCCGCATTGCCGCCCGTATGGTCACCGTGTTCGTGGGTATTGAGCACCTGGGTGATGTCCCAGCCGTGCTTCTTTGCGGTAGCCAGACACTTTTCGTGGTCGAGGGGATCGATCGCCATCGCCTCGCCGCTTTGGGGGCAGGCGATCAGATAGTTGAAGTTGCGGTATGCATTCCCGGTCCAGATCTGCTCGACGATCATGGTTCTCTCCTCGGACGATGGGGCCAAGCTTCCGAGCTTAAATCATTTCCCATGGCGACGAAACCAGTCGACCCCGCTCATTCTTCGGACACTTGTATCAGCGTCCGCGCAAGGTTAAGTGTTTCCTGTCACCCACCCAGGCAGGAGAGAGCCCTTGCCCGCTTTTGGCCATGACACCCTGAAGACGCGTCGCACGCTAAACGTCGGCGGCAAGGACCACGATTATTTCAGCCTTGCGGCAGCGGCCGAGGGGGGCCTGGGTGACGTCACCCGCTTACCCTTTTCGTTGAAGGTCTTGCTTGAAAATCTGTTGCGCTGGGAAGATGGCCGCACGGTCACCACCGAAGACGTCGCCGCCGTGGTGGCTTGGCTCGGCGATCGGCGCTCGGACCGAGAAATCGCTTATCGCCCGGCCCGCGTCCTGATGCAGGACTTCACCGGCGTTCCCGCCGTCGCCGACCTGGCCGCCATGCGCGACGCCGTCGCCAAGGCCGGCGGCGACCCCAAGGTCGTCAACCCGTTGTCACCGGTCGATCTGGTCATCGACCATTCGGTGATGGTGGACAGTTTTGGCAGCGCCGACTCGTTTAACACAAACGTCAAGCGCGAGTTCCAACGTAACGGCGAGCGCTATGCCTTCCTGAACTGGGGACAGACCGCGTTCGACAACTTCCGCGTCGTCCCGCCTGGGACCGGCATCTGCCATCAGGTTAACCTGGAATCCCTGGCCCAGACGGTGTGGACCCAAGAAGCCGACGGCGTCACCGTTGCCTATCCCGACACCGTGGTCGGCACCGACAGCCACACCACCATGATCAACGGCCTGGCCGTCCTAGGCTGGGGCGTCGGCGGCATCGAGGCCGAGGCGGCGATGCTCGGCCAGCCCATCTCCATGCTCATCCCCGAGGTCGTGGGATTGCGCTTTGAAGGCCGCCTCAAAGAGGGCACTACGGCGACCGATGTGGTGCTGACGGTGGTTCAGATGCTGCGCCGTCACGGCGTGGTCGGCAAGTTCGTCGAGTTTTTCGGCCCCGGCCTCGATTCCCTAAGCCTGGCCGACCGTGCCACGATCTCCAATATGGCGCCCGAGTACGGCGCCACCTGCGGCATCTTTCCCATCGACGCCGAAACCATCCGCTTTCTTGCCTTCACCGGCCGGGCGCCCGAACAGGTCGCCCTGGTCGAGGCCTACGCCAAGGCCCAAGGCATGTGGCGCGACGCCGCTTCGCCCGATCCCCTGTTCACCGACACGGTGGTGCTGAACCTGGCCGATGTCGAACCGTCCCTGGCCGGTCCCAAGCGGCCCCAGGACCGGGTGCCCCTGTCAGAGATGGCGGGCTCGGTGGCGGCGGTCCTCGACGACGCCGGGCCGGGCCAGGCAACGCCGATCGCGGGCACCGACGCCGTGCTCGAACCCGGCGCCGTCGTCATCGCCGCCATTACAAGCTGCACCAACACGTCCAACCCCTCGGTGCTCATCGCCGCCGGCCTGGTGGCCAAGAAGGCGCGCGAGAAGGGCCTCATGAGCAAGCCCTGGGTAAAGACGTCGCTGGCGCCGGGCAGCCAGGTGGTAACCGATTATCTTGTCGCGGCTGGCTTGCAATCCGATCTTGACGCACTTGGATTTGGCCTGGTGGGCTATGGTTGTACGACGTGCATCGGAAACTCGGGACCATTGGCCGGGTCGGTCGAGGAAAGCGTCGAGACCGGCGGCCTGGCCGTCGCCGCGGTGTTGTCGGGAAACCGCAATTTCGAGGGCCGGGTCCATCCCCTGACCAAGCTCAACTACCTGGCCTCGCCGCCCCTGGTGGTGGCCTATGCCCTGGCCGGATCGTTGACGGTCGATCTTTTGAACGAGCCCTTGGGCGAAGGCACCGACGGCCAGCCGGTCTACTTACGCGACATTTGGCCGGCCAATGACGAGATCCGGACGATCCTCGACGCCGTGTTGACGCCCGAGATGTTCCGCGCCCGCTATGCCGACGTCTCAACCGGGCCCGAGGAATGGCAGGCTATCGAAACCACTGGCGGCCTGACCTATGGGTGGCAGGACGACTCAACCTATGTGCGTTTGCCGCCGTTCTTTGGTGGCGGCGGAGAGAACGGTAGGGCGGGCGATATTCTAGGCGCCCGGCCGCTTGCCATCCTTGGCGACTCGGTGACTACCGACCACATCTCTCCGGCCGGTTCGATCGTGGCCGACAGCCCGGCTGGCGCCTATCTGACCAGCCACGGGGTCGAACCCCGGGACTTCAACTCCTATGGCTCCCGGCGCGGCAACCACGAAGTGATGATGCGCGGCACATTCGCCAACATCCGCATCAAGAACGAAATGGCCCCCGGCACCGAAGGCGGCGTGACCCGCCACATGCCTTCGGGCGAGACCTTGGCGATCTATGACGCCGCCGTCAAATACCAGGCCGACGGCGTGCCCTTGGTGGTTTTCGGAGGCAAGGAGTACGGGTCGGGCTCGTCGCGCGACTGGGCCGCCAAGGGACCGCTGCTGCTGGGCGTAAAGGCGGTCATTGTCGAGAGTTTCGAGCGCATTCACCGTTCCAATCTGATCGGCATGGGAATGATGCCGCTACAGTTCAAGGACGGACAGGACCGCAAGAGCCTCGGCCTCGACGGCACAGAGACCTTCGACATTACCGGCATCGCCGACGGCATCGATCCGGGCATGGACGTGGCGTGTCGCATCAACCGGGCCGACGGCGCCACCGAGACCGTGACGCTCACGTGCCGCATCGATACCCTTGATGAGGTCGAATACTACAAGGCCGGCGGCATCCTCCAGCACGTTCTCGCCAACCTGGCCAACGCCGCCTGAAAACACACGATCCCCTCACCGTCATGTGATTGGCGGTGAGCCGGCCGATCCGCTATTTCTGGGCCATGCTTTCTAAGCTCAGGGGATTAGCGTTCGTGCTCGCGGTGTTGGCGGGTCTCGGCTTGACCGCAGGGCCCGCCCCGGCGGCCGAGGACGCGCTGAAGATAGTCGAACTGTTCACATCACAAGGATGCAGTACGTGTCCGCCGGCCGACGCTTTGCTGGCCGATCTCGCCGACCGCAAAGATGTGTTGGCTCTCTCGTATCACGTCGATTATTGGGACTACATCGGCTGGAAGGACCCCTTCGCCAGTCCGCTGTATACTCGGCGCCAACATCTCTACCGCCAGATATTCGGAAATCGCTACGTCTACACGCCCCAGATGGTCGTCAACGGGACATTCGAGATGACCGGCGTTGACCGCACCCGGTCCCTGGCACGGATTAACGCCGCGCCGCCGCCCGCCCAGGTAAGCCTTGCCATGCACGACGACGGCGCCGGCAAGGTGACGGTCTCGGTTCCCCGCACCGCCGATGCCGACCCGGCCACCATTTGGCTGGTGGTCTATGACAACGAGCACGTGACGGCGGTTAAACGGGGCGAAAACCAGGGCCGCTCGATCCGCAACCGCAACGTGGTGCGCGGCCTTCAGCGCATCGCCATGTGGCACGGCCAGGCGCTAGAACTGCCGATGATGATTTCGGAACTGGCGCCCGACGGCGGCGACAGTTGCGCCGTCTTGTTGCAATCCCAAAGGACCGGCCGCATCCTGGGCGCCGCCCGGGTCGCCCTGACCAGCCCGCGTTAGAGCATTAACTCCGCCACAACAGCCGGTATTACCCGAAATCAGGAGGCTCTATGCCGCTGGCGCGTAGCTGTTCGGCCAGGGTCTCCTTCAGGCGCTTCAGCCCTTCCTCGGTGGAGGCTTCGCACCGGGCGACCAGGACATCTTGGGTGTTGGATGCCCTGAGCAGCCACCAGCCGTCTTCGGTGTTGACGCGCACTCCGTCGATGTCGTGCACTTCGATGCCTGAAACCTTGGCGAGACGGCCCTTCACTTCGTCGATCACCGGGACCTTGCGGTCCTCGGCGCAGGGAAAGCGCAGTTCGGGCGTGTTGATCATTTGGGGCATACGGTCGCGCATCGCCGCGATGCTTTCGCCCGACCGGGAGACGATGGAGAGCAGGCGCACCGCCGCGTATAGCGCATCGTCGAAGCCGTAATAGCCGTAGAAGCGCTTGGCGAAGAAGATATGCCCGCTCATCTCGCCGGCCAGCGGCGCGTCCATCTCGGCCATCTTGGCCTTGACCAAGGAGTGTCCGGCGCTCCACATCACGGGCTCGCCGCCCATGCGGGCGATCTCGTCGAACAACGCCTGGCTCGCCTTGACGTCGGCGATGATCGGGGCGCCGGTGTCGGTGGCCAAAACCTCGGCCGCCAGGATGACCAAAAGCTGATCGCCCCACAGGACCCGGCCTTGACCATCGATGATGCCGATGCGGTCCCCGTCGCCGTCAAACCCGATGCCCAAGTCGCATTGCTCGGCGGCGACGGCGTCTTTCAACTGCTCTAAGTTGGCCTCCACCGTCGGGTCCGGGTGGTGGGCCGGGAAGGTGCCGTCGATGGTTTCGTTCAACAACACGTGGCGGCCCGGCAGGCGGGCGACCAGGGCCTCAAGGACCTCGCCGGCGGCACCGTTGCCGTTGTCCCAGGCGACGTTCAGGGGCTTTGTGCCGGCGTAGTCCCGGGCCAGGCGCTCGACGTAGGCCGCGGTCACGGATTTCTTTTCGGCTTGCCCGGCGCCGGTGACGAAATCGCCGGCGGCGATGAGACGCCCGAGGTCCTGAATCTGGGTGCCGTGGAACGAGTGCCCGCCCAACACCAACTTGATGCCGTTGTATTCGGGCGGATTGTGGGAACCGGTGATCATAATCCCGGCATCGGTGGGCAGCGTATGGGTGGCGAAATAGAGCATCGGAGACGGCCCCAGGCCGATGCGGGTCACTTTCAGGCCGCATTGGACAAGCCCATCGGTCAATGCCGCCTCGAAGGCCGGCGACGTCAGCCTGCCGTCATAGCCGACCGCTGCCGTCGTGCCGCCGCCGCGCCGCACCACGGTGCCGAAACCCCGCCCGATGGCACGCAAATCGTCGGCATCAAGGGTCTCGCCAACGATGCCGCGAATATCGTATTCGCGCAGGATAGTCGGATGGAGGGTGCGGGCGTCGCTCACCGGTTGTTCCCGTTCACACCGTCGCGGAAGGTGGCGGACGCCCAATACTGGAATAGCGGATACCGGCCGCCGCCATGTCCTCGGACCGATAGATGTTCCTCAGATCGACCATGACGGGGGCACGCAGCAAGGCCTTCATGCGCTCCACATCGAGGGCCCTAAACGCATTCCATTCGGTGAGGATGGCCAGCGCGTCGGCATCAACCATGGTGTCGTAGGCGTCGGTACACCACTCAACGCCGTCGATGAGAGCACGGGCCTCGTCCATGGCTTCGGGGTCGAAAACCCTGAGCTTGGCGCCGGCGGCCTGAAGTGCGGGGATAATGTCGAGGCTGGGCGAATCGCGCATGTCGTCGGTGTTGGGCTTGAAGGCCAGCCCCAGGACAGCGATGGTCTTGCCCTTTACCGAGCCGCCGCACGCTTCGATTACCCTTTCCGCCATTTGTTTCTTGCGCTTGTCATTGATGTCGACCACGGCCTCGACGATACGCAAGGGCGACTTCGCCTCCTCCGCCGTGCGCACCAGCGCCAAGGTGTCCTTGGGGAAGCACGAGCCGCCGTAACCCGGCCCGGCGTGCAGGAACTTGGACCCGATACGCCCGTCCAGGCCAATGCCCTTGGCGACCTCCTGGACATCGGCGTCCACGGCCTCGCACAAATCGGCGATCTCATTGATGTAGGTGATCTTGGTGGCGAGGAAGGCGTTGGCCGCGTACTTGATGAGCTCGGCCGTTTGGCGCGCCGTGAACAGGATCGGCGTCTCCATCAGAAAAAGGGGCCGGTAAATCTGGCGCATGACCTCGCGCGCTTGTTCCGAGCCGCCGCCGATGACGACACGGTCGGGGCGCATGAAGTCTTCGATGGCCGAACCCTCGCGCAGAAACTCGGGGTTTGACAGCACATCGAAGGTGGCGTCGGGCCGCTTCTCGCGGATGATTTCCTCGACCTTATTGCCCGTACCCACCGGGACCGTGGACTTTGTGATGACGACCGTAAAGCCGTTCATGGCGGTAGCAATCTCGCCCGCCGCGTCCCAGACATAGGACAGGTCGGCGTGACCGTCGCCGCGCCGCGACGGTGTCCCGACGGCAATGAAGACGGCATCGGCGCCGGCGACCGCCGGACCAAGATCGGTAGTGAAGGTAAGCCGACCGGCCTCGACATTACCCCCGACCAAGTCGTCCAGACCCGGTTCGTAGATGATCATCTCACCCCGGTTTAACCGTTCGATCTTGCCGGCGTCCTTGTCGACGCAGGTCACATCGATCCCAAATTCAGAGAAACACGCACCTGACACCAGGCCCACATAGCCGGTGCCGATCATCGCAATTCGCATGGATTGGTCCCCCTAATTCCGAGGCTCAGAGATATTCCTTCATGGTCCGGCGCATCTCCTCGCCGAGGTCGTCGCGTGCCAGCGCCATGAATAGATTAGCCTGGACGAACCCCAGCTTGGTGCCGCAATCAAAGCGCTTTCCGGCGAAGCGCAGACCATGCAAGGGATGGTGTCCGATGGTGGCGGCGATGGCATCGGTCAACTGTATTTCGCCGCCGGCCCCTGCTTCGTGCTTGTCCAGGTGATGGAAGACCTCGGGCTGGAGGATATAGCGCCCGACGATCGAAAGTGTCGAGGGGGCTTCGGCGGGGTCGGGTTTCTCGATCAACGCCTTGGCGCGCGCCAGACGGCCGTCGTCTTCTACTACATCCAAGATGCCGTAGCGCTGGGTCGCTTCGCGAGGCACCTCTTCGACAGAAATGACGGTGCCGCCCACCTCGCGATGGACATCAACCATCTGCTTGAGACAGCCCGGCCGTCCCACCATCAGGTCGTCGACCAAGATGACGGCGAAGGGCTCATCGGCAATGAATTCGCGCCCGCACCACACGGCATGGCCCAGGCCTAGTGGGCGCTGTTGGCGCGTATAGGCGATGCGCCCCGGTTCCAACACGCAATCCAACACCTGGCGCAGTTCTTCTTCTTTGCCCCGATCACGGAGCATCACCTCCAATTCGACCGCATGGTCGAAATGGTCTTCCATGATGCTCTTGCCGCGCCCGGTGACGAAGACGAACTCTTCGATCCCGGCTTCCAGCGCCTCCTCCACCGCGTACTGGATGAGCGGCTTGTCGACCACAGGCAGCATTTCCTTGGGCATCGCCTTGGTCGCCGGCAGGAAGCGCGTTCCCAGGCCGGCTACAGGAAAAACCGCCTTGCGCACGGGCTTTAACATGATCTTCCTCGACGGGATGAATGCGGCCGATCGACGCGCCTGTTGTGCCACAGCCGTTCGCCTCCCGCAACCCGGCGGCGCGTCTTCGGCATTAGGTGTCGAGCAGCAGTTCCTTGGCTTCGTTGAGTTTGGCCGCCAGATAGGTTGAACCGCCGTGGTCGGGATGCAGCCCGGCCATCAGCCGGCGGTGCGCCTCTTTGATCGCGTCGGGACCGGCATCGGGCTCTAGGCCGAGAATCTGCAAAGCCTCGTCGCGGCTCATGGGTCCGTTGGCAAAGCCGTCTCCGGATCCCCCACCACCCGGCTGGGCATGGACGCGCCAGTCGGGATGGATCCGGTCCAAGTAAGCCGTCAGCACCTGCGCCGATTGCTCGTCGGCGGTCTGACAGATGCCAAGCAGCCCGATCAGGTCGTCCAGCCCCAGGTCCTCCAGGCGCCGGCCGGCATGGGGGCCGTCGATGACCTCGCCGGCGATGGCGCCCGAGTCATGGTCCAGGGTGACGCGCAGAAAGCGGGTAGCGATTTCGGAAACCTGACCCGACGGCGCCCCGCTGCCGCCCGCCATGCGCGAGAAGTTCTTTGCCCTGCGGGAGAAGGCGCGGGCGCGCAGAATCCAGGGAAGCAGGGCCGGCAGAGCCAAAAACGCCCAGTTCAGACGCCCGGTGACGGCAAAGAAGGCTATGGTCGCCATGATCAGGCCCAGGGCGACCCTTTTCGCCGTTCTCGCTAAGACCTTGGTATTGGTGCCGGCGAACCAGCGGACAGCCAAAAGAAGCCCAATAAGGAGTGCGAAGCCAAGGATGAAATAGGGCAACACGCCGTCCGCCTCCTCAGGTCGATCCGTTTGAGTTCTTGACTTGGTGGGCGATGCGCAAGGCCTCGCCGCCGCGCCGCTTGGCCAAGTCTTCCAGGGCCGGTCGACCGCCGGCTGCGAAGACCGCCACCGCGCCCAGCAAATCGCGCAACGTTTGGGCGCTGCTGGCATCGAAGCTGCAACACGCACCGTTGGTTAAACGAGCGATCTGGCGAAAGGCAAACTTGGCGATGGGATCTTCGCCTTCGTGGAACAAAAACGCGGGCACGCCCAACAGACCCAGCTCGCCGGCAACGGCGCCCAATTTATCCACGTCCTCTTCAATGCTGTCGCCGACGAAGACCAGGGCGTTGACCTTGCGCTTCTTGGTTTCGTTGATAGCGTGGCGCAGGACCTTGCCAATCTGCGTTTCGCCGGCCAGGCAAAACGTGGCGGTCATGCGGCCGAGGAGATCCCCCGAATCGGTAAGCCAGGGGCTGACCTTGAATTCCCCGAATCCACGATAGAATGCAAGCTGTATCTCAAGGCCGCCAAGGTCGTCGGTGGCAGAGAACATTTCGCCCTGGATGTGGGACGCTTGATCCCAAGTGGGCTGGCGGCTGGCCGTCGCGTCGAGGGCGAAGAGCAACCGTCCACGCTCACCCGTCGACGGGCGGACGGGAACCGCCGCCACCTTGCGCAGGAAAGCCTCAACCTCGGCGTCGGAGGATTTCCTGACCGGAACCTTCTTGTCGTCGCTGGCCATCTATCGTTTCTGTCCCAGGGTGCGTCGCTCCCTCCAGGTTACTCCGTGGCCAGGACGGTTGCCAGAGGGGGTACATTGGATGGGAGAACAACGGGTGGAAGCACGTTGAGAGCCGCGACCAGGGCCCGTACCTCCTGGCGCGCCGCGACATGTGACAAAGTCAGCCGCGATTCCCCGGCCACGCTGCCCAGGTCCATCACGGTCAGTCCCTTCAGGAACAGTTCGCGAAAAACCACTCGCTCGCCAAAACCAGGCGCCAGGCGAAAGCCGATGCGTCCCGACAGGTCCCCGAGGATATCGGCCATGACGTGTTTGTTGCGGGCGTTCAGGTTACTTAAACGGTTGCGCATGACGATCCAGTCAATTGCCGGAAGCCCCAGTTGGACACGTTTCTTTCTTTGGTCCCAGATCATTTCGGCGTATTGGCTGGGACCTGCGATGTGCAGTGTCTCGCCGTCGATCCGCGCCAGGACATCAAGGTCCAGAAAACTGTCGTTAAGGGGCGTGACCAGAACATCGGCCCAGGTATGGCCGACACGCGATAGCATGGTGTCACTGCCCGGCGTATCGATGACGATCACATCCATGACCGGACCGAGGCGCGCGATCAAATCACCCAGCCTTTCTTGTTCCACCCGGCCGGCACTCTTATTGCCGTAGGAGTCGGGAGCCAGGCCCGTGTGCTCGGGTATGGGCAATTCAAGGCTTTGACGGTGGGCAAAGGCACGCCGGTTTTCGATAAAGCGGGACAAAGACCCCTGGCGCACGTCCAGATCGACTGTCGCCACCGTGTGGCCTAGTTCCATGAGCGCCACGGCAAGGTGCATGGCGGTAGTCGATTTGCCGCTACCACCCTTGGCATTGCCGATAACGATAACCTGCGCTTTCTTGGAATCTTCCATGCCGGACCTTAGCAACAAGGCCAGCGCACTAAAACTGTTACTTGTGGATCACGCCGTCGGGACGGAAGGCATGGAAGACGAAGGCGAAAGTGACGTCGTGGATGACGTCCTCCAAGGTATCGCCCTTGCGCCGCTGGACGACGATGTTGCCAACATCGCGCCCTTCGGCGATGAGGCCAGAATCGAGGGCCGAGTTCTGTCCCTCCGCCCAGCGGATTTCGATGTCGCCCTGGGTGATCGTCCCCTTGTCGCGGAGAAGGGGCAGGCTCCAGGCTTCGTTCTTGACCGCCACGACGCGCACCATGGGCTCGATGCCGGCCGGCAGATCGCCGCGAAACAGGAACGGCCGCGATGCGCTGTCGTAATTGGCATAGGGATTGCGCCCGTAGGGGCGCATGCGGGGGTTGGTTGGCACCTGCACCGTACCCTCAGGCGCGCGGGCCCGGAATCGGGCCAAGGATTCAAGGCGCGAAGGCAGCATAGTCAGGGTCTTGCCGGTCATCTCGCCGACGATGGCTTCGCCCAGAAACTGCTGCCACCAGCTTTCCGTCTGGCGATCGTACATAACCAGGTCCGAGTTGCGCAGCTTGCCCGTGGTGCCGAAATCCAGGAGCCGGCCGTCAAGGCGGCGTTCGAACACGATGCTCGAATTGCACAGCGGACAATAGGTCACCGTAACGGGCACCCCACCCAAGGTGTCGTTGACGATCTCGTGGTACATTAAGATACGCAGCGGATAGGCGCGGCTGACACCATTGATGGTGACGCCGACCACGGGCTCGGTCTCGGCAAGATCGGAAACCTCGCCGAGCGGCACGAATTTGGGATTGTCGATGGCGGGGATGCCGTCCTTGGGCGGCCCGCCCGAGAGGATCTCGGCATAGTCGATGGAATGCTTGGAGAAGTCGGTGCGTGACCACTCATAGCTCCAGGACCGGGGATTGGCCGCCGCAGTCGAGACGGTGGCTGCTGCGATCAGAACGGCGACGAGCCATGTCCAGAAGCCCGGGTGCCGAAGACGGGCGGCGATGGAAGTTCTTGTTCCCAACATGGCTCTAGAATGCCACCTACGTCCGACCGACGGCAATTCACATCGCCTTCACATGTTGGTGAGGTGACACCGCCTCAGCACCGGCTTGACCCCACCACGGTCCTTGACCAGACTGCCGACGGTCAAGCGGCTCGAGGGACCATGGTGCACGCAATCGAAAACGCGGTGATCGGGGCCGGTGTCATCGGCTTGGCGGTGGCACGCGCGCTGGCCCTTGGCGGTCGCGAAGTAGTCGTTCTTGAAGCGGCCGAGGCGATTGGCACCGGCGTCAGCTCACGCAACAGCGAGGTCATCCACGCCGGCATCTACTTTGCCCCGGACGACTTGAAGACCCGGCTGTGCGTTGCCGGCCGATCGATGCTTTACGCCTACTGCGCCGAACACGATGTCGGTCACCGGCGATGCGGCAAACTCATCGTCGCCAACGGTACCGACGAAACTAAACGCCTCCAAGACCTGTTCCGGCGTGGCGCCGAGAACGGCGTCGATGATCTGGAATGGCTTGATGGCGCCGCCGCGCGCCAACTTGAACCCGCGCTTCACGCGTCGGCCGCCATTCTCTCGCCATCCTCGGGCGTGATCGACAGCCACGCCCTCATGCTTGCGCTGAGGGGTGACGCCGAGGCGGCGGGTGCCGCCGTAGCGCTTTTAAGCCCGGTAACCGGCGGTTCCATCGAAGACGATGGCATCGTCTTGGACGTCGGCGGCGCCGAGCCGACGCGGCTTTGCTGCGCCCGGGTCTTCAATTGCACCGGCCTGAATGCGCAACGCATCGCCCTCGGCATGTCGGGCCTGGACAGGCAAACCATTCCCCAGCGCTACATGGCCAAGGGCACCTATTTCACCCTGAGCGGAAAATCACCCTTCCAGAGGCTGATCTATCCCATGCCGCTGGCCGGTGGCCTGGGCGTTCATTTGACTGTGGACTTGGCCGGACAGGCGCGCTTCGGTCCCGACGTGGAATGGGTCGAGGAGGAAGATTACAGTGTTGATCCCGACCGCGCCAAAGTCTGTTACGATGCCGTGCGCACCTATTGGCCGGACTTGCCTGATGACGCGCTGCAACCCGATTATGCCGGTATCCGACCCAAGGTTCAGGCACCCGACGAGGCGGCCGCCGATTTCGTCATCCAGGGCCCCGACGATCACGGCGTGAAAGGTTTGGTCAACCTTTACGGCATAGAATCGCCTGGTCTCACTGCTTCCCTTGCCATTGCCGGGCGGGTGGTGGAGCTTGCGGGATGACGGGGCGTGAAGCCTGAAAGGATGAAAATGGCGATAGCGGCATATCCTCGCGCCTTGGCGGCAATGGCCTTCTCGGCGGCCATCGTGTTTTCCGCTCTGGCGACGGCCCAGACCGACGGTCAAGTGCGCAGCCAGGGCCGGGTGATTTCGCCCGACGAAAATCAATCACCGACCATCGGTCCTATCGGTCCCCTGTTCGAGCCGCGCGAGGAGATGCGCAAGTTCATCCAGAATATTTCCACCTTCGCACGACGTTACCGGCGCAACTTCACCGTCATCACTCAGAATGGCTTGGCGCTGCTCACGAAGTCCGACAGCGGTGACGAAACCCAGGCCCTGCCGGCACGCACCTACATGCGGTCAATCGACGGTGTCCTCCAAGAGGCTATGTTCTACGGTCTGCCGGAAATGGACAAGCCGACGACCAAGGACCGCCGCGACGCACTTCTCAATTTGGCCGGTGTTGCCAAGAAGGGTGGCGTCAAGGTCTTGGTCTTGGATTACGCCAAAACGCCCAAGACAATCGATGCGGCCTACCGGGCGAGCCGTG
This sequence comes from Rhodospirillales bacterium, assembly GCA_030754885.1. Taxonomy (GTDB): domain Bacteria; phylum Pseudomonadota; class Alphaproteobacteria; order Rhodospirillales; family JASLLZ01; genus JASLLZ01. The sequence goes on along the minus strand of JASLZL010000094.1, from coordinate 36,903 downwards.
CCAAGGGACTGGTTGGTTTCGTTGCCCCGGCGGTGGGTTTGGAAATCAATGCGGTGCCGCGTTATCCGCGCTATCCGGCCGGAGCCAATTCGACCAGCATCATATCCCTCAAATCGATCAAGAATTTTCTCTATATCCGCGATTCCTCGGCTTTCGGCCGCCAGGATGAATTTGCCTTAAAGCTCCACGGCAACAACTTCGACGCGGTGGTGGTGGACATCTTCCGCCGGATCGGCGAACCGCTCTCCAAGCGCGCCGTGGAGACCTTGAAATTCAAGAAACTGGGGGCGCGCCGGCTTGTCCTCGCCTACCTCAACATCGGTGCCGCGGAAAGTCACCGTTCCTACTGGAAATCCCACTGGCGGGAGGGCTCGCCGCTGTGGATCAGCGCCCCCTACCCGGGCGACGCGGACAAGTACTTCGTCGAATTTTGGCGCCCGGAATGGCGCAATATTATCAACGGTAACGCGGACTCTTACATCTACGGCATCGTCAAACAGGGGTTCGACGGCGTTGTCCTGGACGGCGTAGATGCATACCGCTACTTCGAAGGAGGCATGGAGGCGGTGGAAGTGGTCCGCTGAATAACCACTCCTTGGAATAAGTCACCGGCCGCTGGCCGACGCACCTTACATGAGGCTTGGATATATCTCCTTGACGACGAATCCGTCCTCGGGTGGGAATCTCTCGGCGATCAGGGCCCTGGCCTCGCCCTCATTGCGGGCGATCACGTCTTGGAGCTTTATGTCGGCCCATTGGTCGTCGAAATAGGAGTGGCTCCGATTGGCCTTTACCAGTGCACGGACGTCTTGGTTATAGATAGCCACCTCGAAGGCCCGGCTCCCAGTCTGCGGAATGCGAAGCATGTTCCCCGTCCTTTGCCGTTGCGACCGTCTCCCGGCGACGCTCCATCGAGATGACCTTTCGGTTGATCACCCGAGCGACCGCCGACTACAACGCTACAAAATTCAGGTTAACAAAGGGTTTCGCAAAATAAGGCTGTTTTCGGGCGCACCCGGCGCCCCCTACGGCAGGTCGTTGGAGACGCTCACGCTATCGATCACGAAACCCTTATGCTCTGGATATCTGTTCTCAACTTTGACCCGCGCCTCGCGCTCGTCTCGGGCCATGATGTCAACATAGTGGATATCCGCCCAGTCGTCGGTAAAATGGCGATGCCGCTCACCCTCCTTCACCAACTTGCGGACCTCTTTGTTGTAAACGGCCACTTCGAATTTCTTTGCACGGCTCACCGTACGGCCCCCTTCCTGGTTTTTCGGTCCAAAGTATGCCCCATATATGTCGTCCGCACCATAGGCAAGCTCCGATTTCCAGGCCACGCGTGACCGATAGTTTTGACAGGAACGTCATTTGATGAACGACCATGACCCGTCCGAAATCGCACCGGTCATAGTCGAGCGGTTGCGCCAAGAGACCCTGGAGGAAAGCCGCGAGGACCTGGAACAGGACGGTGTCGGGCGACAGCGCAGGCGTGGGATGCGCCGTGAACGGCAAGACCGCTTGATCCTCGAGCAGCGGCGACAGAGATTGCCGCGCCGGTGGACGCAGGCCACGGTGTGGTCCTTGGTGATCGGGGCCGTGCTTCTCGCCATCATCTGGTTTTTCTCCTGAGTCAGCGGCATCGCGCAATGCGCAGCGACATTCTCATAATCGGCGGTGGTATTGTCGGCTCCAGCATCGCCTATTACTTGGCGCTTCGGGGACGGAGCGGCGACATCATCGTCGTCGAGCCTGATCCGACCTATGCCTTGGCGGCAACCCCCCGGGGCAACGGCGGCATCCGTCAACTCTTCAGCCTGCCCGAAAACATCGCAATGGCCCGGTATGGCCTCTCATTCTTCCGCCAATTCGAAACTGAGATGGCGGTCGACGGTGATCCCGTTCCAATTGGTTTTCGACGTCAAGGCTATCTTTTCATTTCAGACCGCGGCGGCGACCGGCAGATGGAGCAGAACTTTCGCCTTCAAATCGCCAACGAGGTGCGGGCGGACTGCCTCGACCGCGAAGCCCTGCATGCCCGGTTCCCCTCGCTCTGCACTGACGATGTGGCGCTGGCCGTCCATTCGCCCGATGATGCCTGGATAGACCCCTACGCGGCGCTCCAAGGCTTCCGCCGCAAGGCGCGCAGCCTGGGCGTTCGATATGTAACAGACAAAGTCGTGGACTGGCAGGGCGACGGGCGCTTGGCCAAGCGGGCCACCTTGGCATCGGGCGAAACAGTGGATGCGGACATCCATGTGCTTGCGGCGGGGGCATGGTCGGCCGACATCGGCGCCATGATCGGGCTTAAGCTTCCCGTCGAGCCCATGGCGCGGGAAACGCACTTCTTCCTACCCGCCGTCGAGACCGAACCGCTGCCCTTTATCAAGACCGAATCCCACCTTGCATTTCGGCCCGAAGGGCGCGGGTTCGCCGGCGGCATGCCTGATTGGTCTGTATCAGCGGGCTGGAACTTCGACGCCTCGGCCGACGGCTTCGAAAAAATCGTCTGGCCGGCTGTCGCCCATCGCGTTCCGGCACTGGAGACCTTAAAGCTTGAACGCACCTGGGTCGGCCATTACGCCCGCAATACCCTTGACCTCTCCGCCATTATCGGGGCGTGGACGGGTGGAATTGAAAACGTCTACATGGCTGTCGGGTTTTCCGGCCATGGCATTATGCATGCACCGGCGGCCGGACGGGCCGTTGCCGAGCTCATCGCCGACGGCGGTTTCCAGACCCTCGACTTGTCGCGCTTCGGCTGGAGCCGCGTTCCGAACGCCCAGCCTTATGGCGAACAGGGGATCGTTTAAAACCCGTGGCGATAATCGCGCGACAAGACGCGAGCCCCCCGATATGCTATATTCCATCCTATGTTGGTTTCAGCGCTCCAAGCCCCCTTGGTTGCCGCGCTACCCGATAGCGCACCTCACCCGGACTCCGCCGAGACCGAGCCCAGGCCCATTGAAGCGACCGAAGGGCCGGGGCGCGGCAGCCACGACACCGACTTGGGCGACGACGGTAATGGGAAGGAGCTGAACCGCCGCGATGGGCATGGCGCCACACAAGTCTTCTCGCCCCAACTTCTAACCCGCGAACAAGAACAGGTGCTCCACACCTTGAAAGCCCGCGACGCCGAGGTCCGCCGACACGAACAAGCACACGCGGCCGCCGCGGGTCCGTACGGCGGCGCCGCGCGCTTTAAATATCAGCGCGGCCCGGACGGCCGTTCATACGCCGTCGGCGGCGAGGTCTCCATCGATGTCAGCCCGGGGTCCAGTCCACGAGCGACGGCCCGCAAGATGGCAGTGGTCATCCGCGCCGCCCAGGCACCGGCGGAACCCTCGGCCCAGGATCGCTCCGTTGCCACTCAGGCACGCCAGCTCAAACAGCAGGCGGAATCGGAACTGCGGGCCGAGAAGTCGGGCCAGACCGACGGCGGAGAGCGGGACGCCCAAACCCAGCTGAGCATGGCTTCCGAGGCTTACAGCCGCAGCGCCGAGTTAGTTTCAAGCGAGAACGGCGCGGGGCGCATGGCGACGGCCCACGACCGGGTGGCTTAAGCCTACCGCCGACTCATCAACGGTGGCCCCATGCCCAAAGGCACTCTTCACCTTTTTGCCGTGCTTATCCTCGCCATCGGATTTTGGGGTGGCTGGAAGTGGTGGATTTCGGTCCCGCCACCGTCCAAGCCTTCTCAGAATACGGGAGGAGGCATCGCCGGCATCGACAAGGGAAAGACCGGCGGCAATACCCAACGATCCAAGTCCCGGGTGAAGTCCAAGACCCAGGTGAAGGACAAGTTCAGTTCGTTTAAATCCTCTCTTCCCGAGAACCAATTCGAGGAAGGGGAGCTCCTGGTGGTCGACCCGCCGTCAACCTTTGAGAGCAGCGCCCGCCAGATGGGTTTCACCATTGTCGAACGGGTGAGCCTGGGCGAGTTGGCGATGAATCTCTATCGCGTTCGGATTCCGGCCGGAACAACGACATTGCAGGCGCGCCAAACCCTGGCCGGCCGCTTCCCCGGCCTGACCATCGACGTCAACCAGCACTTCGAGGCCCAGGCCCTCAAGGATTACAAAGACAAGACCGCCCGGCCGATCGCCGGTTGGCAGGCCGCCAAGCCAACCTGCGGCAAGGGCATCGAACTTGGCATGATCGACAACAGCGTCGACGTCAATCACCCGGCCCTCAAGGGCCAGAAGATTGAATTCCGATCCTTCCACAAAAAGGGCCGCCGGCCCGGCCCCGCCGACCACGGCACCGCCGTCGCCGCCATAATGGTCGGCAAGCCGGAATGGGGCGGGTTACTGCCCGGCACTAAACTCAAGGCGGCCAGCATGTTCGAAAAGAACAAGGTGGGCCGGGTCGTCGGCAGCTCGGTGGCCTTGTTGAAGTCGATCAACTGGTTGGCCAAAAAAAGGTCAAGGTTATAAACATGAGTGTCGCCGGCGGCGATAACAAGATCGTCCGCAGGGCTCTCGACAAGGTCAAGAAGAAACGCATGATTCTGGTCGCCGCCGCCGGCAACTGGGGAAGCGCGGACCGCCCAGCCTATCCCGCCGCCTATAAGGAGGTCGTGGCGGTGACCGCTTTCGGCGAGGAACGGCGCGTCTATTCCAAGGCCAACCGGGGCCAATACATTGATTTCGCGGCACCCGGAGTGCAGATCTACACCGCCGTTTCCCGTCGTGGCGGCCGGGTACAGAGCGGCACCTCCTTCGCCTCGCCCTATGTCGCGGTTTTGGTCGCCCTAGAGCTGGCGCGGGACGCCAAGAAATCCGTCGATTCCTTACGCAAGGTATTGCGTGCCAAGGTGGTCGACCTGGGAGACCCGGGCAAAGACAACGTCTTCGGCTGGGGCTTCGTTGACGGTCCGCCGGCTTGTCGCTGAACGCCAGACGGACGCATTACAAAAACCCACGATAGGGTTTCTTCACCACCGCGTCGTGGACGTGGCGTACCAGGTCGGTGATGTCAAACCAAGGTAGGCCCGTCGCGTCCTGCACCGCCGCCCCATAGGGGGCAAAGTTAATCCCCTCGCAAACGATGGCGCCGACGTCCGGGTGGCTCCGTGTCAGGTCCCGGACCATACCGACAACGCCCTTTTGCACCAGCGCGGGGTCAACCTGCATGGCGCCCCGGGGATAGGTGTCGGTAAAGGCCGGAACCTCCTCGGCGCCCATGATGACGACGGGTTCGTCGGTGATGCCGGCCGCCGCCAGCACGCGGTCCGTCAGGCGCCGGCTGTGGATTGTCAGGATGCCCACCCGCCGGCCGGCGGGCAGCATGCGGGCAACCATGGGCACCAACAAGAGGCTGGAGGTAAAGACGGGAACGTTGACGGACGCGCACAAGGCCTCTTGAAAGGTGGTGAAGTAGCCGCAACTTGTCGTGATCGCCCGCACGCCCGCGGCCTCCAACTCTTGCGCCGCGGCGACATAGGCGGGGATGGCGCGCGCGTCCTCTTCCAACTCATGGCTCTCGGCCTCGGGCACCACGACGCGGCGCAGACGGACTGGGAAATCAAAGGTCGAGGCGTTGCCCACGTCACCGGGGATCCTGGGAAACCGGCTGTCGGTGAGCAAGATGCCGATGGACTGGCCGTAGACAGTCCGGCCGCCACGAAAAAGAGCCATGACGTAGCCTCCATGCCATACGCCGGTTCTCGTTAACCGCGAGCCGAATGACCGGCTAGCCCGCGTTGACATCCGAATGGCGATACCAGTAAACAAGATGATCGTTAATTCCGTCAACAAACCGTGATCTCAGCACCTTCACATTGACGTGGGCGATTGGCGGCCACGGAAGACGAGCACCATTCGGCACGGAACCCGACACCATGCGAATCGAAGGAAGCAAGATCGTCCCGGTGGCACAAAAGGTCACCATCACTTTCGATGGCGAGGTCATTTCCGGTTACGAGGGTGAGAGCCTGGCCGCCTGCCTGACGGCGGCCGGAAAGTTTACCCTGCGGCGCACCAAGTCGGGCAAGGCCCGCGGCGTCTACTGCGGCATGGGGGTGTGCTCGGAGTGTCTGGTGACAGTCGATGGGCGACAGAACCAGCGCGCCTGCATGACCCCTCTCGGCGCCGAAATGACCGTCACGACCCAGTCCCAGCCCGGCACCGATCCGAGCGCCGATCCCCCCTATCCGATTCCCGACGGCACGACGCCCGAGCATCCGGTCGAGGTGCTGGTTGTCGGAGCCGGGCCGGCTGGCCTTCAGGCGGCCCGGGCGGCGGCGTCGGCCGGGGCCCAAGTGGTCATCGTCGATGAGCGTCCGGCGCCCGGCGGCCAGTACTACAAGCAGCTTAGCAAAACCCACGCCTTCCGTGACGAGGCGGCCATGGACACCCAGTTCCGGGCCGGGCGCGATCTGATCACCGAAGTTGAGAATCTGGGCGTTCGCATCGAACGCCAGGCCTTGGTGTGGGGGGCCTTCGCGGCTGACGAAATTGGTGTCGTCACGGACGACAAAGCCATGGTTTTTCGCCCCCAGCAACTGATCGTGGCCACCGGTGCCTACGAGAAAGGCGTGCCGCTGCCCGGTTGGACTTTGCCCGGCTACATGACCACGGGCGCCGTCCAGACCTTGGTTAGGGCCTATCGGGTGGCGCCTGGACAACGCGTCCTGGTGGCGGGCAATGGACCCCTCAACTTTCAGGTCGCGAGTGAACTGGTGGACGCCGGGGTCGAGGTGGTGGCCCTGGTCGAGGCGGCCCCGCGCCCCGGCCCGGCACAGGTTCCGGCGGTCTTGGCCGCACTTTGCCACTCACCAGATCTCATGCGCGATGGTCTAAAGTATCTGGGGCGCCTGCGCCGAGCCGGCGTTCCGATCCTCTACGGCCACGCCATCGTCGAGGCCAGGGGTTCTGACGCCGTCGAGTCAGTAGTCGTCGCCCCTATTGGACCAACCGGCGAGGCCGGCACCGAGGGCCGTCGTGAATTCGCGGTCGATGCGGTCTCGGTCGGCTATGGGTTCATGCCGTCGAACGACATCTCGCGGCCTCTCGGCTGCCGCCATCATTACGACGCGGATCGCGACAGCTTGGTCGTGGAACTGAATGCCGATTGCCAAACCTCGATCGCCGGCGTTTTCGTGGCCGGCGACTGCGGCGGCATGGGGGGCTCGCGGGTAGCTATGGAGCAGGGCTTCATCGCCGGCTGCAAGGCGGCCGAAAATCTGGGTATGGCACTGCCTCACCACGCTATCGCCGAACGGGACAGCAGGCGCCGGCGCTTGGCCTCTCACGAACGCTTTCAGAAAGCGATCTGGACTGTATTCCAGGCACCGACGCTAACCGATCAACTGACCCGTGACGATACCTTGGTGTGCCGCTGCGAAGAAGTCACCCGGTCCACCCTGCACGAGACCGTGGACGGCGATTCGGTATCCGTCGGCAACCTAAAACACCAGACACGGGCCGGCATGGGCCCCTGCCAGGGACGGTACTGCGGCGCCCTGATGGCTCGAATGGTCGACCGCCGCGTAAGCTTGGCAACCGGCGAGTTCTCCTTCTTTGCGCCCAGGCCGCCCATTAAGCCGGTTCCCATCGGCGTCATCGCGCGGGCACAAGCCGATGTCAGGGGACTCGTTGACGAAGCAGAGCCCCTAGACACCCCCGCAAGTCGACCTGCAACGGCAGAGACCAAGACCCTGGAGACCGACGTCTTGATCATCGGTGGCGGCGTACTGGGCTGCGCCACGGCCTACTTTCTGGCGCGCGAGGGCATCGAGACGATTTTGGTCGAAAAGAACGACATCAACGCCCACGCCTCGGGGCGCAACGCCGGCACCCTCCACGCCCAGCTCCAGCAGGCCCAGGCGCGCCACCCGGATCCCGCCTGGGGCAAGAGCTTCGACGACGCCTTGCCTCTCTATCTGGAGGCCGGGCAAACCTGGAAGGCGCTCAGCGAGGAGCTCGATTGCGACATTGAGCTCAAATTCATCGGCGGCCTTATGGTCGGGGAGACGGAAGACGACATCGAATTTTTGGAGAAGAAGGTCCGCCGCGAACGCGCCAGGGGGTTGGAGTCCGTCTTTCTTTCTGCCGCCGAGCTGCGTGATTTTGCGCCCTACCTCTCGGACCACATCATGGGCGCCGAGTTCTGCCCCCACGAGGGCAAGCTCAACCCGATTCGAGCGACGCCGGCTCTGGCCCGGGGCGCCAAGGCCGCCGGCGCCCGTATATTAAGGCGCACTGAAATCCATAACCTGGAAGCGGTGGACAAGGGTTTCGTGGCGGCAACAAGCCAGGGCTCCATCCGTTGCAGGCGCGTGGTCAACGCCGCCGGACCCTGGGCGGCGCACATCGCGGCCATGGTCGGCGTACGCTTCCCCATCGTACCCAGCCCGATCCAGAGCGTCGCCACCGAGGCTGCCGCCCCGTTCGTCCGCCACATGCTGCTTCACGCCAACCGCAGGCTGAGCATGAAGCAGACGTCCAACGGCAACGTCATCGTCGGCGGCGGCTGGCCGGCCTTTTGGGAAAGTGGCATGGACCAGCCGCGGATAGTGCGCACCAGCATCGAAGGAAACCTATGGGTGGCGTCATCGGTTGTGCCGGCGCTTCGTCAACTCAAGCTGCTGCGGTGCTGGACAGGGATTAACCTTTTGGTCGACGGCAAGCCGCTCCTGGGCGAGGTGCCCAAACTGCCCGGTTTCTTCAACGCCGTGACATCAACCGGCTATACCCTGGGGGCGGTATCGGGAAGGCTGATCGCCGAACAGATGACGGGCCGGAATCTGTCCTACGACATCTCGCCCTTTTCCATCGAGCGCTTTGACTACATGTAGGCATACGCGAGGGCTTGCCAACCGGTTGTTTCCGCGCAATCCTAGAATCTCTAAAAAAAACGAGGAGGTACACAATGTCACTTAGAATTGGCGCGACCGCGCCCGATTTCACCGCCGAGACAACCCAGGGGCCGATCAGCTTCCACCAGTGGATCGGCGACGGCTGGGCCGTCTTGTTTTCCCACCCCAAGGACTTCACGCCCGTCTGCACGACCGAGCTTGGCTACATGGCCGGCCTCAAACCGGAATTCGACAAGCGGGGATGCAAGATCCTCGGCCTCAGCGTCGATCCGGTGGATAACCATGACAAGTGGGCCAAGGACATCGAGGAGACCCAGGGCCATGCCGTCACCTACCCCATGGTTGGCGATCCCGAACTGAAGGTGGCGAAACTGTACGACATGCTGCCGGCCGACGCGGGCGAGACGTCGGAAGGCCGGACGCCGGCCAATAACGCGACCGTGCGATCAGTCTTTGTCATCGGCCCAGACAAGGGCATCAAGGCGTCACTGACCTATCCGATGAGTACTGGGCGCAACTTCGACGAGGTACTGCGGCTCTTGGACTCGTGCCAGCTTACGGCCCAGCACAACGTCGCGACGCCGGTCAACTGGAACAATGGCGAGGACTGCATCATTCCGCCAACAGTCTCGGACGACGACGCCAAGGCCAAGTACCCGGACGGCTTCAAAACGGTGAAACCCTACTTGCGGTTTGTCGCCCAACCCAAGTAATACCAAGGATCGGTGATAAAGTGCGCCGGGAGGCTCACCATGACAAGGCGGATCGGCGACAGAATGTGGACGGAATTTGTCGCCTGGTGCCGGGCCCGGGGATTGCAGCCCTTGCCGGCCCATCCCTGGACCCTGGCCGCCTATGCGCGCTGGTGCGAGCCCCGCCACCGTTACCCCGGCATCGTCAAGCGTCTGCGGGCCATCGCCCGCGCCCATGTCTTGCACAGCCGCTCGCCCAGCGACCGCGACCCGACGGTGACGCGCACACTGCGCCGCATAGAGGCCCGCGCCCGAGCCAAGAACCAAGGCGCGGCTCTATTTAGGGCCGACGACTTCACCAAAGACCACACGCCGCCCGCCAAGACGCCGCCCATCGCCAAGACGCGGCGCGTCCTGCGCTCGGCACCGCCCTTGGTGCGGCGCCGTCCGGTTCCAATTACTCGACGCTCACCTGGCGGGTCATGGCGATCTTCAAGGGACCGCCCGGACTGGTAGCTTTGCGCACCAAGGTGATCTTGCCCTGGTAGGTACCCAGCTTCATGGCCTTCGACTTCCTGCGAACGCCGCGAAATTCGAAGCGCCGTGTCACGTTTTTCTTGGCCGTTCTGGTATCTTTCAGCACTGTCTTGCCATCGGGACCGGTAATGGTGAATGTCAGTTCGTCACCCGCCTTCAAACGGTATATTCCGGCCCACAGAATGAGCGACGGGGACATCGGCGATAAGGTTGGAGATTGGTACGCACCTTCTCGCATGAGATCGGATTCGGGCGGGGTGCCCGAAATTCCGGCACTAAAGAGGGCCGTCGGCTGGTAGGGAATGCTGGCCATCACGTCGCTTTTCCACAACGCGCCCTCGCCCGCCCGGCAGCGGTCGCCGCGCTTCAGCCCGGCGAACGGATCGACGACGGTCTTGTCCTTCGAGACCTGGATATGGAGGTGGGGAAACTCGGTCAAACCCGAAAGGCCGACCAAGCCGAGCGTCTGTCCCGCCTTCACCTTTGTTCCCTTCTTCACCACGATGCTGCCTTGTAGCATGTGGCAATATTGGGTCGACCAGCCGTCCCTGTGCTCGATCCGAACGCCGTCGCCGCACTCCTTGCCTTTCACCGCAGCCTGGCCAATCTTGCGCACGTTTACGTCTTTCATGCCGTCCCGCGCGCCGGCGACTGTTCCCGGCGCCGAGGCACGCACGATGACTCCGGCACGCATGACGGCAAGGTCGCGGATGGCGAAATCGGTACCCTTGTGCCGGTTGCCGGGCGGCGCGTTATAGGTCGCCTTACCGCAAGTGTAATCGCGGAGCCCCGTGGTCGGGTCATGATCGACATAGTTGACGATCCAGCAGTTCTTGCCCGGCTTGCAGTCAACGGGCAAGACCATTTGCAAGGGCTCTGCCGCCTGCGGCGCCGCAGGCCCCAGGGCCACCAATCCAACCAGACAGAGGAAAAATCGGTATGTCGAACGTCTTGCCATGGTCCCTTGAATACCAGTTTTGCCGTTGTTTGGAAACGCCGCCGCAGGCGTGACCGGCGGATTGCCAACACTTTTGTTGCCGGCCCCGCCCCGGCGGGGTAATATTGCAGCGCAGTATAATCGGTTGCATTGCAATATTGAGAGCAAAGGACGACGCCATGGGAAACCCCTCGGACTCAGCCGACGAGGCGAACGGCATCGACGAATTGCACGGCTATGCCTTCGAGGACTTGCGCGAGGGGATGACCGCCGCCTATAGCAAGACCATCACCGAAGCCGACATCGTCCTCTATGCCGACCTTACCGGTGACGTAAACCCGGCTCATCTCAATCAGGAATACGCCGCCGCCACCCTGTTCAAGGGCCGCATCGCCCACGGCATGCTGACCGCCGGCCTGATCTCGACGGTCATCGGAACCAGGCTGCCCGGGCCGGGCGCCATTTATGTCGGCCAGGCCCTGCGCTTCAAGGCCCCGGTGCGGATCGGCGACACGGTCGTGGCGCGGGTTTCGGTCAGCAAGCTGAATGCCGGGCGGAGGTTCGTTGAACTGAAGACCACGTGTAGCGTCGGCGAGACCATCGTTATCGAAGGTGACGCCACGGTGATGGTGCCGGCCCGCGACTGATCCCACCAGCCGGCGGCGGCGGACGGGTTGCCGCCTTGTTGTTTCTCCTTGACCCTCACCCGGGGCGCTGACACCTTCTTGCCGCCATGCGGATTTTTCACCATTTCAACGACCTGCCGGCCGACGCCCGGGGCGCCGCCGTCGCCATCGGCAATTTCGACGGCATCCATCGGGGCCATCAGGCGGTGATTGACGAAGCCGGACGCATCGCCCGCGCCGCCGGCCTGCCGTGGGCGGTGCTGACCTTCGAGCCCCATCCCCGTAGCGTCTTCAAACCCGACATCGAGCCCTTCCGCCTGACCCCCTTCCCATCCAAGGCGCGCCATATAGAGGCGCTTGGCGTCGACTGCCTGATCGTCCTTGAATTTGACCTTCCCTTCTCGCGTCGGCCGGCAAATCAGTTCGTCGACGATGTCCTGGTCAGGGGCCTCGAGGCACGCCACGTGGTATCGGGCTACGATTTCGTATTCGGCCACGACCGCGAAGGAAACTGCGAACTGCTTTTGCAAATGGGGGCCCGGGCGGGGTTCGGCTTTACCTCGGTCTCGGCAGTGGTGGACGAGGCAGGCGCGATATTTTCCGCCACCCGCGTGCGCGGCGAGTTGGTGGCTGCCAAGCCGCGCGCCGCGGCACAGCTGCTGGGCCGCTTTTTCGAAATCGAGGGGCGTGTTGAACACGGCGAGAAACGGGGCCACACCGTCGGCTTCCCAACAGCCAACCTGCACCTTGACGAAGTCTTGCGACCGGCAAAGGGCGTCTATGCCGTTCGCGCCAGCGTCGGCGACGGTCCGACGGCCAAATGGCGCGACGGCGTCGCCAATCTGGGCCATCGTCCCACCTTCGCCGGAGACGATCTTATCTTGGAAGTCCATCTCTTCGATTTCGACGGCGATCTGTACGGTCAACGCCTGCGGGTCGCCCTGGTCGAATATCTGCGTCCGGAAAAGAAGTTTGACGGGCTTGATGATTTAAAGGCACAAATCGTCCGCGACATCGAGGCGGCACAGGGCATCCTCGGCGCCATCGAGGACCCCGCCGAAGCCACCAATGCTTCGCTACTACACCGCCAGTGAGCCAACAAATGACCGCCAATTACAAACCGACCCTCTTCCTGCCCCGCACCGACTTTCCCATGAAGGCAGGACTGCCCAAGCGCGAACCCGAGACTCTGGCGCGCTGGGAAAAGATTGACATCTATCGCCGCCACCGCGAGCAAGCAAAGGGCCGCGACAAATTTATCCTCCACGACGGCCCGCCCTATGCCAACGGTCACCTGCACATCGGCCATGCCCTGAACAAGATCCTCAAGGACGTGATCACGCGGTCCGAACAGATGCGCGGCCGGGATTCCAACTACGTGCCCGGCTGGGACTGTCATGGCCTGCCGATCGAGTGGAAGATCGAGGAGGCCTACCGCGCCCGGGGCGAGGACAAGGACGCGGTGCCGATTGTTAAATTCCGTCAGGAATGCCGCGAATTCGCCGACAAATGGATCGCCGTGCAAAACGAAGAGTTCAAGCGCCTCGGCGTGGTCGGCGACTGGTCCAACCCCTACACCACCATGAGCTTCGCCGCCGAAGCCCAGATTGTCCGCGAGATCGGAAAGTTCCTGATCAACGGTTCGCTCTACAGAGGCGCCAAGCCGGTCCTCTGGTCGGTGGTCGAAAAGACGGCCCTGGCCGAGGCCGAGGTCGAATACCACGACCACACCTCGACGACGATCTGGACCCGGTTTCCCGTTGTCGAAGCCCCGTCGCCAGAGCTTGAGGGCGCCGCGGTCGTTATCTGGACAACGACGCCGTGGACCATTCCCGGCAACCGGGCCGTCGCCTTCGGCCCCGACTTCGACTACGGAGTCTACAAGGTAAAAGCCGTCGCCGACGGCAGCCGGGCCGTTGCCGGCGAACGCCTGGTGATCGCCCAAAAGCTCGCCGAGGCCGTGCGGGCCCAAGCCGGTATTGTCGAGTGGGATATGGTCGCCCCGGTGACCAACCTGGAAGGAACGATTTGCCGACACCCGCTCGACGGCCAAGGCTATGACTTCCCGGTACCGCTTCTGGCGGGCGACTTCGTCGACATAGAGACCGGCACGGGCTTCGTCCACGTTGCCCCGGGCCACGGCGCCGACGACTGGGAGCTGGGCATGGCTAACGGCTTGGCCGTCCCCGAAACAGTGGACGACGACGGCCTATTTGTCGATACCGTACCGCTGTTCGCCGGCAAGCACGTCTTTAAGGTCAACCCCGAAGTGGTCCAGGCCCTGGACGATGCCGGGGCGCTTTTGAACGCGGGCACCTTGGTCCACAGCTATCCCCATTCGTGGCGCTCCAAGGCACCGCTTATCTTCCGCAATACCCCCCAATGGTTCATCAGCATGGAGAAGACGGGGCTGCGCGCAACTGCACTCAAGGCCATCGACGCGACCCGATTTGTGCCGACCTCGGGGCAAAAACGCCTTAACGGCATGATTGAGACGCGGCCCGACTGGTGCGTGTCGCGCCAGCGCGCCTGGGGCGTGCCGATCACCGTCTTCGTCGACAAGCGCTCGGGTGAACCCCTGCGCGACGAAGCCGTGTTGAAGCGCATCGCCGAAGCGGTCGAAGCGGAAGGCGCGGACACTTGGTTCACCTCTGACCCGTCACGCTTCCTGGGCCAAGGCCGAGACCCTGGGGACTACGAACAAGTGATGGATATCCTCGACGTTTGGTTCGAATCGGGAACGACCCACGCCTTCGTTCTTGAGCAACGCGTCGACCTGAAATCGCCGGCGGACCTCTACCTGGAAGGGTCGGACCAGCATCGTGGCTGGTTCCATTCCTCGCTACTGGAATCCTGTGGCACCCGGGGCCGAGCCCCTTACGAGACCGTGTTGACCCACGGTTTCGTCATGGGCGAAGACGGCCAAAAGATGTCCAAGTCGCTGGGCAACATCGTCTCGCCCCAGGACGTGATCGAGAAACACGGCGCCGACATCCTGCGCTTGTGGGTGGTCGGTTCGGACTATTCCGAGGACCTGCGCCTGGGCGCCGAGATCATCAAACACCACGCCGACATTTATCGACGTCTGCGCAACACACTGCGCTTCTTGTTGGGCAACCTGAACGGGTTTGCCGAAGCCGAGCGTCTGGCCGACACCGAGATGCCGGAGCTGGAGCGTTGGGTTCTGCACCGGCTGTGGGAACTGGACCGGGCGGTAAGAAAGGCTTGCGACGACCTGGAATTCCATCCCCTTTTCACCGAACTGCACGCGTTCTGCGCCGTCGATCTGTCGGCGTTCTATTTCGACGTGCGCAAGGATAGTCTCTATTGCGACAGTGCGTCTTCGACCCGCCGGCGGGCCGCGCGCAGCGTCTTGGATCGGGTGTTCGACTGCCTCACCGCCTGGCTGGCGCCGTTCATCTGCTTCACTGCCGAGGAAGCCTGGCTGGACCGCAACCCCGGCGACGAAGAAAGCGTACACCTGCGCCTCTTCCCCGAAATCCCCGACACTTGGCGTAACGACGCTCTGGCCGCCAAGTGGGACCGTATTCGCGAATTGCGCCGGGTCGTGACCGGGGCCATCGAGGTCGAGCGCGCCGAAAAGCGCATCGGATCGAGCCTGGAAGCCCACGCCGAGGTATTCGCCGCCGACGCCGATATCGAAGTCCTGGGTGGCATCGACCTGATGGAAATCGCCATTACGTCCGGTGTCACTCTCAGCCACGACGCCGTTCCCGCCGATGCCTTCACCATCGACGACGTCGCCGGCGTCGGCGTCGGCGTCAGGCGTGCCGAAGGGCAAAAGTGCGCGCGGTGCTGGAAGGTTTTAGACGAAGTCGGCACGGACGCCGACCATCCGGACGTTTGCGGCCGCTGCGCCAATGCCGTGCGGCACTTTCAACCGCCGTCCGACTGAAGCGAAATGACCCCGGACGCGACAAGGACCGGCAGCGCTCCCAGAGTTGGAATCGCGGCGGCGACCTTGGTCGTTGCCCTCGACCAGGCCTCCAAGTGGTGGATGCTGGACCACGTGATGCGCCCGCCCAGGGTCATCGAATTGACCGGATTTTTCAATTTGGTCATGGGCTGGAACCGGGGCGTCAGCTTCGGCCTGTTCAACACCTCAACGCCCTATAACGCCTGGGTTCTGTCGGCCCTCGCCCTGATCATCGTGGCCGTGCTGGCGGTCTGGCTCGGGCGGACACGAAGCCCCTTGCTGGCAGCCGCTATCGGTTTGATAATCGGCGGAGCGCTAGGCAACGTGATCGATCGCGTGCGTTTCGGCGCCGTTTTCGATTTCCTGGACATCCACGCCGCCGGCTTCCACTGGCCGGCTTTTAACGTAGCCGACAGCGCCATAACCGTGGGCGCCGTCATGTTGGTCGTTGACTCCTTGTTCGCGCGCCCGGAAAATTATAAACATAAGGGCGACGGTACGACCGGTTCCGAAAATAGGGCGAATGACGGGCCATGAATAAGTTCGGCTTGATAATCGCGGCATCCGTCTCAGTGGCTTTGCTTGGCGGCTGCGAAGACGTACGCTCGGCATTGGGGCAGTCCAAGTCCGCGCCCGACGAGTTCGCCGTCTATTCGCGAGCCCCCCTCAGCCTGCCGCCTGATTACGGATTACGGCCACCGGCACCAGGCTCCTCGCGCCCTCAGGAGGTGGAGCCGCGCAGCAATGCCCGGCGCGCCGTGCTTGGCGCCAAGGGCGCGGCACAGGCAAGCAGCGCCCCGCCGCCGGGAAGCAGTCCCGGCATTCAGGTCCTGCTCAAGAATTTGGGGACCGAGAACGCGAACCCCAATATCCGCGCTACGATCAACCGCGAGACCACCATCTTAGCCGAAGAGGACAAATCCTTCGCCGAGGCCGTCATGTTCTGGAACACACCGACGCAATACGGAACGGTGGTCGATCCGATGAAGGAAGCCAAACGGATCCAGGAAAACCAGGCCTTGGGACGCTCCATCACCGAGGGCGAGGTGCCAACGATCGAGCGCAAGCACGAGGCACTCTTGGAAGGAATCTTCTAGCCGACGTCCCGATCCGCGGCCGGGCGCACCGTCAATAGCTTGATGATGTCCTTATAGAGAAACCTCTTTTCCACCAGATCCAATCCAGCGGCATTCAGATATTGTTCCGTATGGCGGTCGAACTCGGCGCCATATGCGAAGCGGACCCACGGCGCCCACAATTTCATAGTAAAGCGCCGCACAGGGTTTTCCGAAAGGGCGTACTCCAGAATGCGGATAGTTCCGCCGGGACGGCAGACCCGACGAAGTTCTTCAAGCGCGGGCTGTTGGTGCTCGGCCTCGAGCACGCAAAAAAGGAAGGTCGAGATGATGCCGTCGAAACTGTCATCGGAAAAATCCATCTCCATCACGTTCATTTCACGCAGATCGACCACCGTGCCCAGATTCTCCTTGCGCCGCCGGGCGCGGGCCAGCATGGCCGGGCTGAGGTCGATGCCCGTAACCTTGGAGGCGTCCGGATAAAAGGAAAAATTACGTCCGGTACCGACCCCGGCGTCGAGCAGAGTTCCACGCAATCCTTCAAACAACTCCGGGCGCAAGGGCTTGTAGCGCGCATGCTCGAAAGGCAGATCGAGGATGTCATAGAGCCGAGCGATGCGATTATAGGTTTTTTGTTTGCTTATGATTCAAACCCCTTCGATGCGCCATTATATCACCAAATTATGATGAAAGCCTGGCGCCCTGTCCCCTTAGGATGACATGTGGGATGGTTTTGGGCGGCAGTTCGGCCCTGTCCGTCACGGGTCTGTGATTTCTCTAAGGGCGAAACGGGGGGTAGAGTGCGAAGCCCCGGCGAACGCCCGGCATGGTGGAACAGCGGCGAGAGGATAACGAAACGGTGATGACGCTGGGGTACAAACTTTCGCGCACCATGGGGGTGATCGCCCTCGTCCTTGCGCTGAGCGGAGCGGGTTCGGCGGCCGACGCCGGCATATTCAATCCGCAAACCTTCACCCTGGCCAATGGCATGCAGGTGGTGGTGGTCCCCAACCACCGGGTTCCGGTGGTCAACCACATGGTGTGGTACAAGGTGGGCTCGGCCGACGATCCACCTGGCAAGTCAGGCATCGCCCATTTCCTCGAACACCTGATGTTCAAGGGTACAAAGACCCTGGCGTCAGGCGAGTTTTCACGCCGGGTGGCGCGCAACGGCGGGCGTGAGAACGCCTTCACCTCGACCGACTACACCGGCTATTTCCAAACAGTGGCGGTGGACCGGCTGGAACTGGTCATGGGCATGGAGGCCGACCGCATGACCAATCTGGTACTCACCGAAGAGGACGTGCGGACCGAGCGTCTGGTCATCTTGGAAGAACGCCGCCAACGCACCGACAACGATCCCTCCGCCATTCTCAGTGAACACGTCAGCGCCGCCCTTTACATCAACCACCCTTATCGCGTTCCGGTGATCGGCTGGGAACACGAGATCAAAGGTCTCGACCGCAATTCCATCTTATCGTTCTACCGCCAGCGCTATGCCCCCAACAACGCCATCTTAGTGGTCTCCGGCGACATTACGGCGGATCGACTGCGCCCTCTGGCCGAGAAGTACTATGGCGCCATCCCCAGGGCCCCGACTCCACCCCGGGTACGGCCCCAGGAACCGCCGCACCGCGCCGCGCGCGGCGTCGTGCTGGAGGATGCGCGGGTGCGCCAACCGTCGTGGAGCCGGTCCTATCTGGCACCCAGTTATTCCGCCGGCGCCACCGAACACGCCTACCCAATGCAGGTCTTGGCCCAGATCCTCGGCGGCGGGGCCACCAGCCGCCTTTACCGGACCTTGGTGGTGGAAAGCAAGCTCGCGACTTCGGCGGGCGCCTATTACGGCCCCGGCCGCCTGGGACCTTCCTCCTTCTCCGTCTACGCCAGTCCCCTGCCCGGGATAGAGCTGGACGTCCTGCAAAAGGCCGTCGAAGAACAATTGGAACGGCTCTTGATGGACGGCGTCAGCGGCGACGAGGTGGAACGCGCCAAGAGCCGCATGCAGTCACGCGCGATCTATGCCCGCGATTCGTTAAGGGCGGGAGGGCGTGTCCTGGGTTCCGCCTTGGCGGCGGGCCGCACGATCGAGGATGCCGAAGCATGGCCCGAACGTATCGGCGCCGTCACCGTCAAGGAAATAGACGCCGCGGCCCGGGCCGTACTGCGCGACGGCCACTCGGTCACGGGGCGACTGCTGCCCGAGGGGGAACCGAAAAAAGAGAGGCAGCGGCCATGATCATCGGCGTTCTTCGCCGTTGCCTACCGGCAACGATGCTCTTTATGGCACTGCTTGGCCCCCCCGCCCAGGCCATCGAGGTACAACGGGTGGTCTCACCGGCCGGCATGGAGGCTTGGCTGTTCGAGGACCACACAAATCCCATCGTCGCGTTGCGCTTTGCTTTTCGTGGCGGAGCCGCCCTTGACCCAATGGGCAAGGAAGGTCTGGCCGATTTGGTCTCGTCGCTGCTTGACGAAGGTGCCGGTGAACTTGACTCCCAGGCCTTTCAGCGACGCCTCGAAGACATGGCGATGACGCTTCGCTTTGACGCCGGTTACGACACCTTCGGCGGCCGGCTGAGGACGCTTAGTGTCAATCTCGACGCCGCTTTCGATCTGCTGCGCCTGGCCCTGACGCGGCCCCGCTTCGACGATGAACCCGTGGCCCGCATCCGCAGCCAGATCCTGACCATGATCCGGCGCAATTTGGAGGATCCGGACGTCATCGCAAGCCGTACCTTGAGGCGCACCCTCTTTCCGGACCACCCATACGGGCGGCCGGTCATGGGAACGGAAGACAGCGTCAAGTCAATTGCCGCCGCCGACCTCGCGCGTTTTGTTAAAGACCGGCTGGCGCGCGACAATCTTGTCATCGGTGTGGTTGGCGACATTGGCGCGGACCAACTGGCGGCCTTGCTGGACAAGACCTTTGGTGAACTACCCGGCCAGGCGGCACCGTGGCAACTGCCCGAGGTAGCCCCCACCGCCACCGGGCGCACCATTGTGGTGAGGAAGTCAGTACCGCAGAGCGCCATCCTCTTCGCCCAGGCCGGCATCAAGCGTGACGACAAAGATTTTTACCCGGCCTATGTCATGAATTACATTCTTGGCGGCGGTGGATTCACCTCGCGACTGTATAACGAGGTGCGCGAAAAACGCGGCCTCGCCTATTCCGTCTACACGACCCTCTCGCCCATGCGATCATCGGCCATTCTCCAAGGCGGCGCCGGCACCGCCAACGCGCGCGTCGCCGAGACATTAAGCGTGGTTCGCGCCGAGTGGCGGCGCCTGGCCACCGACGGCGTCGGAAAGGCGGAATTGGCTGACACCAAGACCTACCTCACCGGATCGTTCCCGCTGCGCTTTTCGTCCAGCGGTCGCATCGCAGCTATCTTGGTTGCCATACAACTCGATAACCTCGGCATTGATTTTCTGGAACGCCGCAACGGCTATGTCGAGGCGGTAACCCAGGAAGCGGTCAATCGGGTGGCACGCCGGCTTCTGGATGCCAAGGGGCTGACAACCGTCGTGGTCGGCCAGCCCGAGGGAGTTTCCAGCCTACGCCAACCCTGACCGCCGGGCATGGACGGGCATTGAGCGCGTCCCCCACCTCGGCCACAATGGCCCGATGGAACGCGAATTTCCGGACCCTTCCGTGAGCCGACCGGTCGTGGTCATAACCGGGCCGACAGCGAGCGGCAAATCGGCCCTGGCTCTGGACGCGGCGGAAGCCTTCTCGGGCACGGTAATCAATGCCGACAGCATGCAAGTCTACCGCGAGCTGCGCATTCTGACGGCGCGCCCGCCGCCCGCCGACGAGGATCGCGTGCCGCACCGTTTGTTCGGGGTTCTCCCGGTCACCGAACGCTGTTCGGCCGGGTATTGGCTTGAGCTGGCGGCGGCGGCCATCGACGAGACCCGCGCCGCCGGGCGCCTGCCCATCGTCGTCGGCGGCACCGGACTTTACCTGAGGGCGCTTCTCGAGGGCCTGGCACCGGTACCCGAGATCGCGGACACGGCGCGCGCCGAAGCGCGTGCCCTCCACGAGCGTCTTGGTGACGAGGCTTTCCACACCGAACTG
The DNA here is from genome assembly GCA_030754885.1 of Rhodospirillales bacterium. Lineage (GTDB taxonomy): Bacteria > Pseudomonadota > Alphaproteobacteria > Rhodospirillales > JASLLZ01 > JASLLZ01. The sequence goes on along the minus strand of JASLZL010000094.1, from coordinate 16,196 downwards.
GCCCGCATCGATCCGGAGATGGCGGCCCGCTTGCCTGTCACCGATCGCCAACGCCTGATTCGGGCCTTTGAGGTGGTGAAAGCGACCGGGCGCTCCTTGGCCGAATGGCAACGCCAGGAAAAACCACTGCCAGCGGTCGCGGGGCGCTTCGCCTCCATCGTCCTAAATCCGCCGCGCGACGTTCTTTACGCCGCCATCGACGCCCGCTTCGAACGCATGATTGAAGCCGGCGCCGTGGACGAAGTGGCGGCCCTTGAGGAATTGAAACTCGATCCCAACCTGCCCGCGGCAAAGGCCCTGGGCGTGGCGCCGCTGAGGCGCTATTTGCGGGGTGAGACGGACCTAGACGAGGCCTGCGGGGCGGCCAAACAAGCGAGCCGCAACTACGCCAAGCGCCAGTGCACCTGGCTCAGCAACCAGATGGCCGGAGCAAACGTGTACTCCGCGCAATATTCGGAAAGGTTACAGTCAAAAATCTTTTCATTTATTCGCCAGTTTCTGTTGACCCCGGATACCTGAAAGACTAGGTTCCTCGTCTCTCGGGCGGAAACCAAGAGGTTTCCGGCCAAATTGGGTGCCGGCAAGGAGCGGACGTCATGGCGAGCAAACAACTGAACGGTTCCCAGATCGTTCTCAAGGCCCTGGTCGATCAGGGGGTCGAGGATGTTTTCGGCTATCCGGGGGGCGCCGTACTGCCGCTCTACGATGAGATATTCAAGCAGAACCAACTGCGCCACATCCTGGTTCGCCAGGAGGGTGGCGCCGTTCACGCGGCCGAGGGCTATGCCCGTTCGACAGGCAAAGTCGGCGTTGTTCTGGTGACCTCGGGGCCGGGCGCCACCAACGCCGTGACCGGGCTCACCGATGCCCTCATGGACAGCGTTCCGATTGTCTGCCTGACCGGCCAGGTGCCGACCCATTTGATCGGCAACGACGCCTTCCAAGAGGCCGACACCACCGGCATCACGCGGCCGTGCACCAAGCACAACTATTTGGTCAAGGATATCAATGACTTGGCGCGCGTCGTCCACGAGGCCTTCCATGTGGCGCGTAGCGGGCGACCGGGTCCGGTCGTTATCGACCTGCCCAAGGATGTCCTCATGGGCCAAGGACCCTATTCGCCGCCAACCGAGGCCGGACACAAAAGCTACCGCCCACAGCTCAAGGGCGACGCAGCCCAGATTAGACGAGCTGTTGGGCTTATGGCATCTGCCAAGCGGCCACTGTTCTATTGCGGTGGCGGGGTTATCAATTCGGGTCCCGAGGCCTCACGGCTGCTCAAGACCCTGATAAAGAAGACGGGCTATCCCTGTGCTTTGACCCTGATGGGGCTGGGTGCCTATCCAGCATCGGACAAGCAGTTCCTTGGCATGGTCGGGATGCATGGCACCTACGAGGCCAACATGGCCATGCACGACTGCGACCTGATGATCAATATCGGCGCCCGCTTCGACGACCGGGTAACGGGGCGGCTGGCCGCCTTCTCGCCCGGATCGAAAAAGATCCACGTCGACATCGACCCGTCTTCGATCAACAAGAATGTCTCGGTCGACATACCCGTCATCGGCGACGTGGCCCACGTGCTCAAGGAAATGCTGGCTGTGTGGAAGACGGAGCGCGCCAAACCCGACACCCCGGCACTGAAGGCCTGGTGGCGTCAGATCGGCAAGTGGCAAAAACGCGACTGCCTGAGCTACAAGACCAATTCAAAGGTGATCAAGCCGCAGCAAGCCATCCAGCGGCTTTATGAGGCGACCAAGGGGCACGACGACGTCTTCATCACCACTGAGGTCGGCCAGCACCAGATGTGGGCGGCCCAGTTCTTCAAGTTCGACAATCCCAACCATTGGTTGACCTCGGGCGGACTCGGCACCATGGGCTATGGCCTGCCCGCCGCCATGGGCGTGCAGGTCGCCCATCCCAAGGCCCTGGTCGTCGATATCGCCGGCGAGGCCTCGACCATGATGAACATCCAGGAGATGTCGACAATCGCCCAATACCGCCTGCCGGTTAAGGTCTTCATCCTCAACAATCATTACATGGGGATGGTGCGCCAGTGGCAGGATCTCTTGCACGGCAGTCGTTACTCCGAGACCTACATGGATTCCCTACCCGACTTCGTCAAACTGGCCGAGGCCTTCGGCGCCGTCGGGCTGAGGGCGACACGGCCCAACCAGCTGGACAACGTGATCAAGGAAATGCTGGCCACCGACAAGGCGGTGATCGCCGATATCCGCGTCGACAAGATGGAGAACTGCTTCCCCATGATCCCCTCGGGCGCAGCCCACAACGAGATGTTGTTCGGCAACAATGGCGATGACAGTCTGGCGTCCGAGGAAGGCATGGTTCTGGTCTAGGGTACGGCGGCGGGGCGTCATCGGCCCCCGTTACGCGATCGATTCTCTTCAATGGGGTTGGGTAGCAAGTCCCGAACCCCGCAATGCCGGAGCAAACTAAAGTGAACCCGCAACCCGAACAGATAAATGAGCATACCATTTCGGTCCTGGTCGATAATGAAGCCGGCGTCCTGGCCCGCGTCGTCGGCCTTTTCTCGGGTCGCGGCTACAATATCGAGAGCCTCACCGTCGCCGAGGTCGACCCGGAAAACGCCCTGTCCAGGATCACCATCCTCACCTCGGGCACGCCCATGATCATTGAACAGATCAAGGCGCAGCTCGGGCGCTTGGTCCCCGTCCACAAGGTCAACGACTTGACCCTGGAAGGCCCCCATGTGGCCCGCGAGCTGGCCATGGTCAAGGTCGTCGGCAGTGGCGAGAAGCGCGTCGAATCCTTGCGCATCGCCGACATCTTCCGCGCCCGCGCGGTCGACAGCACCAACAAATCCTTCGTCTTCGAGATCGTCGGCGACACCGGTAAAGTGAACGCCTTCATCAAGCTTATGGAGAAGCTCGGCCTGACCGAAGTCTCGCGCACCGGTGTCGTTGCCATTGCGCGCGGCACCAAAGGTATCTAGGCCGCAACCGTCAACCAGGGAATAAAAACCATGCGCGTTTATTATGATCGAGACGCCGATGTTAAACTGATCACCGCCAAGAAGGTCGCCGTAGTGGGCTACGGCAGCCAAGGCCATGCCCATGCGCTCAATCTGCGCGACAGTGGCGTAAAAAACATCGCCGTGGCGCTGCGCGAGGGCTCGGCAAGCCGCGCCAAGGCGGAGGCCGACAAGTTCAAGGTGATGACCTCGGTCGAGGCCGCCAAATGGGCCGACGTGGTGATGGTCCTAACTCCCGACGAGTTGCAGGCTGAGCTCTACCGCGATCACCTGCACGCCAACATGAAGAAGGGCGCGGCGATTGCCTTCGCCCACGGATTCGCCATCCACTTCCGCCTTATCGAGCCACGCTCCGACATCGACGTCTTCATGGTAGCGCCCAAAGGACCGGGCCACACGGTGCGGTCCGAATACCAGCGCGGCGCCGGCGTGCCGTCGCTCGTCGCCATAGAGCAAGACGCCACCGACAACGGGCTTGAGGTGGCGCTATCTTACGCCTCGGCCATCGGCGCCGGACGCTCGGGTATTATCGAAACCACCTTCCGCGAGGAATGCGAGACCGACCTTTTTGGCGAGCAATCGGTTCTGTGCGGCGGGCTGACGTCGCTCATCCTGGCCGGTTACGAGACCTTGACCGAAGCCGGTTACGCGCCTGAGATGGCCTATTTCGAGTGCCTGCACGAGGTCAAGTTGATCGTCGATCTAATCTACGAAGGCGGCATCGCCAACATGCGCTATTCGATCTCCAATACCGCCGAATTCGGCGACTACGTTTCCGGCCCGCGCCTTATCGACGATGGCGTAAAGAAGCGCATGAAGGCCATCCTCGACGATATCCAGGCCGGGCGCTTTGCCAAGGATTGGATGCTGGAGAACGCTGCCGGCCAGCCCAGCTTCAAGGCGCTTCGCCGCCGCGCCGCCGAACACCCGATCGAGGAAGTGGGCGAGAAGCTGCGTGCCATGATGCCCTGGATCGGCGAGGGCCGCCTGGTCAACAAGTCGAAGAACTAGGGCGGGGGATAATTGAAGGGGTCGGCGGCTCGGCCCGAACGGGACAAGCCATGCGCTTCCGCGACCTATGGGATCGCCTGATCGGCGACGAATCCGGCGTCACCGCGCTTGAATACGCCCTGATCGCATCGCTCATCTTCCTTGTTATCGTGGCCTCCGTGCAACTGATGTCCGGCAACGTGACCGATTTGTACAACACCATCGCCAACGCGGTTTCGGATAACATGTAGGGGTGCGTGCGCTGACATACGTTCCCGGCCCGTGCTATTCTTGCCTCTCACCGGCATCGCCGGACGAACAAAAACATGGGGGAAACAAGAGATGACCGAACCGCTGACGACGGAAGAAATCTCGGGACTGCGCGAGTATTCGACCACCACCATCAGCAACGTCATCGAGGTTTTGGTGCCGGATCGCCGCGGTCGCGGCTTCACCATCCGGCCCGTCACTTGCGCCTTTCCCGACCTTAAGCCCATGGTCGGCTATGCCAAGACGGTGACCATCAAGGCGAGCGAGCGCAGCTCGCTGAGCGCCGAGGCGGCTCAGAAACAGCGTGGCGACTACCTGGACTACCTGGCCGCCGGCCCGCACCCGACGATCAGCGTCGTTCAGGACGTGGATGAGCCAGCCGGCCAAGGCACCTTTTGGGGCAAGCGCAACGCCGTCGTCCACAAAAAGCTGGGCTGCGACGGCGTGCTTACCAACGGCATCATGCGCGACACCAACACCATCATCCCTGATTTTCAGCTCCTGGTCGCCGGTCTGGGGGTCTCCCATTCTTTCGTCCATACCATTGAGTTCGACACCCCGGTGGAGGTCTATGGCCTGACCGTCTCATCGGGCGACTTGATTCACGGCGATGCGCACGGGGCGGTTATCGTACCCCCCGAAGTCGTGCGCGAAATTCCGAAAGCCCTGGACTATCTGAAACGACGCGGGGCGGCGGTCGGCGATGCTCTCGACGATCCCGGTTTCACCGTCGAAAAGCTCAAGGCCGCCTATCAGCTCGCCGACGATATCAAGGTCTAGTGCCCTGCCGCAAACGGAAGGTCTCCATCCGTTTGCGATAAGCGGGCCACGACCCCTAAAAAAATCGTGCCGTGGCCTAACCCGTGTTCCGTACGCATCGCACGTGGTTGTAAACCCGTCGCACGTCCCCCTGCGGGCCCTGGCCCCATTTTGGATAGTCGCCCGGGGTGCCTATCTTGGGATCGGAGCGCTGGGCCCCGGCGCCGTGGACGTCGATGATCGTCGGCGTCGCCTGCCCGCCGCCGCCGGAAGGCGCGGGCGGTTGCCCCGCGGATGGGTTTCCCCGGTCTTGCTCTGGGCCTCCGCCACCTTGCCGTGGTCCGAAACCCCCGGGCGGCGGTGGCGGCCTCCATCCTTGCTGTTGCCCGCCAAAGCCCTGCTGTGGCCCGCCACCTCCGGGCGGCGGCGGTCTCCGTCCTTGCTGTTGCCCGCCGCCCCCTTGCACTCGCATTCCCGGACCGCCGCCCAACCGGTTGAGCGACGGGGCGCCGAGCGCCTCGCCGAAGAAGACGACGACGGCGGCGGTTCCGGGGAACCGCCCGTCGAGGTGTGTGGTCGACGCCCAATAGCCCGGGTAGTCGGGTTTGTCGGCCTCGTTGGTTATTTGGGTGGCAATAAACAAGGCGTCGATCGCCGCCGAGCGGGTCGTTTGGGGGGAGCGCGTATAATCGATCAGGCCCTGAAGCTCCTTGGCGTTCGGCAACCGCCAGTCATCGGACCCGGCGTACCTCAGGCCTTGGCAGTAAGCGAGGGCCTCGGGCCAATCCATCCGGCCATCGGTGTAATGGGTGTTCCCCAGGTGGCGGCGCGGGCCGTCCTGTCCGCTGCTGTCGGCCTGCATCCAGGTCAGGCCGGTGGCCCGGTCAGTGATCGCCCCGTTGCCGTCGTCGTGGAAATCGTTCTTACCGTAATCAGGGTTGCCGCGAACGAAACGCGCGTACCATGCCCCTCCATCCCTGCGGCCGCGTTGTGGTGTGGATACCCCTTGATCCGCCCGTCGGCGAAATTCACCCCGAAAAAGGACGGCGCCCCCATTGCCATTCCGACGTAGGCAGTGCTCGAGACATACTGCGCATCGATGTAGCGCGCGCCCGACCGGGACGTCGAGGAGGGGTACTCGAAGGAAAAATACCGGGTGTCGATATACGGCACCGCGTCGGAAGGCGGCGTGCTTTGCGAGGGGCCGCTGGCACGCCCCGTCGTCCCTTGGAAATTGATCAGCGAATAGAGTTCCTTGATCGTCGGCACGCGCCAATCGCGATGGCCGCCGGTGTCCGCTCGTGCCGCGACGGCGGCGGCGTTCGCCCACGAGACGTCGCCGAGGAACGCTTTTTGCCACATCAACCCGGTGACGTCGTCGGTGACGGTTCCGTTTCCGTTGTCCGTGTAGCCGGGCGTGTTGAAAGGATATTGGGCATCCTGGCCGAAAGTGTCGCCGCCCGGCACGGGGCAGGAACGCATTTCGGGAATGCGGCCAGAACCATAGCACTTGGTTTGCCCGGTCCCGACCACCGGAAAGGTGGTGCCGACACGCATCCCTTCGCCGGCGCCGGACACGGGCGTGGCGACCGCGACCGCAGTGGCGGCGGAAATAAGGATAAGGGCGTTTCTACACGGCGTTTTCATGGGCTATCGACATCCCGAAATTCCGAATCCGAAGGTGTTATCCTAACAGCCTAGGGATGGGATCGTCTTCGAAAAATCCCTCCAGATTCCCTTGCCGGGGTAGTTGGCGGGGCGCTTGTCTGCTACTCTCGTCCGAGCCGCTGGCGGCGGCGGCAAGGCGGTGGTCTACATGGCGTCACCTGAGGAATCTCCGGCCTGGACGGCCCTCGCGGCCCACCACCGAAAGGTGGCGGGGCTCGTCATGGGTGCGCTGTTCGAGGGCGACCCCGGACGCTTCGAGCGCTTCTCGCTCTCCCTTGGCGACATGCTTCTCGACTACTCCAAAAATCGAGTGACGGCCGAGACCATGGACCTGCTGGTGGCCCTCGCCCACGAGGCCGACGTCGAGGGCTGGCGGACGCGCATGTTCGAGGGCCGGGCGATCAACACGACCGAGAACCGGACCGCATTGCACATCGCGCTGCGCAACCGATCGGACGCGCCGATGAATGTCGGAGGCAGCGACGTGATGCCCGCCGTTCACGGTGTGCTGGCCCAGATGCGGGCGTTCACGGTTTCGGTCCGGGGCGGCATCTGGAAGGGCCATTCGGGCCAGCCCATCACGCACGTGATCAACATCGGCATCGGTGGTTCTGACCTTGGCCCGGCAATGGTCAGCGAAGCCCTCACGCCCTATCACACCGAAAAGCTCGGCGTGCGTTTCGTCTCCAACGTCGATGCCACTCATCTATCCGAGACCCTTAAAGACCTGGATCCCCAAACGACGCTGTTCATCGTCGCATCCAAGACTTTCACCACCCTTGAGACCCTGACCAACGCCCAATCGGCGCGCCATTGGATAACCGATGCACTTGGCGAAGAAGCAGTGGGGCGCCACTTCGTGGCCCTTTCGACCAACGCCGACGCAGTCCAGGCCTTCGGCATCGAGCCCGAGAACATGTTTGAGTTCTGGGACTGGGTCGGCGGGCGCTATTCCCTGTGGTCGGCAATCGGCCTTCCCATCGCAGTCGCCATCGGCATGGACCGGTTCGAAGACCTTCTGGCCGGTGCCCACGCCATGGACCGCCACTTCGCCGAAGCGCCCTTGGAATCCAACATGCCGGTGGTCTTGGCACTTTTGGGCCTGTGGTACGCCGACTTTTTCGGCACCCAGGCCCATGCCGTGCTGCCCTACGATCAGTATTTGAAACGGCTGCCGGCCTTCCTCCAGCAGCTCGACATGGAAAGTAACGGCAAGGGTGTGCGCCGTGACGGCACGCCGGTAACGCGGGGCACCGGGCCGGTAATCTTCGGCGAACCCGGCACCAACGGCCAGCACGCCTTCTACCAGCACCTCCACCAGGGCCCGCATCTGGTGCCCGCCGATTTCATCGCCGCCGCCGAAACCCACAACCCCATGGGCCGCCATCACCCCATCTTGTTGGCCAATTTCCTGGCCCAGACCGAGGCGCTGATGAAGGGCCGCACTGCCGAAGAGGCACTGGCCGAGCTCACCGCCCAGGGACTGACCCCGGACGCGGCCCGTCTTTTGGCCTCCCACAAGGCCTTTCCAGGCAACCGGCCGACCAATTCGATTTTTGTTCGGCGCTTCGATCCCCGAACGCTCGGCATGCTTATCGCGCTCTATGAACACAAGGTTTTCGTGCAGGGCGTGTTGTGGGGCATCAATTCGTTCGACCAGTGGGGCGTCGAGCTGGGCAAGGAACTGGCCGGGACGATTTTGGACGAACTGGGCAACGAGACGCCGGGCACAAGCCACGACGGATCGACCGCCGGATTGATCGCTCATTACCGTCACCTGCTGAGAGAAGCGCCGTGACCCTGCGCCTTTTGCCCGAGACCTTGATCAACCGCATCGCCGCCGGCGAGGTCGTGGAACGCCCGGCATCGGCGGTCAAGGAACTGGTCGAGAACAGCCTCGACGCCGGTGCGGCGCGTATCGACGTGGTGGTGCGCGACGGCGGCCAGGCCCTGATCTCGGTTACCGACGACGGCGCCGGCATGACGGCCGACGAGTTGACCCTGGCCGTTGAGCGCCATGCTACCTCCAAGCTTCCCGACGAAGACCTGACCCACATCTCCACCCTTGGCTTTCGGGGCGAGGCCTTGCCCTCCATCGGGGCCGTCAGCCGGCTGACCATCACCAGCCGACCGGCCGGCGCCGAGGAAGCCTGGGCCATCGACGTTGAAGGCGGCCGCAAGGGCGCGCCCAGGGTCGCCGCCCATCCGCCGGGCACCCGGGTCGAAGTGCGCGATCTTTTCTTCGCCACCCCGGCGCGGCTCAAGTTCCTCAAGACGCCGCGCACCGAACTCAACCACGCCCAGGATGCTCTCAAGCGTCTGGCCATGATCCACGCCGGTGTCGCCTTTTCGCTGGGGGACGGGACGCGAAGCCTGATCCGCCTGACGGCGCCCCAGGGCGAGCTGTTCGACGCCCGCCTCGAACGCCTGGGCGCCATCATGGGCCGTGAGTTCGCCGACAATGCGCTTGCCATCGAGGCAGAGCGCGAGGGTCTCCGGCTCACCGGCCATATCGGCCTGCCGACCCTGAACCGCGGCCATGCCACCATGCAGTTCCTTTTCGTCAACGGCCGGCCGGTCCGCGACAGGCTTCTTTTCGGCACCGTGCGCGCCGCCTACCGGGACTTCCTGGCCTCCGACCGCCATCCCCTTTTGGCGCTGTTCCTCGACGTCCCGCCCGAAGCGGTCGACGTCAACGTCCATCCGGCCAAGACCGAGGTGCGTTTCCGCGACCCGGGTCTGGTGCGCGGCCTTATCGTCGGCTCCTTGAAACACGCCCTGGCCGAGGCCGGCCACCGCGCCTCGACCACCGTGGCGGCGGCGGCACTTGGGGCAATCCAACCCGGAGACGGCGGCGCCATGGCGCCTCATGGAGGAGGTGGAGGCACCAGACCGGGCGGATCGGCGGCGCTGCCGCGCAATCTCGCCGAACGCGCCGCCCATTTCCATGCCCCGCTGCCCGACCTCGACGCGCCGCCGGGCGCCCTTGTCGCCGAGGCCGGGGCGAACAACGGCGGTGACTACCCCCTCGGCGTTGCACGGGCTCAGGTCCACGAGACCTACATCGTCGCCCAGACCGCCGACGGCATCGTTGTTGTCGATCAGCACGCGGCCCACGAACGCCTAGTCTACGAACGGATGAAGGCGGCCATGGCCAAGGGTGGTGTCAAGCGCCAGGGCCTTCTCATCCCCGAGGTTGTGGAAATGGAGGACGAGGCGGCGGCGCGCATCGTGGCCAGGGCCGACGAGTTGGCCGAGCTGGGACTGGTCATCGAACCTTTCGGCGCCGGCGCCGTGGTGGTGCGCGAGGTGCCGGCGTTGCTCGGCGCCACCGACGCCCAAGGCCTGGTACGCGACCTGGCCGACGACCTGGCCGAATACGCCGACGCATTGTCCTTGAAAGAACGTCTCGGCGCGGTTTGCGGCACCATGGCCTGTCACGGCAGCGTGCGCGCCGGGCGGCGCCTCAACGCCGACGAAATGAACGCAATTCTGCGCGAAATGGAGATAACGCCCCATTCGGGCCAGTGCAACCACGGCCGCCCGACATACGTCGAGCTCAAACTAGCCGATATCGAAAAGCTATTCGGCAGGCGCTAGGGCGTATCTTCCCCAAGCCCAAGGAACATCACCCTTGCGGCGCCGTAGGTGCGTTCGTCAAGAACCCGAAAAGCGGGCGGTGTCTCGAACGGCTCGCGGGTGCTGATCTCGACGACCGCGACCGATCCTTCGGCGATCCACCCCTTGCCGGCCAGCCCAGCCAGGGCCGGTGAAGCCAAACCCGATCCGTAGGGCGGATCAAGCAACGCAAGGCGGGCCGGGGCGCCGGCGATGCGGGGTGGCGGCGGCAAGCGGCTGGCGTCGAGGCAAAGCAAGGTCACGTTACCCTCCTCGCCCAAAGCGGCGGCATTGCGCCGGATGGCGGTAATGGCATTCCGATCACTGTCGATGAAGATGGCTCTGGCGGCGCCACGCGACAGGGCCTCCAGCCCCAAGGCGCCCGAGCCGGCGAAGACATCAACGACCGTCCCGTCGGTCAAGTCGACCGCCGCCGTCCCGTGGGCCAGCAGGTTGAAAACGGCTTCGCGCACCCGCTCAGCGGTCGGCCGCACATCGCGCCCGCCCGGGGCCGATAGCCGTCGGCCCCGGTGTCTGCCGCCGACGATCCTCATGACGGCGTGTCCGACCCCAGTTGTTCGCGCAGCACCTTGCCCCGAATTTCGGCAACCGCGCCGCGCCTGAGATGACCCAACTGGAACGGCCCGAAGGCGATGCGGATGAGGCGGTTGACTGTCAAGCCTAGGTGCTCCATGACGCGGCGGACCTCACGGTTGCGGCCTTCTTTGAGCGACACGGTGAGCCAGGCGTTGCGGCCCTGGCGCCGATCGAGGCGGGCGTCCAGCGGCCCATAATCGACGCCACCGACGCTGAGACCGTCGGCCAGACGGGCCAAGGCCGCCTCGTCGACGGCGCCGAACGCCCGCACCCGATAACGCCGCGTCCAGCCGTTTTCGGGCCGTTCCAAACGGCGCGCCAGGTCACCCGCATTGGTGAGCAGCAACAAGCCCTCGCTGGTCAGGTCGAGACGGCCCACCGAGATCACCCTGGGCAGCTTTTCGGGCAGGCGCTCAAAGACCGTGGGACGGCCATGGGTATCGCTGTGGCTGGTCACCAAGCCGGCGGGCTTGTGATAGCGCCACAGTTGCGCCGGCGGGGCCGCCGCCACAGGTTTGCCATCGACGGTGACATGGGCGCCGACGCCGACATTGACGGCGGGGGACGAGAGTTTGCGGCCGTCCACCGCTACCCGGCCGGCGGTGATCCAGCGCTCGGCCTCGCGGCGCGAACAAAGGCCGGCGCGGGCCAACATCTTGGCAATACGCTCACCCTTCGCCGGGTTGTCCGTAGGCTTACCCACCCTGGCGGCAAGCCTTGATGAAGGCGGCAAAGATGCGCCCGTCGCCCTCGCTGATGGCGTATTCAGGGTGCCACTGGACGCCCAGGCAAAAGTGCCGGGACGGTGCCTCAATGCCCTCGATAACGCCGTCCGGGGCGCGAGCGTTGACGACGACGCCGGGCGGTGCGTCAGCGGCCGCTTGGTGGTGGGCGCTGTTCACCGCCATGGTGGCGACGCCGACAATACGATGCAGGAGCGTGCCTTCTTCGACCGTCAATTCGTGTCCGGCTTCGGTTCGCGAGTTGGGCTGTTCATGTTCAAGCGCGCCTTCGATGGCGTCGGGAATGTGCTGGATCAAGGTGCCGCCGAGGGCCACGTGCAAGAGTTGTTGGCCGCCGCAGATGCCAAGAACCGGCATGTCGCGCGCCAGAGCCGCCCGTGTGATGGCAAGCTCGAAGGCAGTGCGTGCGTCCTTGGTGCGCACTTTCTCGTGGCGCTCCGTGGCGCCGAACAACGCCGGATCGACATCGAAGTCGCCGCCGGCGATGACCAAGCCGCGAATGGTTTCCAGATAAGGCTCGGCCAAGTCGGTCATGTGGGGCAACATCACCGGCAGGCCCCCGGCGCGGCTCACGGCTTCGGCATAGTTTTCGCGCAGCGCATACCACGGCAGGCCGGAGTAGCCGCCGGGCGGTTCGCTATCGACGGTGATACCAATGACGGGCGTTTCCATGGAACGAAGTGTAGGGCGCCCGCCCAAGCCCCACAAGGGTCGCGCGGACGCTTGACGCCAGCCGGCGGCGGCGGCAGTCTCGGCGCCATGGACCCGACCCCTAACCCCATTATGGAACAGGCCCTGGCCGAGGCCGAGGCCGCCGGCAAGCGCGGCGAGGTGCCCGTCGGTGCCGTCCTTGTGGCGGCGCAAACGAACGAAGTTCTGGCCGCCGCCGGCAACCGCGTCGAGGAATTAGGCGATCCAACGGCCCACGCCGAGATACTGGTTATCCGCGAAGCCGCGGCCCGCCTTGGTGCGCCCCGTCTTGCCGATTGCGACCTTATCGTGACCCTTGAGCCCTGCCCCATGTGCGCCGCCGCCATATCCCTGGCGCGCATTCGCCGCCTGACCTTCGGCGCCTATGACCCCAAGGGCGGCGGCGTCGACCACGGGCCGCGCATCTTTGACCAATCGACCTGCCACCACCGGCCCGAAGTGGTGGGCGGCGTCGGCGAAACGGCGTGCCGCGAGGTGTTGCAGGCGTTTTTCCGCGATCTCCGGTGAGGCGTCCGGGCTCGGCTTCGTTCTCAGCCTGGCTCGACGGCGTGACGCAGAGCGCGCAGGTTGGCCTCGGGCGTCGCGGCGGTGGCGATGGAACAGCCCGGTCCCAGTAGCAGGCCGCGCCCGCCGGTCTCTTCGATAGCGGCCCGCGCCTTGCGTTCCACTTCTTCGGCGGGCGCATTGGTCAGGGTCGGGATGTCGATTCCACCCCCCACCGTCTTGCCGACGGTCGCGCGGCCTTCTCCCAAACCCGGGTTATTGTCGGCCCAATTGTCCCAGTGAAAGACATGGACCGGATAGTCGGCCAAAACATCCAGATAGATGCCGTCCTCGCACAGATGCATCATGTTGCACCACATGCCTTGGGCCTCAGCCAGCACCTGCAAATCATAGGGCCGGGCCCAACGGCCATACTCCTCGGCCGGCAGCTTGAAGCGATTGGACCATTTGGCGGAAAAATAGATGCCGTCGATGCCGCTGTCGGCTAGGCGGCGGACGAAGGGTTGGAAGGTCTCGGCGAAGACGGCCAACCCTGCGGCTACGGAGTCCGGGTCGCGGCGCAGGTGATCGCCCAAGAGTGCACTGTCATGGCCGGTCAGATAATAGGCGGCATCCAAGGGCGAGAACACGGTCATGATCAACGGCACCTTGCCACCCACCGCACCCCGGATCAGCTCGATAGCGCGGAACTGCTCGGCCAGGGCCGGATCGTCCAGCCCAAGCGGGCGCAGCTTGCGCCAATCCTCGGGCTCGGCGATGGGATGGCCCAAAGTCTTGTGGATTTGCCCCGGGTCTGTCGAGGCCTGATAGCGGAACCCGAAACCCTCCACGTGATAGCTGGCCCGCGCGTGGATCTTCATGTAGTCCCAGTCATAGGTTTCTTGGAACCGGACCATCACCCCGGCGAGATCTTCGGCGGTCGTCTCCTCGGTAAAAAAATGCCCCCACGCGCTGACCGGCACACGGTCCACGGTTGCGCCGTCGACGGCGGCCTTGAGCCTTTCAAATCTGTCCACCCGCTCCCCCTCTCCATGCGTTGTTAAATTCCAGCGGCGCAATATGGCCACGGTCAGCGTCGCACAACTCGCATTTTTCACTGGTACGGGTCAACCAAACGGGCGATAGCCGAGCCGTTGACTCGTGATTGGGACCGGTTACTATCGCCTATACAAAGGGTAAATCCCACTAAACCAGAGGAGGAACAGAGATGTCTCGCATCGTACACTCACTGAGTTGTATCAGCTTCGGGCTGGCGCTCGCGGTTGCGGGCTCATTCACGATTTCTGCCGGCACTGCCGAGGCGGCCGAAGACTGGCCCGGTGGGTCGGTAACTTTCGTCCTACCGACGGGGCCCGGTGGCTCGGCCGACCAATCGCTGCTGCCACTTAAGGCGCCTCTTGAGAAGGAACTTGGAACCACCCTTCTCTATTCCTACAAGAAGGGTGCCGGGGGCGAGCTGGGTTGGTCACTCGTCTACAACGACGGCGCCAAGGGTACCACCATCGGTGGGTTTTGGATTCCGCACATGCCCAACACGGTGCTGTTCCAAAAGCCACCCTACAAGGTCGACGATTTCTCGCCGGTGGCCATGCTCACCGGCGACGTGCCGGTGTGGTTCGCCAACAAGGACTCACCCTACAATGACATGAACGACTTGCTTGCCGATGCCCGCAAGCGGCCCGATCAGGTCAAGCTGGTCATCGGCGTCTTCACCGGCGAGCACTACATCACCGTGGCCTCGGTCGAGCAGCAGGCGAAAGTCGATTTCCGCGTCGTCTCGGTGCAGGCCGGCTCCAAGGTGACCGCCAACATCCTGGGTAATCACTTCGACGTCGGCGTGATCCGGCCGCTGTCGATCTATTCGGTGCGCGACGAGGTCAAGTGCCTCGGCGTGGTCGCCGCCAAACGCAGTCCGGTCTTCCCGAACTGCAAGACCTTTGACGAGCAATTGTCGAAGGACGTCAAGGTCCCCCATCTGTCGTTCTCGATCGGCGTGCTGGCCACAACTGCCTTTAAGAAAAGCAACCCAGAGGGCTTCAAGAAACTGGTAGCCGCGGTGAAGAAAGCCGCCGCGTCGAAGGCATACATCGACGGCATGAAGCGGGCGGGCCGCGTTGTCACCTACGCCGGACCCGACGAAGCCGCGAAGATGGTCAAGGATACGGCGAAGCTCATGGAGCAATACAAGCCCATGATCAAGAAAGCGCAGGGCAAATAGTCCGAAAAGAGGCGCCCGCGACGGTTCACGCGCGCCGCCGAAGAGATCGAGCTTCGGCGGCGTTCGTGTCGTGGCGCCGGTTCATGCGAGGTTAGGATGGGGGTTCTCAAAGAACTAATCGTACCGGTTCTCTTCGCCGTCTTCTGGGGAGTTTTCTATTTCGAGACGGCGGACATGCCGCGCGAAAGCGTCCTTTTTCCCCACATCCTGATGGTCGTGATGCCCGTCTTGGCGGCGCTCATATTCCTTGTCGAAGTTCGCCGACGTAAGGCGTTGGGCGCGCCGGTCAAAGCCCCCGAAACCGACGAGTCCCGGCCCCGCGATCTGGCCAGCCAGGTCAAGCCGGCGCTCGTGGTCGGATTCACGGCCGGCTATCTCGCCCTCTTCATGGTGACCAACTTCCTCGTCTCCACGACGGTCTTTCTCGCCGGCTCCATGGTCGCCTTCAGGGTGCACTGGCTCAAGGCGGCGATCATCGGGCTCGGCTTCTCTTTCACGCTCTACGCCGTTTTCCACCTCGGCTTCAAGATCCGGCTTTAGCGGAGGTAAGATAGGAAACCCGTGCTCGACATTCTCTCTTCCATAGCCCTCGATGCCGTCCTGCTCGCCATCCTCGGCATGGCGATCGGTATCTTCTTCGGTGCCCTGCCCGGTTTCAGCGGCGGCACTGCGGTCGCGCTCTGCCTTCCCATCGCGGTGACGTTTTCGCCGATAAATGCGATGGTGTTCCTGATCAACATCTATGGGGGCTCTCACTACGGGGGCGGCATCACGTCGATCCTGCTGGGCGTGCCGGGGGACGCCGGCGGGGCGCCGACCGTGTTCGACGGCTTTCCCATGACGCGCCAGGGTAAGGTGGCCGAGGCGCTGGGCTACGGCGCCATGGGCTCGGCCACGGGCGGCACGCTCAGCATCGTCGCTTTCCTTCTGTTCTCGCCCTTTCTGGCACGCTTCGCGCTGCGCTTCGCGGCGCCGGAATTCTTTGTCCTCGTCCTCTTCGGCCTCACCGTGCTCGCCTCGGTGGAGCCCGGCCGGCTGTGGAAGGGCCTGTTCGCCGGGGGCATCGGCATGGCGGTGGCGTCCATGGGCGTCGACCAGTATTGGA
>JASLZL010000093.1 GCA_030754885.1 Rhodospirillales bacterium | reverse complement strand
TTCACCGCTTCGGACGTGAGCGGCAAGGTGCCGGGGTTGCCGTCGTCATCGGTCGCCGTCGCCAGCAATGCCCGGCCTTCGTCAAAGCGGCCCTGTTCGATGAAGCCCATCATGGCGCTGCGCGCCATCTTCTCGGCCTCGGCGGCACGGAACTGGATCGCCCTTTCGCGCGTGACCAGGGGCGCGGCGCCATCGGCTACCTTGTCCAGCACCGCCGCATGCAGGGCATAGTCCTCGGGATACGCCTGGGCCTGGCGGCTCAGGGCGGCGGCTTGGAGCTCGAGGTCCGAGCGCTGTCTCGTGTCCTTGAAGGTGCGTTCGGTCGTCCCGGTTAGGTTATCGAAAGCGCCGCGCAGGTCCACGGCGGCTTCGCTGAAACGCCGCCGCGCCTCGTCGCTGGGCGCGGCTTCGGCCATCGCCCGGACGTCGGCATCAAAGGCCTTCATTCTTCGGTTCCTGAACCCCTCGGCCTCGGCCAGGGTCATGGTCCGCCGTTCCTCGGCGATTTTCGGATAGCTATTTTCGTAAGCTTCGACCAGGAGTTTTGTCGGTTCAAAAATATCGTCTTTGTACTGCTCCCGCTTCAGGTGCTCCTTGAGCTCGGGCGGTGTGTCGTCGAACACGACCGGGCCGCCGCCGGGCTCGCCCGGTGCCGGAATGCGCGCCGTATCGCCTTGGATCCATACGCTTCCGTCGTCGTCAATTCGATGTGCCATGACCGATGCTCCTGAATTCCAGCAATGCGTAAAGAATTAAAGAATAGTATGATAGTTTTGTACTATGTCAAGATATTTTTGACGCCCGGGTCGAAATGGCGTCCGCATTGCCCGTGCAGCGGCCTGGAACGGCGATCTGGAACCGGCCCCTTGACCCTCTTTCAGTCTAACTGTTCGTCGGTCGGGTTACCCGGCTGGCGACCAGGTGGCGCCTGGGGTCGATGGCGCGTTTGCCGCGCCGCAATTCGAAGTGCAGCTGAGGCTTGGTGACATTGCCCGTGCTGCCCACCCGGGCGATGGATTGGCCCTTGCTCACCTTATCCCCCGCCTTGACCAGCAAGGTCTCGTTGTGGGCGTAGGCTGTGACCCAGCCGCCAGCGTGCTTGATCAACAACAAATTTCCGAAACCCCTAAGCTCGTTGCCGGCGTAGGCGACGATCCCGCTTTCAGCGGCGCGGACAGCACTTCCCCTGGATGCGGCAATGTTGATGCCGTCGTTGTGCAGCCCCTTGCTCTTGGGGCCAAAGCCGGACAAGACCTTGCCCCGGACCGGCCACACGAAGCCCTTGGCCGGTACGGGCGGCGGCGCAGGGCGGGCGGGCCGGGGCGACCGCCGGGGCGCAGTGGTGGTGGCGGATGGTGCGGACTTCGTCGGAGACGACGCTCTCGGTGCCGGCGGCGCGGCGGCGGCCTTGGTGACGGCGGCCCTGATGACGGCGGTGGGAACGGCCAAGCGCTGTCCGACGTGGATGGTATAGGGCTCGCCCAGGTCGTTGGCGCGCGCCAGGGTAAAAAGATCGACCCCGTAGCGGCGCGAGATACCGTAAAGGGTATCGCCCGACGCCACCACGTGGGTCCGCTGGCGCGGCAGTTGGATGCGCTGTCCGACACGGAGTTGATAGGGCGGCCTGAGGCCGTTGGCCTCGATGATGGCGCGCATGGGAACCCGGTGACGGCGCGACAGGGCATAGACGTTGTCGCCGCGCCCAACGATTACCGCGCTGACACCAACGAAGGAAAGGTCGCTGCCGGGCGTCGGGACGGCAGTGGCCGGCGGCCGGCCGATGGGCCGGGGCCTGGAATCGGACGGTGGCCACTCAACCCAACCGCAGGCGCCGGGCAGCAGCACACCGCCCGTCACGAGCATGGCGATCAGAAAACGTCGAATGGAAAGAACGGAACCCATGGCCGGATTATCGTCGAGCGACCCGAAGTCTTCAACCGCTCTCCCGGTCGCTGATCAGGGGCACGAAATGGACGTCGAGCAGAACCTCGGTCTCGGCGCCGTTTTCGCCTCGGCGCACGCGCATCAAACTTTGGCCGCCGTCTGGTGCGCCGACGGGCACCACCATGATCCCGCCGACGGCCAATTGGCCGACCAGGGCTTCGGGTACCGCCGCCGCCGCCGCCGTCACCATGATGCGGTCAAACGGCGCCTGGCGCGGCCAGCCCAGGGTGCCGTCTCCGACCTGAGACGTGATATTGGTGAGCCTGAAATGGGTAAATCGCGCCTCGGCGCCGTGCAACAATTCGGGGTGGCGTTCAATGGTATAGAGGCGCCGGCACAGCCGCGCCAGGACCATCGACTGGTAACCCGACCCGGTGCCAATCTCAAGCACCTTATGGCGCTCGCCAACCTCCAGCGCCTGGGTCATCTGGGCCACGATAAGGGGCTCGCTGACGGTCTGGTGATGGCCAATGGGCAGCGCCGTCGCATCGTAAGCCCGGTCGCGGAAGGTCTCGGGCACGAACATCTCACGCGGCACTTGTTCCATGGCGGCCAGCACCCGGGTCTCGGTAATGCCGCCACGCCGAAGGTCAAGGATGAGCCGGATGCGTCCCGAATCGGGTCTCATGGAAAGACCCCCTTCAAGGCCCGGAGCGTCGGTACGTGGGTGAAGTCCATGACCAATGGCGTGATGGAAATCTTGTCCCGGTCGACCGCCGCCATGTCGGTGCCGCGTCGTCCCCGGTCTTCGCTGCGCTGGGGGCCGACCCAATAATAGGCATCACCACGCGGGTCGCGGCCCTCAACCAAGGTGCCGCCGATCTTGCGCCGTCCCTGGCGGGTCAATGACATGCCGGCGACCGAACGCGCGAGGACGTCGGGAAAGTTGACGTTGATCAGGACGTTGGCCGGCCACCCAGCGCGGCACAGGCGTTTCAGCACGTCGGGCAGGAAATGTTCGGCGGTCGCCCATTTTACCGGATGGCCATGCTCCGCCACCTGGCTCAAGGCGATCGCGGGCAAGCCGAGAAGGGTGCCCTCCATGGCCGCGGCGATGGTACCCGAGTAGGTCACGTCCTCGCCCAGGTTGCCGCCCCTATTGATCCCCGACAGGACCAGGTCGGGCGGGCGGTCCTTGAGAATCTGGTTGACCGCCAGCAAAACGCTGTCGGTCGGCGTGCCGTCGACGGCGAAACGCCGGGCCGACACCTTGCGGATGCGCAACGGCCGGCGGATGGTCAGGGAATGGCTGGCGGCGCTTTGCTCGGTCTCCGGCGCGACCACCCAGACCTCCTTGGCGAGGCGGCGCATGACCCGCTCCAAAAGCTTGAGTCCGGGGGCATGGATGCCGTCATCGTTGGAGAGAAGGACGCGCGACCGGGCCAGGTCGAGTGTTCTAGGACCCATGAGGCTCAATCACCTCCATGCCGCCCATATAGGGCCCTAGCGCCTCGGGCACGGAGACCGAGCCGTCGGCGCGCTGGCCGTTTTCCAAGATGGCGACCAAAGTACGCCCGACCGCCAGCCCCGAGCCGTTGAGGGTATGGACGAAGCGCGTGCCCTTCCCCTCCGCCGGGCGATAGCGCGCCTTCATGCGCCGTGCCTGGAAATCGCCGCAATTGGAACACGACGAGATCTCGCGGTACCGCCCCTGTCCGGGCAGCCATACTTCGATGTCGTTGGTCTTCTGCGCCGAAAATCCCATGTCACCGGTACTGAGCACGACCGTGCGGAACGGCAGCCCAAGACGCTTCAGCACTTCCTCGGCACAGCCCGTCATGCGCTCCAGCTCGGCGGCTGAATCTTCGGGCCGGGTGACGGCGACCATCTCGACCTTGGTAAACTGGTGCTGGCGGATCATGCCGCGCGTATCCTTGCCCGCGGCGCCGGCCTCAGAGCGAAAGCACCACGTCATGGCGGCGTAGCGCAGCGGCAACGCCGCCTCGTCGACGATATCGCCGGCAACCATATTGGTCAGCGGCACCTCGGCCGTGGGGATGAGCCAGTAGTCGTCACGGGTGCGGAACAAGTCGTCGCCGAACTTGGGCAACTGGCCGGTGCCGTAAAGGGCCTCGTCGCGCACCAGGGCCGGCGGATTGACCTCGGTGTGGCCGAACTCGGTCGTGTGCAGATCAAGCATGAAACTGGCAAGGGCGCGTTCCATGCGCGCCAGCGCGCCGGTGAGGATGACGAAGCGCGCACCCGACATGCGCGCCGCGCGATCGAAATCCATCAAGCCCAGGCCCTCGCCGATGTCGAAATGCTCCTTCGCCTCGAAATCAAATTCCGGTACGTCGCCCCAGCGCCGCACCTCGACATTCGCGGCCTCGTCGGGTCCGACCGGGACATCGTCGGCGGGCAAGTTGGGGATGCCCGAAAGCGCCCGGTCCAGGTCTTCCGCCTGGGCGCGAGCCTTTTCCTCGGCCTCACCTTGTTCCTCTTTGGAACGCGAGACGCGGGCGATAAGATCGGCGGCATCCTCGCCCTTGGCCTTGGCGGCACCGATCTCTTTTGACAGCGCGTTGCGACCGGCCTGGATTTCCTGAGCCGCCGTCTGGGCCTCGCGCCGCGCTCCGTCGAGCGCCATCAGCTCGGCGGCGGCGGGCGCCAGGCCACGGCGCCCCAAGCCTTCGTCGAAGGCGTCAGGGTTCTCTCTTATCCACTTGATATCAAACATTGGAATTCCCGCCGGCCGGCTCGTTCTCGTCTTCGTCCTTGCGTTTGCGTTCAACCAGGCGCGCACAGAGGATGGACACCTCATAGAGCAGGATGGTCGGAATGGCGAGCCCGATCTGACTAATGACGTCGGGCGGCGTCAGTATGGCGGCGGCGACAAAGGCCAGGACGATGGCGTAGCGCCGCTTCTCGGCCATGCCGGCGGCGGAGACCACGCCGGCGCGGGCCAAAAGCGTCATCACCACCGGCAACTCGAAGCACAATCCGAAGGCGAAGATGAGCTGCATGACCAACGATAGGTACTGGTCCACCTTGGCTTCCAACTGGATGGCCAGCATGCCGTCGCCACCCACGGATTCAAAGCCGAGGAAAAATTTCCAGGCGAGAGGAAAGATCATGTAGTAGACCAGGGCGCCGCCGGCGAAGAATAGGACCGGCGTCGCCACCAAGAAGGGCAGGAAGGCCCGCTTCTCGTGCTTGTAGAGCCCCGGCGCCACGAACATCCACACCTGCGATGCAATGAACGGAAACGCCACGAAAAGGGCGGCGAAGAAGGCCACCTTGATATAGGTGAAAAATGCCTCGTGGAGGGAGGTGTAGATCATCCGCCGATTGCCGCCCAGAGTCGCCAGAATGTCGGCCAAAGGCTGGACCAGGAAGGCGTAAATGGCGGCCGAGAAGTAATAGCAGATAAAAAAGAGCACGATGACGGCGATGAAGGAATAGACCAGCCGCCGCCTAAGCTCGACCAGATGCTCGAGCAGCGGCATTTTCATGTCTTCTTGTTCCGCTTCCGCCACCTTGGGTCAGGCTCCGGTCTTGGTTGGTGCGCGCTTGCCGCGCGATGGGCGACGTGCCGCCGCTTTCTTGGGCCGTGCGGCCTTGCCCGCTTTGGCCGGGCGCGCCGCTTTTTTGGCCGTGGCCGCCTTGGCCGGAGACGGTTTTCGGACCGACGGCGTGGTCTTTTTCTTGGCGGCGGATTTCTTGGCAGGGCGCCTAGCCTTTTTGGCTCTCCCTTTCTCCAAGACCGGCTTCTCCGCCGCATCAGGCACCGCGCTCAGGGCGGACTCGACATCTGATTCCAGGGCCTCCGCATCGAAGTCCTCTGAAAGACCGAGACCTTTTTTGAGTTCCGTGCCGAGTTCCATGTCACCGGCCTCACTCACCTGCTTCTTGATATCGTCGAGGTCGGCCTGGCGCACTACGTCGTCGACACCGTCTTGGAACTCACGCGCCAGGGTGCGCGCCTTGCGCACCCATCCCATGATGGCGCGCAAAGTCCTCGGCAAGTCCTTGGGACCGACAACGATGACGACCAGGACGGCAACGATGAAAAGTTCCTGCCAGCCGATATCGAACATGGGGGGGCGCTCGAGGCGGTGTTAGGCCCAGCTCAGCTCTTGGAGGCCTGTTCTTTCTCCCCGACGCCCTTGGCGGCGGTGGATTCGGAATTTAAGGCCTTGGGTTCCGGTTCGGCGTCCGTTTCGGCAGCGTCGGCGTCTTCCCCGCCCATACCCTTCTTAAAGGATTTCAATCCTTTGCCGAAATCCCCCATGAGGCGTGACAACTTGCCACCGCCGCCAAACAGAATGAGGACGACGGCAAGTACGATAAGCCAGTGCCAGATACTGAACGTACCCATGATGCAATTCTCACCTTAGTTTCCGTTCGCTCACGTTGGCCGGATAATGGCAGAAAGCCCCCGCCGCCGCAACGACGGCGGTAGTCGCCTAATCGCCCACCTCGGGGTCACGGTGAACGGCCACGCCATCGTCGGGATCGAGGGGCTCGGCGGGCTCGTCGGCCGCTGCATCCGTCTCTTCAGCATGGTCACCGCCGGCCACGGGCGGCCTTCCTGCCGCCGAGACCATATCGATGGCCGGGCGGGGATCGAGAAGACCGGCCGCCTTCAATTCGTCGATGCCGGGTAGGTCACCGAGTGATTCCAATCCGAAATGGTCCAAGAATGCGTCGGTAGTGCCCCAGGTTACAGGCCGGCCCGGCGTTCGGCGCCGTCCTTTGGGTCTAACCCAGCCCTGTTCGAACAGCATATCCAATGTCCCACGGCTTAAACCAACACCGCGAATTTCCTCAATTTCGACCCTTGTCATCGGCTGGTGATAACCAATGATGGCGAGAGTCTCAACGGCGGCCCGCGATAGCCGACGCGCGACCTCTGTTTCGCGGGTCAAGAAGCGCGCCAAATCGGGCGCCGTGCGGAAGGCCCAAGCCTGGCCAGCCTTAACCAGGTTAACGCCTCGCCCGGCATAGTGGGTGCCGAGATGTTCCAGCAGCGTACCCACGTCGGCGTCCTCGGGTAGGCGATCCGCCAGCACCCTTTCGGGCACCGGATCGGCGGCGGCGAAGAGGATTGCCTCGAGGAGCCTCAGATGTTGCGCATCAACGTCGCTCATGACTGTCCGCCCTCGCCGCGATT
Organism: Rhodospirillales bacterium; assembly: GCA_030754885.1. Lineage (GTDB taxonomy): Bacteria > Pseudomonadota > Alphaproteobacteria > Rhodospirillales > JASLLZ01 > JASLLZ01. The sequence continues at coordinate 8,630 of JASLZL010000093.1, read as the reverse complement.
CCGTGCGCGCAGGTAGATGGGGCCGTAAGTAGCGCTCTGGCGCATAGTGAGTTCGCCTTCGCGGGCCAGCTCAAGGCTGGCGGCGAAAGTCGAAGCCAGTGCCGAGCGGGCGACAACGCCGCCGCCCAACGTGTCGGGCAAGAAGCGCCACAGGCTCTCCCAATCAGCGGCCGAGCCCAAGAGGCGACGGAAGCGCCCCAAGGCGTCCTCCACCGAGTGGTAGTCCGTCGGACCGATGGTGAGCGTCTGTGACTGGGAGCGCCGGCGCTGATCGCCATAGGCCTTGAGGAGATCGTAGAGCGAAACTTCGAAAATCGTCGTGGTGACCCGGGCGAAGGCCTCGGGGGCTCCGCGGGCGAAAAAGTCGTGGCCCAGGCGGCCGCGCGCCATTAGCCGCGCCCCGGCGTCACGCATGGCTTCCAGGCGCCGCAACTGAAAAGCCAGCGCCGCCGCCATCTCCTCACCGCTCGGTTCGTCCCCGCCGCCCAGTTCGGGCAGCAAAAGACGCGATTTCAGATACGCCAGCCAGGCCGCCATGACCAGGTAGTCAGCGGCGAGTTCCAAGTTGGTCCGCCTGGCCTCGGTGACAAAGGCCAAGTATTGGTCCGCCAATTGCAAAATTGAAACGCGGGCAAGATCGACCTTTTGGTCTCGGGCCAAGGCCAGAAGCACGTCGATGGGGCCCTCGTAACCGTCGATATCGACGACGAAGGGCGTGGACGCTCCGCCCTCGGTCGGGGCCGCGACATCCTCGAAAGCGTCGGTGTCCGTCATTGGCGCCTCACATGACTCCCGTGATCGAGAGGATCGACCGCATCAGATAGGCGGCCGGCTCGCCGACCATCCACCAAAACATGTCTAGTTCCATGTCCAGTTTGCCACCGATCCACGGCACGATAAACACCAAGCCGAGGACGATGAAAATACCCTTGCGCTCGAGGCGCGCCAAAGACCGCGACAACGGCGCCGGCAGCAGGCCCACGGCGATCCGTCCACCGTCCAGGGGCGGGATAGGAATCATGTTGAAGACGCATAGCAAGACATTGATCCAGATGGCGTTGCGGAGATTATAGCCGACCCATTGTCCGAAGTCGGGCGAAAGTATGGGCAGGGCATGGAAAAGCGCCGCCGCGATGACGGCAATCACCAGATTGGCCGCTGGCCCCGCCGCCGCCACAAACACCATGTCACGGCGCGGCCGCCGCAAACGGCGGAAGTTTACCGGAACCGGTTTGGCGGCGCCGAACATGACGCTCCCGCCGGATGCCAATAGTAGCATCGCCGGCAGCATGATCGTGCCAAAGGGATCGACGTGGCTAAGGGGATTAAAGGTCACCCGTCCAAGCCGATGGGCGGTGTCGTCGCCTAATTTCCAAGCCATCCAGCCATGGGCCGCCTCGTGCAGGGTGACCGCGATAAGGACCGGCAAAGTCCATACCGAAACTTGAAACAAGATGTTTCCGAAATTCACCCGTCTTCCTCCCCTCGCAGAAGACCGTCCAGGCGCCGGTGCGCCCAGGCCATATCAAAGGGCTTGGGTTGGCGGCGCATGGCCTCGGCGCGGGCAAGGCGGCCAAGGGTCACCTCGGCGCAGGGCCCCACCGCTTCGGTGACGGCCTCCATCTCTGTAAGGACGCCATTACAATGGAGCACCAAATCGCAGCCAGCGGCGAGCGCGGCACCGGCCGAAGGGCCGGGACCGTCCTTCAATGCCTTCATGGATAGATCGTCGCTTATCAAGACGCCGTCGAAGCCGATGGCGTCACGAATTACCCGACCGATCACCTTGGCCGAGGTGGTTGCCGGTTGCGAAGCATCGATCGATTGATAGACGACATGGCCGGTCATCGCCCAGGGCATGGCACTTAGTGCCCGGAACGGCACCCAGTCCGCGCACTCCAGATCATCTTGCCCGACCGTCACTTCGGGCAAGGCATCGTGGCTGTCTACCAAGGCACGGCCATGGCCGGGAATGTGTTTGATCACCGGCAGCAGGCCGCCGTCGAGCACCCCTTCACAGACGGCATGGCCCAGCGCCGCCGCGCGGGCCGGTGTATCGCCGACAGCGCGGTCGCCGATCGCCGGACTGGCTCCCGGCTGGGGAACGTCAAGGACCGGGACACAGTTGATGGAAATGCCAAGTTCATTCAATTCGGCGGCAATGAGGCGGGCTCCAAGGCGCGCCGCCTCGGCGCCGCGATCTGCGTCCCGGCGCGCCAAATCGGCGAAGCACTGGGCGGCCGGGGCGGCCCACCAATGGGGCGGTTTGAGGCGGGTGACCCGTCCCCCTTCCTGATCGATAAGAATGGGCGCATCCGCACGTCCAACGCTCTCCCTCAACGCACCAACCAAGGCGCGCAGTTGGCCCGGGTCAATGCAATTGCGGGCGAAAAGGATGAAACCAAGGGGATTGGCGTCGGCGAAGAAGCGCCGCTCCGTCTCATTGAGCTCAGGGCCGCAACAGCCAAGGATCATCGCTCGCGGCGGTCGTTTGGCCACGTCAGCCTTCGGGTCGGACAACAAGGCAACCGACTTTACGCTCCGCCAGGCTGGCGCACAGCGCCTTTGCCTTAGCCTCGCTGGCCAGGGGTCCGGCGCGGAGACGAAAGTAAATCCCTTTTCCAGGACCAAGATCGGTTTTGGTGATGAAAAGCCGAAGCTTACCCAACAAATCGCCATTCTTGCGGCGCAACCGCTCCCACTCGCCGCGCGCCTGTTCGGGCGAGCGGACGGCGGCCAACTGCACCCGTAAATTAGCCCCGGCTTCGGGCTGCGGGGCGACCTTCGGCGTCGGCGGCGGTGGAGCCGGTCGCGGCTTGGCAGCCAGAACCTCTTCGGTCGAAGCCTTGCTGGGGGCGGCTTTTGGTGCCTTCGGAGGCGTCAGAGGAGTAGGTGCCGTAGCCGCCTTCTCTACCGCTTTCTCTACCACCTTATCAGGCTCCTTCTCTGCCGGCACTGGCGGTAGCGTCGCGGTCGGTGGCGGCAGGGGAGTTTCAGACCTGGGCAACAGGCTCTCCACCTGGGGCGGCTTTTCGTCTCCACGCATTCGATCGTAAACCAGTTTATCTTGATCGGGCACCTGCATGCCGCCGGGATTCTCGGGACGCACCTTCACCGGTCCGGGGTCGGCTTGGACCAGGGGGACGTCATATGCATCTTCGACGATAAGCAAGTCGCCCAGATAGTGCCAAGCCGCCCATCCAGCCGCACCCAGGAATACGGGAATAAGGACCAGAGCCACCAATAAGCCGCGCCGCCCGCCCGGGCGGCTCCGCTCAACAGGCTCGAACGCCAGGATCTCTGGAATCTCGGGTACGTCCGCCTCGTCGTCCTCATCGGCCATCAACGCATCTCCTCGACCGGGGCGACGCCAATAACACGAAGCCCCGAGGCGATCACCAAGGCCAGGCCTCGAACGAGGGCGAGACGCGCCAAACTCAGGTCCCGGTCATCATCGGCCAGGAAGCGCAGCTTGGTGTCGTCCCGGCCCTTGTTCCACAAGGCGTGGAAGCTTGCCGCTAGATCCCCCAAATAGAAGGCAACGCGATGGGGCTCGTGCGCCTCCGCCGCGCTTTCCACCAACCTTGGCCAACCGGCCATTGCCTTGATCAAAGCAAGCTCCGCGTCGTCGGTCAAGCGAACTAACGACGCCTCCGCCAGAGCGTCGGAAAGCAGCTCGTCAGTGGTGAAGTTCTCAGCGGCATGACGCAGCACCGAGCATGCCCGGGCATGGGCGTATTGGACATAGAAGACCGGATTGTCGCGCGATTGTTCGGTCACCCGTGCCAAATCGAATTCCAAGGGTGCATCGTTCTTGCGCGTCAGCATGATGAAGCGCACTACGTCCTTGCCCACCTTGTCGATAACCTCGGCCAGGGTGACGAAGGTGCCGGCGCGCTTCGACATTTTCACGGCCTTGCCGTCCTCGGTCAGGTTGACCATCTGGCACAGCTTGACGTCGAGCGATCCCCGGCCCTCGGTGAGGGCCTCGACGACGGCCCGCATGCGCTTGACGTAGCCCCCGTGATCGGCGCCCCAGACATCGATCATGGTGGCAAAGCCACGCTCGAACTTGTCCAGGTGATAGGCGGCGTCGGTGGCGAAATAGGTCCACGAACCATCGGATTTCTTGAGCGGGCGGTCCACGTCATCGCCGAAGCGGGTGGCGCGGAACAGGGTCTGTTCGCGCGACTCCCAGTCTTCCGATCCCTTGCCCTTGGGCGCCTCCAAAACCCCTTCGTAGATCAGTTCCTCCTTGCTCAGGACCTCGAGGGTCCGATCCACCGCCCCCGCATCGACCAGGTCGCGCTCGGACTTGAAAACGTCTATGCGGACGCCAAGCAGGTCGAGGTCGCCCTGGACCAGGTCCATCATGGCCTCGATGGCATGGTCGCGGATCGCCGGCAACCATTCTGTTTCAGGCGTCGTTACCCATCGATTGCTGTGTACACGAGCGATGTCCGTGGCCGTTGAAACTAGGTAATCGCCACCGTATTGGATCGCTCCCGCCTCAAGCAATTCTTGAAAAGCTTGTTCGCCTCCTTCACCTGCCTGCACCTTGTATCGCTCGAACAGTGAGCGAGCCAATGCATCCACCTGAGCGCCGGCGTCGTTGACATAGTATTCGCGTGTAACGGCGTAACCAGCCTTCTCCAGGAGCGACGCCAGGGCATCGCCGACCACCGCGCCGCGCCCGTGGCCGACGTGCAGCGGTCCGGTCGGATTAGCCGAGACGTATTCGACGTTGACGGCGGCACCGCCGCCCATCTTCGAATCGCCATAGGCCGGTCCGGCACGCAGAATCTCGGCCAGGCGCGCGTGCCAAAACCCGTCGTCAATGCGCAAATTAACGAAACCGGGACCGGCAACCTCGGCGGAGGTCACGTGTTCCACGGCGCCAAGGTATTGGCAGAGCAACGCCGCCAGGTCGCGGGGCTTCATGCCGGCCGGCTTGGCCAGAACCATGGCGGCGTTGGTGGTGACGTCGCCGTGTTCGGCTTCGCGCGGAGGGTCCACCGCCACCCGGGAGCAATCCAACCCCGTCGGGAGGTCCCCTTTAGCGGCAAGTGCGTCGACGGCATGAACGACGGCGCTGCGGAAGTGCTCAAACAAATTCATGAGGTGCGCGCCTGCACGTCGAACAGGCGCCGGTGCTCATCAAGGGCAAAGCGGTCGGTCATGCCGGCAATGTAATCGCTGACAAGGACCGCCGTCTCCTCGGACCCCGCCGGGCCCGCCTTCCGCCGCCACTCGGTAGGCAAGCAGTTGGGCTCGGCGAGAAAAAGCGTGAATAGCTCCCTGACCACCCGGCGCGCCTTGGACGTCATGCGGTTGAGTTTGTAGTGACGGTACATGTTTTTGAGCAAGAACTGCTTGAGCGCCGCGTCATTGTCCTGCATGGCCTCGGAAAATCCGGCTACCGGCTCCCCCAACGTCGGGATATCGTCCGACGATTGTGGCTTAACGACGGCAAGGCAGCGTTCGGTTTCGGCCAAAAGGTCGGTCACCATCACGCCGATCAAGGTGCGGACCACCTCGTGGATCTTGCGCCCGTGGTCAAGGTCCGGGTAGGTGCCTTCCACTTGCGCCAGGACCGGCCCGACCAGAGGAACTTCGCGCAGGTCGTCAATGGTGAAAAGCTCGGCGCGCAGGCCGTCCTCAATATCGTGGTTGTTATAAGCGATGTCGTCGGAGACGGCAGCCACCTGAGCCTCGGCGCTGGAGTACGTGTCGAGCGCCAGGTCATGTTCGGCGACATAATCGGCTATGGCCCTGGGCACCGGCCCCGATCCGTCTTTGCCGGTCACAGGTCCGTTGTGCTTAACCAAGCCCTCCAGGGTCTCCCAGGTCAGGTTGAGGCCGTCGAAGTCGGCGTAGCGTTCCTCCAACCGCGTAACGACCCTGAGCGAATGGGCGTTGTGGTCGAAGCCGCCGAAGGGCTCCATCATTTCCTCCAGCGCTTCTTCGCCGGCGTGACCGAAGGGCGGGTGGCCGAGATCATGGGCCAGAGCCAGGGCCTCGCCCAGGTCCTCATTGAGATGGAGGCTGCGGCATACCGAGCGCGTTATCTGCGATACCTCAAGGGAATGGGTGAGACGGGTGCGAAAATAATCGCCTTCGTGATTGACGAAGACCTGGGTCTTGTATTGCAGGCGGCGGAAGGCGGCGGTGTGGATGATGCGATCCCGGTCACGCTGAAAGCACGTCCGCGTAGCGCTTTCCGGCTCGGGGTAGAGGCGGCCGCGACTTTCCTCGGGCTTGCAGGCATAGGGGGCCAAATCATGGGCGTCGGTCATGCAGCGAAACTACTCCGCCGCCGCCGCGCCAGGCAACGGTCCATTTGCCCGAATTGACAATCGGCCCGAAGTGACTAAATAAAGAGGACGACCCTTGGCACGAGAATGCACCAATGCCCGATAGCCATACCGCACCGCCCGAAGACGCCATCACGCTGACGCCCGGCGCCGCGGTGCGTATCTCCGAGCTCAGAGAGTCCGAGGGCAACGACGCCCTGATGCTGCGCCTCACGGTGAGCGGTGGCGGCTGTTCGGGCTTCCAGTATGCCTTCAGTCTCGACGACAAGGCCGCTGACGACGACGCGGTGTTTGAGCGCGACGGCGTCAAGCTGGTAGTCGATCCCATGACGCTGGGCATGATGTCGGGCTCGAAGGTGGATTTCGTCGAGGACTTGGTGGGGTCCTATTTCTCGATCACCAACCCCCACGCCACGTCGCAGTGCGGCTGCGGCGCCTCGTTCGCCATCTAACGTCCCCCCATCGCGGCACGACCAGGCCCGCCTACGCGGGCCTTTTTTTTGGCCCGTTTCAGACAAGCGCCCCACGAGAGCCGGGTTTTCCCGCCCCTGTTCAGCGGAAAGAGGCTATAAAACCAAGCAATGAGCGATGATGCCCTAGAGAAAACATTCAAGGCTGCCCTCGAGTGCCACCAACGGGGCGATCTCACCGTTGCCGAGGAACTCTACGGGGAAGTGCTGCGTGCCGTTCCCGCTCATTCGTCGAGCCTCCACAATCTCAGTCTCATCTACCAACAAAGCGGCCGCATCGACGAGGCCGTCGGATTGCTTAGAGGACTGGTGGAGAGCGCACCGACCCAAGAGACACTTGGTGCCGCTCTCGAATCACTGTTACCGGTCCTCGGCCATATTGCCCAGGGGTTGCATGAACAAGGCCGGACCAAAGAGGGGCTGGTCACCCTGGAACAAGTCTTGGTCCTCGGCCTGGCGCATCCGGACCTCCTTCTCCAGCTCGGCTCCATGTATGCGGCCCTTGGCCGGACCGAGGATGCGCTGGGAGCATGGCGCCAAACGTTGATCGTCTCTCCCGGTCATCGCGCGGCCACTCATAACCTGGCGCTGGCCCTGGCCAAGGAGGGCCGCGACGAAGAAGCGTTGAAGCTCTACGCCGAGGCCCATGAGCGTTACCCTGACGATCCGAGCTTCGTTACCGGGGCAGGGCTTGTGAGCGCCCGGACGGGAATGCTTGAAGGGGCCCGACACCATTACCGGGAAGCTGTGGAGCGCCAGCCGGACCTGGCCTCGGCCTGGTACGGCCTGGGGCTGATCGAAAGGGACTTAGGCCAAATCGATGAGGCGCGGAAATGCCAAGAGTGGGTAACGCGCCTGCTGCCCGAATATCCCGATGGTCATTTCGAACTGGCTCACTTGCTTTTACTCGATGGGGATCTTGAGCGTGGCTTCGCCGAACACGAATGGCGGCTCAGGCGACCCAATGTGCGCAATCGTTCCTTCCCGGGCCCGATGTGGGATGGTTCCGATCCCGCCGGCCAGCACATGTTGCTCTATGGCGAGCAAGGTGCGGGCGATGTCATCCAGTTTATCCGCTACGCGCCCTTGATCGCAGCCCAGGGCGCCCGTATTAGCGTTGCCTGCCACGACAGCCTGACCAAGCTGCTCTTGAGCGTCGATGGGATCGAACGGGTGGTTCCCTTCTTTGGCGAACCCCGGGATTTCGATCTGCACGCACCGCTTATGAGTCTTCCCTTCATCTTGCGGACATCGTTGGATTGCGTTCCGTCCCTTGTCCCCTATATCCCCGTTCCCGAGACGCCCGTCCCCGAAGTTCTGAAGAAGACGGGCGAATTGAGGGTCGGGGTCGTCTGGGCCGGCAGTCCTGAACATGCAAACGACACCCGCCGGTCATGCCGGCTTGCGGACTTGCAGCCGTTAACGGGGATCAACGGTGTTCGGTTGTTCAGTCTCCAGGTGGGCTCGGACGAACTGGCCGAACGACCGGAGATGGGCATTCACGGCCTGGCGGCAGGTATAACCGATTACACCCATACCGCCGCCCTGATCGCACAGTTGGATTTGGTGATCGCCGTCGATACCTCGGTGGCCCATTTGACGGGCGCCATGGGACAGCCGGTGTGGGTGCTGCTGCCCCATGTCTGCGACTGGCGTTGGTTGCGCGACCGTGACGAGAGCCCCTGGTATCCAACCGCCCGCCGACGCCTACTTTGGGCGCGACACAGCCATCATTGAAAGGAGAAAAAAGATCAAGAAAATGACCATCCAGAAGCGCCGCTTGAAACATCAACGCCAAGCGGCTTAACATCAAACCAAGATGAGCCAGATCCTCAGTTATCAAACA